>JBHJIZ010000142.1:0-7903 GCA_050043005.1 Paracoccaceae bacterium
CTGAGTGAACGCACCGCGCACAGAATCCTGGCCACTCAGACGCACGGCTGTTCCGCCGTCCAACAATGATGCAATCGCCAAAGCTTCGGCCGTCGCCCAGTCGATTCCGGTATCCTCTGCCACTGACGTCCGGCGCTTCTCCAGGAAGTCCGCAGTTCTTGGGTGAAGGTCGATTTCGCCCGGGCAACGCGTGATTGCGTTGCAGAGTCGGCTCACCTCGTCCGCCTCCAACCCGGTTTCGACAGGGCGAAGCATCACGTCTTCGATGTCCGTGCGCAGGCCTTGCGTTGGACCGGACACAAGGTTCGCACGTTCAGCGTTTATGCTGAAGGCGTGATCCAGGTCTTGCTCTAGATCCCGTGTCTCAGGCGCCAGAGACGCAACTTCGCTAAAACGCTCCGAGAGTGGCCGCAACGCCGAAATACGTGCGTACATTTCGGGCTGCGTGAAGTGCGGATCGTCGATCTCGTTGTGGCCCTTACGCCGATAACCGATCAGATCGATGACGATGTCTGTACCGAAAGTCCTCCTGTAGCGCATGGCAATCTCGGCGACGTTCAGCACCGCGTCCGGATCGTCACCGTTTACGTGAACAATGGGCGCGCCGGTCATGCGCGCGACATCAGCCGGAGTTCGTGCCGTTCGCGCCTCTGCCATGTCTGTCGTGAAGCCAATCTGGTTGTTCAGGATCACATGGATTGTGCCACCTATATCATAGGGCGGCAGGCCCGAGAGTTGCAGCATCTCGGCATTGATGCCCTGTCCCGCAAAAGCCGCGTCTGTGTGGATCGCAATCGGCAGGACGGCATGACCGCGATCTTGGCTCGCGCGTGTCCTTCCCTGCACAACGGGCGCAACCACTGACAGATGCGACGGATGCGGCGCGACCGAGACCTCGAGCGATCCATTTGGAAGGTTTACCGCACCAGTCCAACCTAAATGATATGGCGAATCCGAGGATGCACCCAAGTCTTCCGGAACCTCGGGCACGCCTTTGGCGTCCGCGACCAGCCGCGCGATCGGTTTCCCGAAGACCAGTGCCATCAGAGTCGATCGGCCGCGGTGCACCCCTGCGACGTTGACTGCTTCGATCCCCTGCCACGCAGCCGCGTCCAGCAACCGATCCAGCAGGACGACCATGGTTTCGCATCCGCTCAGCCCAAAGGTTTTTGCTCCGGGCAACCGCCGATCAAACACCGCCTCCAGCATCTCGGCAGAGGCGATCAGATCGAGCGCACGCTTGCGCCGCGCAATCTCCGGGGCGAAACCCTCCTCCGCTGACGCTGCCAGCCAGGTGCGTCTCTCGGAACACTCGATATGTCCAATCTGCCAGCCGATGCCGCCACAATAGGCGCGCTGCAGGTGTTCGGCGTCCGCCGGCCTCAAGCCATAACGTTCTGGGGCAATCGCGGGCACTTCGGCTGAACAGGATAGCCCCAGTGGATCGGTCTTCGCCGCAAGCCAGCCGAACCGGCGAAACGCCTCGGTCAGTGCTACAAAGGCAACGTTGCGATCGCCAATCCCCAACAAGGCTTCAAGTGCACCCGGGTCACCCGCCCCCAGGAACTCGGTATCGCGCATGAGATCCAGCCGCTCCCTGCTGTGCTTGTCCTGTTGCCGCGTGAGATGGTACTGAACAGCCAACGTCTGCAGATGACAACTGCGGGACCACGGAGTTCAGCAATGACCAACGTCGATCACATGCGTGTTGAAGAAATCGCCGAGGCGATCCCCGATGGCACCCTGCTGGGTGTGCCTGCGGATTACTCAGGCGTTCCCATGGCCGTGACGCGCGAGCTGATCGCGCGCGGTGCCAGGGACCTTCGGCTCTACTGCCTGCCGCTGACGACGATGCAGGGCGATATGCTGATCGGCGCCGGATGCGTCAAGGATGTCGAAGCCGCGGCTGTGACTATGGGTGAGTATGGGCTTGCGCCGTGCTTCAGCCGGGCCTTCCAGTCCGGCACAATCACGATGCAGGACTCGACCTGCCCAGCGCTCCACACGCAGTTGCAAGCGGTCCAGAAAGGCGTGCCGTTCATGCCCTTGCGCGGGCTGATTGGTTCGGACATCGAAGCACATCGCCCGGATTGGCGAACGATCGACAATCCGTTCTCGAACACAGCCGACCCTGTCGTGCTGCTGCCCGCGCGGCCATTGGACGTCACCGTGTTCCATGCTCCTTACGCGGACGCCAACGGAAACGTCTTCATCGGGCGGCAACGCGAACTCGCAACGCTTACACATGCATCGAAGGCGGTTTACGTGACGGTCGAGAAAATCGTCGATGGCGATCTGTTCGAAACCGAAGCAACGGCCGCCGGCGCCATCCCGGCCTTTTACTTCACGGGGATCGCCGAGGCACCGAACGGAGCGTGGCCGATGGGCCTGACCGATCAATACGATCCTGACGGCGAAGCGCTGCGGACCTATGTCCGCATGGCCGCGACCGAAGCGGGGTTTGCCGACTACCTGTCAGATCAGGGGATCCTCGCGCGGCCCGCGGCATGAGCGAGGCGACCCGTGAAGAACTGCTGATCTCGCTGCTATGCGACATGCTGGCGGAAGACCGCCATGTCGCCGTCGGTGCCGCTTCGCCGATTCCCGGGGCCGCCGCCCTTCTCGCCAAGTCCGAGAAAGCCGCGCGTAACGCGGGCCGCATGCAGGTCACCATCATTCACTCCCGGCGCCACAACCCGTTCACCGAAGGCTCACGCGAATTGTTCGATCTGGCCGCGCGTGGCGGAATTGATTCGTTCTTTCTTGGCGGCGTGCAGATCGATGGCAATGCCAACATCAACCTCGTCGGCGTCGGCGAATACCCCGCCCTGAAAAAACGCTTCCCGGGCTCGTTCGGATCTGCCCTGATGTACTATGTCGTGCCCAAGGTGATCCTGTTCCGCGAGGAACACTCGCCCCGCACGCTGGTCGAGAAGGTTGACTTCATCTCGGCCCCCGGCATCAGCGCACCGGATGTCCACCGCCCTGGCGGGCCCCATGCACTGGTCACGGGACGGGCCGTATTCGACTGGGTCAAGGACGTTGGACGGTTCCGGCTGAAGACAATCCATGCCGGGGAGACGGTCGAGAGCATTCGCGAGATGACCGGGTTTGAGTTCGACGTGGACAATGGCGTTACCGAAACCCCTGCCCCCTCAGCCGAGCGGCTCGAGCGCATCCGGGTGGAGATCGCGCCGAAGATCCTTACCTTCTACCCGGAGTTCGCAGGCCGGATCTGGGGCCTCGCCGCCTGAACAACCGAAAACGGAGACCAAGATGGGTGCGCTTGACGGCATTCGTGTGATTGACTTGACGCGGGTCCTTGGGGGACCGTTCTGCACGCAATGGCTGGGCGACCATGGCGCGGATGTGATCAAGATCGAACCACCTCAGGGCGATGACGTGCGCCACTGGGGTCCTCCGTTCCACGAGGAATTTGGCGCCGCCAGCTACTTCGCTGGCATCAACCGCAACAAGCGCGGCATGGCACTGGATCTGCGGCAGGATGCCGGAAAAGAGGCGCTCTTCAAGCTGCTGGAAACCGCGGATGTCCTGATCGAGAACTTCAAACCCGGCTCCATGGAGAAATGGGGCATGGGTTATGAGGACGTACTGTCAAAGCGCTTCCCCCGGCTGATCCACGCCAAGGTGTCGGGTTTCGGCGCCGATGGTCCGATGGGTGGGTTGCCGGGGTATGATGCCGTGATCCTGGCGCAGGCCGGAATGATGTCCGTCAACGGCGTGCCGGGTGGCGGTCCGACGCGGCTGGGGATCGCCATTGTCGATATTGCGACCGGTATGGCGGCCGCCATCGGGATCAACATGGCGCTCTATGAGCGATCCAATTCCGGAAAGGGCCAGTTCATCGAGACGTCGCTCTACGACACCGGTGTCTCGTTGCTGTTCCCGCATTATGCGAACTACTTCCTCAGCGGGAAGACACCGGTCATCACGGGCAACCGGCACACCAATCTCTCCCCCTACGATGCCTATCCGACAAAGACCTGCGATGTTTTTATCGCGGGTGGAAATGATGGCCAGTTCAAGCGCCTGTGTACGGTGCTGGGTGTGCCCGAAATGCCCGATGAAGCAAACTTCAAGGACAATGCCGGGCGCCTGACAAATCAGGAAGCGCTGCGCGCACGGTTCGAACCTCTGATGGCGGAGTGGGACGGCGAAAAGCTGGCGGAGACGCTGATGAAAGCAGGCGTGCCCGCGGGTCCCGTCCTCACCGTGCCGGAAGTGATGGAAGCAGCACATACCAAACATCGCGAGATGGCCATCGACATCGACGGGTTCCGAACGACCGGCAACCCAATCAAGATGAGCCGCACGCCCGCCGCACCAGCCAAGAAGAAACCACCCAGGTTTGGTGAGGAGACAAGGGTTATCCTTGCAGATATCGGGTACTCCGAGGCCGAGATCGATGCAATGATTGCCGCAGGTGCTGCACTGGAGAGTACGCGCTAACCCGGCCGCTGTGGATCGCTATCCGGTCTTGCAGCCGTGCAGATCGTAAGCCGCAGTCTCGGTCAACACAGTCATGCGGAATGCTGAGCGGTCCACCCACGGTCGATCTTTCGATTGGACGAAGTAGATATCGAGATCGAGTGACGAGTCGCCCATCCGGTGTTTGGTGCGCTTGATCCATGCCCCGTCCTTGTGTTCGACCAACACAACCGGAGCTTCCGGCATGTCGCTGAACTGCAATACGGCCGACAGCATCTGATCGGACCCTGAACGGCCAAGATCGCAGGCGGCAACCGTTACCTCTGCGTTTTGGGGTACCTTGGGCACACGGCGCAAGGCCGACCGGATTTGCCGCTTCCCGATCTGTTGTGCGTCCGGTGCGATCTCCAGAACCTGCTCGACATGTTCGAGCACACAGATCTCACGGCAAACACCCAGTTCGGCGGAAAGTGCCAGACGCATCGGGCGATCGGGATCGACCGGCGTCAACTCGATCGGAAGGACCACCACATCGCCGTACCCTGCTGTTCGCATCCCAAAGCTCTCAAACAATGCAGGCCGCGGCCAATGAACCTTGAGGGCTTCGATGTTCTCCGACGCAGACCAGTCGAAGCGCGGTGGAATTCCGGTCTCACCGGGCGTCCGCCAATATGTTTTCCAGCCCGGTTTCATCGACATGCGAAGCCCGGCGATCCGCGTGTTATCCGCTACTGAATACCCCGGAAGCAGTCGTGACGTGATGAACGACTCGCCCGTTGCAACGATGCTTTGCGCAACTGCCGATGTTACCTGCACGGCAGCGACCGACACAGCAAGCGCTGTGGCCGCGGCGATCTTCCAGGAACGTGTGAACCCTCTCATGACACCTACATGACTGCGACGCGGCGCCCGGGCAAGACGTCTCGCAATTTCTTGATCCAGCCACAGTTGAGGGTCATTCTTTCATCATGGATCCGGAGCACGAGCAGACGGCGGCAGAGTTCCTCGACGGTCAGGTGCTGATCGCCATGCCTGGCATGGAGGATCCGCGGTTTGCGAAGTCCCTGGTGTTCATCTGTGCGCATTCCGATGACGGGGCGATGGGTCTGATCGTCAACAAGCTGGTTGGTGATCTGGTTTGGGAAGATCTGTTCAAGAAGATCGAGATTCCGATCGGCAGCGTGAACGCGCCGCGTCCGATCCAGTTCGGTGGCCCTGTCGAGACAGAGCGCGGATTCGTCCTGCATTCATCTGACTATCACGCCGAAGGCGCGACGCTGAAGGTCGATGAAGAAACCTCGATGACGGCAACGATCGAGATCCTGCAAGATATCGCGATGGCGCGTGGCCCTGATCAAGCTCTGCTGATGCTCGGATATGCTGGCTGGGCGCCGGGTCAGTTGGAGTCAGAGTTACAGATGAATGGCTGGCTGCTGTGCGAACCTGATGCCAGCTTGATTTTCGGCGACAATCAGGACGCCAAATGGGATCTGGCCATGTCCAAACTTGGAATCGATCCAGCACTCCTTGGTAGCGGAGGTCACGCCTGATCGGGTTTACTCCTCAACACGACCTCGTCGATCCGCCCTCAAACAGGCGTACAGGACATGATTGCGCCAGCGTCCGTTGATCTGAAGATAGGCCTGCGCGACGCCCTCATACTTAAAGTGGCAGCGCTCCAGCAGCTTGCGCGATGCCATGTTCTCCGGAAGGCAGGCCGCCTCGAGCCGCGACAGATCCAGTGAACCAAAGGCATGGTCGCGCACAGCGTGCAGGGCCTCGGACATGTAGCCCATCTGCGCAAACCGTTCACCGACCCAGTACCCCAGCGTCCCGGCCTGCGCGGGCTGGCGCCGCATGTTTGACAGCGTGACACCGCCGATGATCGCGCCATTGGCGCGTTCCACCAGCATCAACGGCAAGGCTTCGCCCTGGCGAATGGCCCGGTCCGCCCAAACCACCCGGTTCCGGAAGGCACGGCTTGTCAGGTGATCGCGCGACCAGGACGGCTCCCACGGAACCAGAAACGCGCGGCTGTCCCGGCGCAGGCTCGCCCAGTCTTCGAAATCGCGCGTTTGAGGCGGCCGGAGAACCAGTCGTTCGGTCCCGATCTCGACTGCCGATCTGTTGCGCCGTGCAAACATTCACACCTGCTCAGGCCGCAAGGCGGGCTGCCATCTCATCAAGGGTCGGCGCAGCGCTGACAGGGCCATAAAGCGCCCGGCTTGGCTGCGACATCAGGATCTTGGCCAAAGTCGCCCGCGCGGAGTCAACACTCACGGCATCGATTTTCGCAACTGTTTCCTCCAGCGGAATGATCTCGCCCCAAATCGACATCAGTGTCGCAAGCCTTTCCGCCCGCGACGCCGGGCGCTCCAATCCCATCACCAGCCCTGCTTTCGTCTGTGTCCTGGCCCGGGCGAGTTCGTGCTCGGTCAGGTCGCGTGCGGCCCGGCTGAGTTCGTCGGCCGTCAGGTCGACCAGATCGGCGATTTCGGTCCCGCCCGTCCCCGCATAGACCATCATCAATCCGGTCTCGGCCCAGGCAGCAGTCTGCGCGAAGATCGTGTAACACAGCCCCCGCTTTTCCCGGGCCTCCTGGAACAGCCGCGAGGCCATGCCGCCCCCGAGAACGATCGAGGCGATCTGAGCGGCGTGGTAATCGGGATCGCGATATCCGGGTGCCTCGAGCGCCAGGCAGAAATGCGCTTGCTCCAGGTCCTTGACCTCGCGCCGGTCGCCTCCGGCATAGTCGGCGGATTGAGCGTTCGGCTGCGTCACGCGCGCCATATCGCCAAACAGGCCTTCGGCCAGGCGGACGATCTCATCATGCTCGACATCGCCCGCAGCGGCCAGAATCATGCGCTCCGGCGCATAGTGGTTTCCGATGAAGCTCTGGAAGTCCGCACGCTGAAAAGCACGGACCCGCTCGGGCGGGCCCAGGATGGCTCGGCCCATCGGCTGGTCCGGGAATGCCGTCTCCTGCAACCAGTCGAAGATGATGTCATCCGGCGTATCGTGCGACTGGCCGATCTCTTGCAGAATCACACCGCGATCGATTTCGATCTCTGCTGCATCCAGGATCGGGTCGCGCAGGATATCCGCGATCAAATCCAGCGCCAGCGGAACGTCGGCGGACAAGACACGGGCGTAATAAGCGGTCCGCTCGCGGCTGGTATACGCATTCAGATATCCGCCGACATCCTCGATCTCTTCCGCGATCTGCAATGCCGTGCGCCGCGAGGTTCCCTTGAACGCCATGTGCTCCAGAAAATGCGCGATCCCGTTCTCGGCAACCGTCTCGTGACGCGTACCGGCATCCACCCAGACACCCAACGAGGCCGAGGCGAACCCCGGCATACGTTCGGTGACAACGCGGAAACCGTTTGAAAACTCTGCGGTTTGGATGGTCATATTGTGCGCTCCCGCCGGATGTGGTCTTCAAGAACGCTCA
>JBHJIZ010000143.1:0-24458 GCA_050043005.1 Paracoccaceae bacterium
TCGGCGCTGCTTGGCGATAATCCGGAAGGATCGGAACCCACAGAAAATCCGTTCGATCTTCGACCGGTGCAAACTGATTGTCCCGAATCGAGATCATCAGCTTCTCTGGCATCTTGTCAAATTGGTAGAACCAACTCGCGACTGCCACGATATCCTCGTAGTAGTCGCGGTGAACATGTGCGTTGTAGAAGTCGACTCCGGGGGCAATCGCACCGTGCGCTTCCTGCCAATGGCTCGCCCCCATGACAACAAATTCCGGGCGCGATGGCAGGTTGCGAATGCTCTCGCGACGCAGGCCGCGTGTTTCGATGTTCAGGTCATATGTGAGATAGCTGCGCCCCTCGCTCACCGTCTCCCCAACTGCCCAGACATGTCGATCATCGTAGAGCAACGGCGCGAAATAGGAGTTTAGCGACCGAACACCAACTACACCGATCATCAGTGTGGCGAAGAGAATGAACAGATAAGATACCGGCGTCGACCGCGGCACAGCATCTTCGACATCAAGGTCCGGCAGGATATCCTTGGTCTTTACGTCCTCCGAACGTCGCCCGGGCTCGGAGCGCGGAAGAAATCGCCGGTCAGAGGTGCCGGACATGCGTTGGTCTTGATCGTCACTGGACATTCACAGGTTCCCGGTCGAATGAGACTCGGGGAGAGTTGTCCTTGTAAAACCTTCCGATCTCGTAAATGAGCGCTCAATACATTAAAGTGAAGGTGATTTCTGCGTCTATCTCAAAAATTATTAAATACACGTACTTAAAATTTCATGATTTAGTTATGATTATACACACTCTTTACGAGAAAAATTGAATGAATTATAGATAGACTTCTGAAGGTTGCGTAGACTTGCGCCTGCAAGCTCACGATACTATCGCTCAAGCACTCCACGACACATTCAGATCGAGCAACCCGCGGAAGGCCCATCCTCCGAGACTGGGGGGCGCAGTGATCCTCATATCCAGCAAAGCCAAAAAAATCATCGGCAAGGCGACGTCAGCAATCAAACTGCGAGACGCCGCGGCGCCCGCGCAGAAATGTGGTCCAGCGCCAAAGGCGATGTGCTTCGACGTATTACGAGTGATGTCGAACCGGTGCGCGTCCTTGAATACGGACTCATCGCGATTGGCCGAGCCGAACATGAAGAAGACGCGATCCCCGGGCGCCAAGTCGATACCATCCCACTCGAATGACCGCGCAATGCGGCGCGGCGACATCCCGATCGGAGACATCCAGCGTACGTATTCCTCGAACACCTGCTGCCATGAAACCTCGCCCGCCCTGACCTGAGCAAGTTGCTCAGGGTGTGTGAGCAAAGCCCAAATCGCGCCGGCGATAGCGTCGCGTGGTTCGTTCTGCCCGCCAGAGATCGCGAGTTTCACGTTTGCGCGGATCGTCTCGACCGGAAGTCCGGCCTGAGCTTGAACCGAGATCAAGGACTTGTCCGGTGCGTCACGCACCGCTGCCAGACGAAGATCGATCGCCGCATCCACAAAGGATGTGGCGCGGTGACACTCGGCTTCTATCTCCGGCTCACCGGCGTAGTTCGCGATCCCGGTGATCATCGACTGGCTGATCCAGTCGATTTGCTTTGGCGTCAGATCCTCCAATCCGGTCATGGCACACAGCGCCGCGCCCGAAAGCGGCATGGCGTAGTCGCGCACAAGGTCCGCATGGCGGCGCGGCTTCAGATTGGCCAGCAGCGCCTCTGCATCTGTGCGGAACCATTCTGCCCATTGGTCCCGAACGGTGCGCGGTGAGTAGGCCGGGAACGTCGCCTTGCGTTCGACCTGATGCGCCAGACCGTCCTTGCGCATCATGTTCTGGCCCATCAGTTTGTTCATCAGCCCATCGGGCTGGTCGGACGAGAACACCGCGATGTTCTTCTCGCACTCCGCGATATCATCACGCCGCGTGAACAGGATCGAGCCAAGTTGCGGCACGAAACATACCGGTGTCTCGGATCGCATCCGGGCGAGATCTGGGTAGGGATCTGCCCAGAACGTCTGTAGATCAATGTTGAACTCTGGTGGTGCCGCCATGTTGCTCGGTCCCGCGCGGTTTCCCACGAGGGTGACCTCAATCGATCCTCAGATCCAGCGCCGCGTCCGGCTCAGGAACTCGACGTAAGGTGCGCCGAATTTCGTGGTCAGGTAGGCTTCTTCGCGCAGAACGACGCCACGATGCAGCGTGATCCACAGGACCGGCAGCACAATCAGACCCCAGTCGAGTGAGAAAATGAAGCTGACCCCGAGTTGGAGCAGAAGCAGCCCGAGATACATCGGATTGCGCGTGAAACGGTACGGGCCATCCTCTACCAGCACCAGCGCGGGTTTGTGCGGCTCGACATGTGTCCCGGCCCGTTTGAACGCAAGAATTGCAGAGAGAGCGATGAACGCGGCCAGCGCACAATCGGCAATTCCGAAGACCAACGCTATGCCCGAGAACGCGGGGGTTAGGAGTGAAAGCGGAAAGAGCACGCCCAACCCCCACGACACCGCCATTGCAGACGCCAATATCAACGGCGGGAAGGCAAAAACGTTCGGATGGTCCTTCGCCGCATCGGACATCGGACGAACAATCAGTCTTTGTAGTCCGGTTCCGAGCGATCGAGCAGCGCCTTGACGCTGTCCAGATGTTTGTCGGCGACAACGCCGAACTCGTCATTCTCTCGTGCCACCTGAGCCGCTGTCGCGTCGTCGATCACGGCCAGTTCCTGTCCGGTCCAGAGCGCCTTGATATAAATCTCGCAGGCCCGTTCGAAGTAGTACATCCGGTTGAACGCTTCAGCGACAGTCTGACCGATCACCATGATGCCATGATTGCCCATGACCAAAACCTGCTTCGACGCATCTCTGAGCGCGTGGCAGGCACGCTCGGCTTCCTCGTCCAGCGCCAAACCTCCATATTCAGTGTCATAGGCGATCCTGTCAAAAAATAGCGCGCAGTTCTGATCAAGCGGCGGCAAGACGGGATTCTTCAGGGTTGCCAGAATGGTCGCATGAATCGAGTGCACATGCATCGCACAGCGGGCGTGCGGGCAGAGCCGGTGCAGAGCACCGTGCAGACCCCAGGCGGTCGGATCCGGTGCATCGGGCCGGTCCATGGTCGCTGGATCGTTCGCGTCGAGCAACAGCATGTCAGACGCCTTGATCAGGCTGAAATGAACCTGATTAGGGTTCATCAGGAACTGCGTCCCATCCTCGTTCACGCTGAGAGAGAAATGGTTCGAGACACCTTCGTGCATGTTCAGCCGAGCCGTCCAACGAAAGCTCGCTGCAAGATCAACACGCTCCTGCCAAAACGGCAGGTTGTCGTCTTTCGGGTGGAGGTCGGTGACTGACATGGCGGCGTCCTCAGAGAATCGCATTTGGTGCAAAGCGTGGATGCGCCGGCGCGGCAATGCAAGCAAATGGGTTCCACCGCACTCGGCAGGAACGATTGGCCGCAGCGCCTGCCTTAGTATAGCGGCGTTAACCAACTTTCACTATGAGCTTCGCCCGAAGCGCGCGGGACAGTTTTTGGTGGAACACCGGACGTGGACGGGACTGTGGATGAAACTGCATCGACGCTCGATCACGAGCGGGCCCGGCTGGCCGCGTTCCAGCCGCAGGACTGTTCAGTCTATCCGGCAACGCAGCATCCGGATGTCGAGATTCTAAATCCGGAAGCGCAGTCAACACTGCTTACACCGCCCTTTCCCGTCGAACTCTACGATTGCCGGAAGATCCGCATCAATCCCCAGTTCGCCGACGAGATTGAGAGCGCTCGGAAGAAACTGAGGGCGGGTCGCATCGAAGAGATCATCTTCCACGATGAAGCGATCCTGTTGGCCAGCGACGTCTACATGGAAATGAAGCTCGCGCGGATCGGCGGGCGCTTCCTGCCGCTTTCGGCAGGCACCAAGGACATGACAGAGCACTATGATCCCAATGGCAGGCATTGGGCTTTGCGGGTCGGCGTGCTGGCAGAGCCGGAGATTGTGCGCGGTCGATCCATTGCTTTCACGGGCGTCGGTCAAGCATCGAATTTCTATCACTGGGTAGGCGAACAGATGCCCCGGTTGGCGCTGCTAGCCCAGTACCGGTCACTGTCGGAGTTCGACAACATCGTGGTGTTCGCAAAGGACCACACGACGTTCATCCGGGAATCGGTCAAGCAGTTGTTCCCGCAGTTTCGCGGGCAGATCCGCCACATTCTTGGCGCTTCCGTGCAGATGGACGAGGCCGTTTTCTTTGCGCCACGCTCGTTGATCGGAGACGAAAGCACGACGTCCGCGACTCTGCCAGACTCGCCAACGGCTCAGAAGGCGTGGGGATCGCTCTCAGCAATCGTCGAGCACATCGCCGCCCGGGACGCAGCGCCGATTAGAGGGTCATTGTCGCAAGTTCAGGGATCCAAGGCGCTCCTGATCTCTCGCGATGGAAGCAACGGTCGATGCTGGCGGGACGAAGCTGAACTTCTGAGCAGGCTTCGTCCTTGGGGCGTGCGCAGCATCCGATCGGAAGAGCACGCTCTGCCCGTCCAGATGGCAATGTTCCGACAGGCGAAGGTCGTGATTGCGCAGCACGGCGCGGGTCTGGCGAACATTCTGTTTTGCCAGCCGGGGACGCGGATAATCGAGGTGACAACGCGCAATCACGTGCTCCGGTCCTGGGATTTCGCCAAGCTCGCGCAGGTCCGAGGGTTGAACTACCATATTATCGTTGCGGACGCGCGGGATGACGATCCCCACATCAAACAACGCACGGCAGACCCTCACGTCCCCAAGGCCTATCTCAGCGACATGGAGATCAGCTACGTAGCCGCCCTGCAGATCGAGTTGCTTGTCGCTGATGTTCTGGGCAAGGGGCGCGCCTACCGATTGCCTGGAATCGTGCCCGCGACCCTGCCCTGACGGCACGGGCGACCGCGGTTACCCGACAGCACGGATCGATGCGGTGCAATCCAGACACCGCAGGGCTTCGCATGATGGTCACAAACTCTTAACCAAACAAAGATGGCGTCGTGATGCGCGCTTTACCTATGGTTGATCGAGTGGGAGCCCAGAAGGACGGAGGTCAGAATGAGAATGACTTTATCAGCCATGGTCGCCGCGACCTTGATCGCGCCACAGGCCCTGGCAAAGGATGCATCCTATATCGGCTCGGTCGAGGTTGTGAAAGGTACGGCGCCCGCAGACATGGTGCGCGGGACGGTCTTCAATGACGCCAACCGCAACTCGAAGCTCGACGCGGGCGAAACAGGCATCGCGGGCGTTCTGGTCTCGAACGGGCTCGAGGTCGTGACGACCGGCAATGACGGCAGCTATGAATTGCCTGGCTACGAGGACATGAACGTCTTCATCACCAAGCCGGCCGGACACGCGGTGCCAGTGAACGAGCGGATGGTTCCGCAATTCCATTACATCCACAAAGTCGCGGGCTCGCCCGATCTGCGCTTTGGCGGCATCGAAGCAACCGGGCCGCTGCCCGAAGCGATAAACTTTCCGCTGATCGAAGACGGCACCGGCAATGTCTTCTCCTGCCTGATCTTCGGTGATGCGCAGCCCTACACCAATACCGAGATCGGCTATGTCCGCGAGACTGCGGGCAACATGTTGGCCGCACGCGACAACGCGTCGACCGAGTGTCTGATCTTCGCTGGCGACGTGATGGGGGACGATCTGTCACTCTATAAGCGGTTCCAGCGGATCATCGCGGTCGGCAAGACGCCACAGTACTTCGTCGGAGGCAACCACGATCTGGACTTCGACGCACCCAGCGACGCGCACTCTTTCGACACGTTCCGCCGCGAATGGGGACCGGAGTACTACTCGTTCGACATCGGTGACGTGCACTTCGTGGGTCTCGACAATGTCCGGTACCCGTGCAACGGGGTCGATCCGCATCCGTTCTGCGCCGAGGATGAGAAGCCGAGCTATAACGGTGTGATCTCGGGCCGCCAGTTGGAGTGGTTGAAGAACGATCTGGCGAACGTGCCAGAGGACAAGCTGATTGTCCTGACGGCGCACATCCCGTTTGTCACCTTCACGGACAACACGGCGGCAAAGCATCAGACCGACAACCTGCATGACCTTTACCACATCATTGGCGACCGTCCGGCGCTGGGCCTCTCGGGCCATACCCATACGACCGAGAACATCGAACCGGGTGAGAACTTCGAGGGCTGGGCCGAGAACACAGGCACCGGCGCCGTACAGTTCCACCAGATCGTGACCGGTGCGCTTTCGGGCTCGTGGTGGGCGGGCGATCTGAACGATCAGGGCATCCCGGAGGCGACGCAGCGTTTGGGCGCGCCGCGCGGCTATTACCAGCTCGACTTCAACGGCGCGAACTACGTCGACACTTACAAGACATTCCACGCGCCGGAGAGCGCGCAAATGCATGCCTCTTTCAGTACGCCGCGATTTCGCGCGTGGGCCGAACGGCTGTTTGCCTACCGCGACTTGTATCAGAGCGATTGGAGCCAGACCCCGCCGGTCAACCTGCGGGACTTGGGCGACATGAGCATGATCTCGAAGGCCGATCTGCAGGACGGCACTTGGGTGGCAGCCAACGTCTGGAATGGTTCGGCCAAGTCAACGGTCTCGATTTCGATCAACGACGGCGAAGTGCGCGAAGGGACCCGCACCCAGACTGGTACGGGCGAGGCCAAGAACAAAGGGATCGAATTCGCGGATCCTCTGGCGATTGCAAAACAGGCCGAAGTTGGTCGCGTTGCCGTGCGCTCGGTCGACGGCGGTTCGGACACCGAGGGCTTCACGACCTGGCAAGGCTATGAATGGAAAGGCAAACCGGGGCCGTTCCAGCGCTGGATGCTGACGGATAACAGTCATCACCTTTGGCGGATCGATCTGCCGACAGACCTGGCCGTTGGCACGCACAAGATGGAGGTTACAACCACCGACCGCCATGGCCGAACCTTCACGAAGGTGATGGCTTTCGAAGTCGTCGACGAGATCCCAAACCCGAACTGGCAGACCAAATTCTGGGAATGAGACGGTGATTCTGCCCCGCGCGCGGTTCGCTCGACGGCGCGCGGGACACTGCGTTTCGCTACTCCGGTGGACCCGTGTTAACGAACCCGTCTGATGACCGAACACGTCGCGGGGCGTGGCGTTAACAGACTGCCATGTATCGAGAACCCAGGCGATTTTAGTTGAAACTCCCGAAGATTTTAGAGAATTTTTCCCTTATAGGAGTTGTTTAATCAGCGGGTTCGGGAGTTCACATGGTCGCCTCGATATCCAGGCAGTTCGAGACAGGGGCGGAACCGGTCGAGCCGCATGACATGAGCGGCGATACCTCGATCGCCACGCCATACGGTATCCTAGACACCCAGGCCCACTTCATCCGTGACGTACCGAGCGTCTCGATCCTGAACGAGGGTGAACCAAGCCACACCGCACGCCCGAATGACCAGGTGTTCGTCCACGACATGCGCGCAGTGCAGGTGAACCCACAATTCGCCGAAGAAATCGAGACCTGCCGCCGGAAGATCAGCAACATCCACTACGAAGGCGCGGGATTCATGGAAGAGGCGGTCTGCTTCACGCCTGACGGCTACTTCGAGTTGAAGACTGCGCGTTCAAAGGGCAAGTTCCTCTGGGTCTCGGGCGGGAGCGGACGGCTGGCGCAGGCACTGGATCCCAATGGGCGCCATTTCGACACGAAGATGGATATCATGCACAATCCCGAGCAGGTTTCGGGGCGCGGCATCATCTTCATGGGCGTCGGCCGGGCATCAAACTATTACCACTGGATGGGCGAGCAGATGCCGCGCCTGGCATTGCTGCGAAAGCACACGGATCTGTCGAGCATCGACAACATCGTTGTGTTCGTGAAGGAACCGGTCAGCTTCATCCCTGCCTCGGTGAAGGCCCTGTTCCCCGAGTTCAAAGGCAACATTCAGCAGGTCAAAGGACATTCGACCCATCTGGACGAGGCGTTCTTCTTTGTTCCGCACCCACTGGCCTCACGCAGCGAAAGCGGGGACGAGATACCGAAACCCGCCGGTCGCCTGCGTGCGAGCTGGGGATCGCTTCTGGATTTCAGCCACCATTTCGATACGCAGGCAGATCGTCTCATCGCACCGAAGGGCGACAGCCCCGACGTCGTCGTCGTCTCTCGCGAGAAGGCACCGATGCGCAAATGGCTCAATGAGCAAGCGCTGCTGGACAGGCTGGAGGGCGCCGATGCGCGTAAGATCCTCTCGGAGGATCTCGATTTCACGTCCCAGATCAACGTCTTCCATCACGCTCGAGTGGTGATCGCCCAGCATGGCGCTGGGCTGGCGAACATCCTGTTCTGCAAACCAGGCACCCGTGTGATTGAAGTCACCGGCCGCAGCCACGCGCGTCGGTCCTGGGACTTCGTTAAGCTCGCCCTCGCTCGGGGTTTGGAATACCATGTCGTCGTAATCGACGCCGAGTTGGACGCGCCCTATGACGCGGTTGAAGAGCCGGAGGAACGGATACCCTCGCTCTATGCCAGCGACCTGTCCGCGTCAGACGAGGCGCTCACCCGGATAAGCGAACTCGCGCTGGACTGACCGGCGCGGACTGTCTCCTTCCCATCGTTGCGCATCACGCCGATGTCTTGCCAAGCCAAGAACGTCGTGATCAACTTTCCCGCGTGAACGACAAGCGCAAAGCGTGACAAACGGGAGGATACCATGCTCGACACGACACCAGAGAGCCGTGCGGCCCATGTGCTCAAGACCTTTGGCGATGCGCTGGAACGCGGCGATATCGATACCGCCGTCGCGCAGTTCGCGGACACGTGCTATTGGCGCGATCTGGTCAGCTTCACGTGGAACATTCGAACCATGGAGGGCCCGGATCAGATCCGTGCAATGCTCGAGAGCCAGCTTGGATCGATCAACCCCAGCGCATGGGCGCTGAGCCCGGACGAAGCCGTAACCGACGAGGGCGGCGTGACGACCGCTTGGTTCAGCTTCGAAACCGGGGTGTCGCGCGGCTATGGCCTCGTCCGGCTTCAGGGTGACAAGATCTGGACTCTGCTGACCTCGATGGTCGAACTGAAAGGACACGAGGAGCCGAAGAACTTCCATCGCCCGCTCGGCGCAAAGCATGGGCATGGTAAGCATCGCCCAACATGGAAGGAAGAGCGCGAGGACGAGGCCAAGTCGCTCGGCTACACCACTCAACCCTATTGCGTGATCATCGGCGGCGGCCAGGGTGGTATCGCACTGGGGGCTCGCATGCGGCAACTCGGCGTGCCGACCATCATCATCGAAAAGAACGAGCGCCCCGGCGACAGCTGGCGCAACCGCTACAAGTCGCTCTGCCTGCACGATCCGGTCTGGTACGACCACCTGCCCTATCTTCCGTTTCCTGCGAACTGGCCGGTGTTCAGCCCGAAGGACAAGATCGGCGACTGGCTCGAGATGTACACGCGGATCATGGAACTCAACTACTGGACCCGGTCGGAAGCGAAGTCCGCGTCCTATGATGAAGGCTCGGCTGAGTGGACGATTGTCGTCGACCGCGACGGCGAGGAGGTTGTGCTGAAGCCCAAGCAACTCGTGCTCGCAACTGGCATGTCGGGCAAAGCTAACGTGCCAAACTTTCTGGGCATGGACACGTTCCAGGGCGACCAGCACCACTCGTCGCAGCATCCAGGGCCGGATGCCTACAAAGGCAAGAAATGCGTGATCGTCGGCTCGAACAACTCGGCGCACGATATCGCCGCGGCCTTGTGGGAAAACGATGCCGATGTGACGATGATCCAGCGGACCTCGACCCATATTGTCCGGTCAGAGCCGCTGATGAAGCACGGGCTTGGCGCACTGTATTCCGAGGAAGCGGTCGCGTCGGGAATTGACCATCACAAGGCTGACTTGATCTTCGCGTCGGTGCCCTATGGCATCCTGCACGAGTTCCAGAAACCGATCTATGACACGATCCGCGAGGAAGATGCCGATTTCTATGCAGGGCTGGAGAAAGCCGGGTTCTGGCTGGACTGGGGCGACGATGACTCCGGTCTGTTCATGAAGTATCTGCGCCGCGGGTCGGGCTATTACATCGACATCGGCGCAAGCCAGTTGATCATTGACGGCGAGGTCAAGGTGAAGCGCGGACAGGTGACCGAAGTTACACCAAACGGCGTGAAGCTGGACAGCGGCGAGGAGGTTCCGGCGGACCTGATCGTCTACGCCACCGGATATGGCTCGATGAACGGCTGGGCGGCGGACCTGATCAGCCAGGACGTTGCGGACAAGGTTGGCAAAGTTTGGGGTCTCGGCTCGGATACCACAAAGGACCCCGGCCCGTGGGAAGGCGAGCAACGCAACATGTGGAAGCCAACCCAGCAAGATGCGCTGTGGTTCCATGGCGGCAACCTGCACCAGTCGCGTCACTACTCGCAATTTCTGTCGCTTCAAATCAAGGCGCGGATGGAGGGTATTCCGACACCGGTCTACGGGTTGCAAGAGGTGCACCACCTGAGCTGACGGAGGACACCAAAGAGCCCGAATCAACCGCTCTTCCAGCGCTGTCCCGGGCGTAGACCCGGGACAGCTTGCAGCAAGTCCATGCTGTCCCGTCGCAAGCCCGGGACACTCCACAGCGCAAGATCGACCATGGTGCTCCGGGGAACTCCGGCATCAGAGCCGTGCGCCAAGCACGTAGGCAACGATCAGCGCAAGATCGAGTGCGGCCATCCCAAAGGCGATCCGCAACACCACGAACTTGCGCCGCAGCACCTTGGCCATCGCACCGTTCGTCTGTGCCAGCGACATGATCAACTGATCTCCGCTGGCCTGTCGCGCAAATTCGGCGTGGTCGAGCGGCTCATAGCCGGCGGCCACCAGCGCCGGCCACGAGAATCGGTCGCGCCGGTGAATCAGCTTGTTCAAGCCCTTGTCAGGATAACGCGGGATAACCGCCCAAGCCGCAACGCCGATCGTCGCCATGATCAGGATGAAGACCGCGATGGCGTCGATTGTAGCCGTCGCCACCGTGTAGATCTTCACCGGGCCATTCAGCGCAACCAGCCCCATCACGGTCATCAAGGCCGCCGCCTTGGCGTCGGCAAACTGGGTCTGCGATACCAGCGAGGCATGCTGACTGGCCAAGAACTGCAGCCGCATCCGATCGATCGTGCCGGCATCCGTTTCGGTCTCGCTGTTCGACGACACAGTCTCGATGTCGAAGACGCGATGGTCCGGGGCTGGCTTCACGCCTGATGGGGCCGTATTGTCATTCGAGAGAGTCATTGCCTCACAATCGCATGATCCGTTACGCACGCAACATGAGGATACACCGCAGAGATGTCCTAAATTTGACCAGCCAAGGAATCCCGTCGTGACGGGCTTCCGGATCGACGCGCTGCAATACTGCAACTGGTCCCGTGACATCTTCGAGGACATACGCGCAGGCGGGTTGGACGCAGTGCACGCAACCATCGCCTATCATGAAGACTTCGCCGAGGTGGTGCATCGTCTGAAGGACTGGGACACGCGCTTTCGCGATCACGGCGATCTGATCATGCCAGCCCTCTCGGGGCGCGATGTCCGCAAAGCGCGCGCGCTCGGCAAGACGGCTGTTTTCTTCGGGTTTCAGAACCCCGCTCCGATCGGCTCGGATCTCGGTATGCTGGCGATCTGCCAACGGCTTGGCATCAGGTTCATGCAACTGACCTACAATCTCCAATCGTTGTGCGGCGCTGGCTGGCAAGAGCCGGAGGATACGGGCCTGACCCGGTTCGGGCGCGAGGTCATCGCCGAGATGAACCGGCTTGGCATGATCATCGACCTCAGTCATGCCGGCGAAAGAACGACACTGGATGCGATCGAAACGTCCGGTCGGCCCGTGGCCGTGACCCACGCGAACCCGCGCACATGGCGTGATACGAACCGGAATGTCCCGGAATCGGTGATCCGCGCATTGGCCGAGAGCGGCGGAATGCTCGGATTCTCGCTTTACCCGCATCACCTGGCGGATGGCTCGGACTGCAGGCTGCAGGCGTTCTGCGAGATGGTGGCGAGGACGACCGAGGTCGCCGGCGTGGAAAGGCTCGGGATCGGCTCGGACCTCTGCCAGGGGCAACCGGACGAGGTGGTTCAGTGGATGCGCGACGGGCGCTGGACGTTCGCGCGATCCGGCGCGGCCTTTCCTCAGCAACCTGTCTGGTTCCGCTCGAACCGTGACTGGGATGGCATAGCCGCAGGCTTGTACGCCGTCGGCTTCTCGAAATCCGATGTCGACGGTATTCTCGGCGAGAACTGGCTGACGTTCTGGGAAAGCGGGATGAGCACACGATGAGCCAGAGGACCGGCGAAGGTGCACGACCGGGCCTGCTCGGCTGGTGCGTGGCCGAGCACGGCCGCTACTATGCGCGCGAATGGGGTTTCGGCACATTCTTCGAAGCGAAAGTCGCCACCGACATGTCATCGTTTCTGGTGCGTGCCGACACGCCCGGATGCCACATCTGGTGGGCCGAGGACGATGCCGGTTTCACCGGTACCTTGACGATCGACGGCGGCGATGCGGACGACGGACTGACGCATCTGCGCTGGTTTATCACGTCTGATCG
The DNA here is from genome assembly GCA_050043005.1 of Paracoccaceae bacterium. Lineage (GTDB taxonomy): Bacteria > Pseudomonadota > Alphaproteobacteria > Rhodobacterales > Rhodobacteraceae > Thermohalobaculum. Next base: position 12,561 of record JBHJIZ010000143.1, read on the forward strand.
CGCGCGTGGGCAGGGCCTCGGGAACTTGCTCCTCAGCACGGCCATCTCGACCGCACGTGATGACGGCGCACGCGGCGTCTTTCTGACGACCTTCGCAGGACTGGACGCAGCGCGTCGCTTGTACGAAAAGCATCGCTTCATGCTCGTGTCCGAGCAGCGTGATACGACCTGGGGCACCGAGGTAACGGAACAGCGGTTCGAGGTGAAATTCTGATGGATGGTGTAGCGAGTGCAGCCGCAATTGCCCCGCGCCCGCCAGAGGTGGTGATGCGGCTTGCCCGAATGGGCGCCGCCCATCCGACACGTCTCAGCTTCATGCGGGTCCTGCTGCGCCGGATCAAGGCCGAGGGCTGGCGGGTTGAGCGCACGGTCTGGAGCATTGACGGTCGAGGTGTCGGTCGCGCGGTATACAGTGCGATCGGACCGGACCGCACATATTCGCTGGTCGCCTTCGCGCACGACCTTCCGGATCACCTGCGCAGCGACCGTGTCATTGCCGAGGCTTGGGATGCAACATTCGTCCTGTTCGATGGTGTCCCGACCGAGGCGGATCTTGACCGGCTTGAAGCGCATGTTCCGAAACAGGAAGCAGGCCGGATGTCGATCCGCGAGCTGACGCTGAGCCGTGCCAATCGTTCTGTCCGCTTGTACAGTCACGTCATTGACGCCCTCGCCGACGGTCGCCAACCAGATCTGCAAGAACTGATGAAAGTCGGCTACCTGATGCGCACAACGGCCGTATATGGCTCGGCGAAATTCGGGCTGGCGGATCGGGATGTCTATTGTGAACGGCCAGAGCTCGCCGCACCATTCCAGGCAGAGATGCTGACCGTATGGCTGATCCGAGCATTCTCAGTCGATATCATCGAACATCTGGCACAGGTGAAAGGCGGCGACAGGGCCGTTCGCCTGGACCCGGACTTCCGTCGCACACTCGGGATCGGCAATTCCACGGGCCTCGGCATGGCGCCCTTTCTGCTCACGCACCCGGTATTGATCCACAATTGGTTCGCCGCGCGAGAGACCGCCTTGGCGCGGATCCGCGCACGTCCAGAGATGGTCGCAAGCGACCGTATCGTGCTCCTGGATGCGCTTAGGTCGTCACGCGAGCGGCTGAGCGAATGGCACACCGACCACCCCGAGCAGAAAGAAAAACTGGACGGATTGGCCAGTGATCAGGCTTTGCTTGAAGGGTACCTTGCCTCAGGTCCGGTGAATGACCCGCTCCCGTGGGATGCACTCTGGACCTGGGGAGAGGCAGCCCTCTCGCTCGAAGGTCAAGAACTGCTGCTTGCCCTGATGCTCGAGGTCAACGGCCCAGACATCGACACGCTGACACAAAATATGTCGGCAGATGAGGCATCAACGTTCACCATAGATGGGGCGATGACGGTCGGCGCCCTTCTTAAAGCGATCGAGAGTGATTACGCCTGGACGCTAGACACGGACTGGGACGCGCACAATCGCACTGCACGTCTTTGGTATACCTCTGCCGAGAAGCTCGAACCGCGACTGGCCGAGCGTTACGACGAAGATCTGGGTTTGTACGAGCAGTCGTTGGCCCCGGCGCGCGATATCGTGGAACTCTGGAAGGCTCTGGGCAAGGCCGATTCCACCACAAATTGCGCCAATTTTCTACAGTACCAACCGGAACATCGGTACGCTGTGCGGCGCGTCCAGATCGTGGCACGCCATCCATACTCCGAAATTCGCGACAACACGATCGATGCAGACATGCGGCCCAGCGATATGCTGCGCGCGAAACTCAGCTTCTTCGGTGCGACACGGTTCGATCCCCGGTCGGACCGCTGGGTACGTGTCACCATGTTCAATGGTGCGCCATTCCCCGATGAGATTGCAGCGATGGAGGGTGACGCGTGGATGTATCCACCGGCGGCTGGTCTATCGGAGAACTAAGCGCACTCGCCGCCAAGGCCGCACGGGGTGCAGGACTGCCCTGGGGCATCGCGGAAGAGGCCGGGCACATCGTTCGAACACTCTGTGGATGGGATCTTGCCGCCATCGAGCCACTGGTTGCCGACCTCGCTTGCGACAAGCCGGGTCAAAGCCTTCACCTCGCCTGCTCAATCTCAGATGGGATGGCGTTCGAAGACGTGGCGAAGGAGACGGGACCAGTCGTCCCGCTGCTGATTGCCCCTGCGCTCTCATCCAGGCTGGACGATTCCGAAACGCTCGTACTTCGCGACGCAGCCGGGGTGGCTGGTCTTCATGTCTGGAGTGGCGGCGCAGAGCTTCCGAAAGAGGCTGGCCTCTCGACGCGCGGGCCATTTACCCTCGCTACATCCGCGCGGCCTATGCCGCCGACAAGTCCGACGCATTCGAACCGAGTATTCGACGTTGACCCGGTTGCTTACGATCGGCTCGCACAGCTTGCTCATCGCACCTATGCTCCTGCAAGTGCCCGTTCGCGAGAGACCGGCGCAGGTGCAGGTCTGCTGGACAACGACTGACCCTCTGCCCGGATTCCGGGTTTCTTTACGCACACACTGTATTTCTGATTCCCGGAATTCGGTCGTTCTTTGCGTATCTGGGGGTTCTCGTGGTCCAAGTGAATAAGCTCAATTCAAGTGTAACTATCGTCAAGCCGCAAACGCATCGCCTCGACGCGTCCATGGCGGAGACGTTCAAGAACGAGGTCAAGGAAGTCGTCGACGGCGGTTCTCGTCACTTGATCGTAGATTTCTCGGAAGTTCAGTTTATGGACTCTTCGGGCCTCGGCGCGCTCGTCGGCAGCCTGAAATACATCGGTGCTGGCGGCGTTATCGAGATCGCACAACCTTGCGATGCCGTGCAAAAGGTGCTGCGCCTGACACGCATGAACAAAGTGTTCCCGGTCCGGGACACGGTTCCAACCAGTTAATGCGCCGGACGCTCTGACATGATCCATCATGCCGAGATCGCTCCGGTTATGGCTTGTCGCCTCGAAGGCGGCAACACCGTGATCCCCGGAATCGTCGACGAGGTGCTCTCGCATCGGCATGCATGGGTTCGCTCTGGCCAGCCCACGCCTGAAATGCTCGAGCTGCTTGGGCTCGCGTTGAACGAGGTGCTCCACACGGTTGTCGAGTTTGCAGGGGCCCAGCTCCCGGACAGTGACTCCCGCGTCGAGCTCTGGATTGAAAAGTCATTGGTCATCCTGACGGTGCGGTTTCATGGCCGCGGGCTTCCGCAATGGTTGACGACAAACTGGGACCGCGGCCAGGAACCAGCGGTTCTAGCACCGCCCCAAGATGTCGGTTGGGGATGGCTTCTGGTTCGCGAGGCGATGGACAGCGTCAACTATGCGTCATCCGGCAGCGGCCAACTGCTGTTCTTGGAAAAACGTCTTTAGGGCCCTGACCGTTGCAAGAGACCTTGTTGACCGGATTACTCATTGGCGCCGCAGTGGCATCACTTGCGACCGTCGTGTTGTTTCTCAGGATCCGCAGGTCGGAACGGCGTCGCACTGACACGCTTCGTCGATTGAACTTCGGCGCGTTAGTACTGGACCAGAACGCCGCCTGTCTGGAAACTTTCGGCGATTTGAGCCGTTTGTTGGAACGGCCGGACGACTGGTCGCCGGTGGGCCAGACACTGCCAGAGATCATTTCAGAATCCGCCGCACGTGGCGATTTCGGACCCAGAATCAACACGACCATGACGGTCGATCCGCAGTTCTTTCTCTCGGCGAACGTTGAGGACATCTATCTTGAAACGCCGTCGGGCCGGGTGTTGGCGATCGCGATGTTCGAAGCCGACAATGGCGGCTGGATCATGTCCTACTCTGACATTACCCACATGAAAGAACAGACGAGGATGCTCTACCGCGCAAAGGTCGAGCTTGCGAACAGCGAAGCACGGGCCAAGGAACTGGCTTACGACGCCGAAGCCGCCAACCGTGCAAAGACCGCTTTCTTGGCGGCGATGAGCCATGAGATTCGGACGCCGATGAACGGCATAATTGGCATGAGCGAAATGTTGGGCGAAACCAAGCTCACGGCAGAACAAAAATCCTACTCCGATACGATCAGGCAGTCTGCGGATGCCCTGCTTGGAATTATCAACGACATTCTCGATTTCTCGAAGATCGAGGCCGGTCGGATGAACTTGCGCGAAGAAACGTTCGATCTCCTGACGACATGCGAAGACGTTCTGATGCTGGTGTCGCCAAAGGCGCACGAAAAGGGCCTGGATGTGGCGCTCGTCTTCGACCCGGATCTACCGCGCAATCTGGTTGGAGATGTTCTTCGTCTGCGCCAGGTCCTGATCAACCTGGCTGGAAACGCAGCGAAATTCACGCTCAAAGGAAAGATCGTCCTCCGTGTCAGCGGCGTGCAACGCGGGCAAAACCTCGCAATGCAGATCGACGTCGAGGACACCGGGATCGGGATCTCAGACGAGAACATCGAGCGGATATTCTCTGAGTTCACTCGGGTCGATCACTCCGGCACACGACATTTCGAGGGCACCGGCCTCGGTCTCGCCATCACGCGAAAAATCGTCGAGATCATGGCCGGCGACATATCGGTCGAGTCCACTATCGACGTCGGCACAACGTTCCGGCTTCGCCTGACGATGCCCTTGGCCAAGGAGGCGTCCACCGACACCGAAGATACAGCGCTGACGGGCGAAGCGATGCGTCTCTTGTGCATCGATCCGATGGAGGAGAACCGGCGCGGCCTGAAGGTGCATCTCGAGGCGCTTGGACACTCTGTTTCGACAGCTCGGGAAGTGAAGTCCGGCGAATCGCTGATTGCGCTTTCCGAAGAGACGCGGGGACCATTCGACGTCATCATTCTGGATGGTTCGCTTGCGCAACCGGGCCTCGACGCGCTGAACAAACTGGCCGAAGAAGGCGCCGCGAAGACGCCTATTATCATCACATCAGCTGCTGAACTCGAGGATGGCGTTGGCAAACATCCCAGAGTGGCAGGACGTCTCTTGAAGCCACTCAGATACTCCACCATCGATCCGATGATTCGCGACGTGCTCAATCCGCCAGTGGCACTGGACCTGCCGCCCGAGCAAGACCCGCCCGCTGTACTGCAAGCCGGGCGAAGTGTCAGATTGCTTGTCGCCGAGGACAACAAGACGAACCGTATCGTCGTGTCGAAGATGCTCAAGGACTCACCGGTCGAGTTGACCTTCGCCGAGAACGGGCGTTACGCGGTCGAGATGCACCGTGACTTCGTGCCCGCTTTGATTTTCATGGACCTTTCGATGCCGGAAATGAACGGGATGGACGCCGCCCGCGCGATCCGCAAAGCGGAACGCCAGTTTGGCCTCCCGAGAACACCGATCGTGGCGCTCACAGCGAATGCCATGGAAGGTGATCGCGAAAAGTGTATCGAAGCCGGTATGGACGACTACTTGTCAAAACCGATCCGCAAGAAACAGCTCCTGGCAATGATCGAACGTTATGGCGTTCCTTGCGCAACCACCGCATCGGAGGCGATGCAAGACGACGCTGGGCTCATCGGTACTCCGATCTCCGCAGCATCGTAGCCAAAGTGATGTGCCCAGCCATCTAGGGCACGACGAATTTGCTGGATCTCGCCCGGCGGACAGTCGTCAACCCAAGCGTTCAGAGTTTTCAAGTCCGCCTCCGCGAAGACAGACTTATCACTTTCAATCCCAAGTCGGCGGCACATCGCCAGACCGGAAGCTTGGGGCGCTGCCGCGACGCTCTCGATCGTGATCATGATCGGCCTATAGCCAAGAGACGCCGCGCGCCTCTGACTCTCAAGCCAGGCCGAACAATAGCCCGAGACCCATGCGCAACAGGACGCAAGATCCTGCGGCCCCCAGGGCATCCGGCGCAGCGAGAATGCGATTGATCGAGGATCCCGCATAACATGAACAAACTGCGGCAACGGCGCGATCCGACCGAGCACATCCATAAACAGCAACGTGTGTGGCGTCTTTTCCAGAAACGTGACCGGACGTGAATCCGTTCCTTTCAACAAGGCGGCAAGACTGGAAAGATCGATCAAGAGCCCTCGTGCGGCATCGTCGAACTCGTCGGCATCCAGTTTCATAGGGACGCCCTGATCAACAACCTTTGCGCAGAACGCATCGATCAGATCGTGCCATGCCCTGGCTGGCGCGAGGCTTTCAAACGCGGGTTGTCCGAACTGACCACCGACAAGGGCGCTGAACAGCTTCCGAAACTGATCCAACGCGACGCCCGCCCGATTTGGGGAGTAGCGTTCGACGAGCGCATGGCGCAGATCCAGCAACCCGTTCTTTTCAGAGAAGATTTTGAGTTCGATACCCTGGAATGAACAGATCTCCGGATGTCGACCCAACCGCTCGGCGATGAATGACGTTCCACTGCGGCCCGGACCGCCAACAAAGATGGTCCGCTGCGGTGCGAACACCTCGTCGTTCATCAGACCAGCGCCCGCCCGAGCACTCCACCGAGTTTAACAAACGCCCCGAATGCACCGCGCACACCATTGTCCTGAAGCAGTTCACGCGCACGGGGCGATGCTTCCAGATATCGGTTGCCGAGAAACGTCGGACCCGGGTTCCGGCCCTCACCGCTTCCATGCCGCAGGAAGTGCCCGAGAGGGCTCAGGATCTGGCCGTTCCGCAACGCCATCGGCAGATCCGGGTTCTCAGCAAGATACCAGTAGCTGTCGAAGAACTCGATGGGCTCGATCCGGTTCGGCAGACCCACTTCAAGGTAATGCCACAAGAGCGTACCGCGCATCGTCCCGGCCTGTTCGCGCAGGATATGCCCCTCATGGCGACTCCCACGATCATGGTAGTATGACGACACGAAGAACTCGTTCGGATCCATGAACAGCCGCGACCCGAGAAGGCAGTAATGCTCGAGCGCCGAGGAAAACTCGCCTGAGGCGACCTGCTCTGCTGCATCGGGGTACTCAGAGAGATAGTATTCCGCATCGAACAGATCATGAAACGCCGCTTCCAGGCGTTCGGACGGAACCCGGTAGCCTCCAACCATTCCAGGGCGATGCTGCCGAACCCACTCAAGGAAGCTCAGACGGTCGGACGGACAAGCAAACGGATCGGGAAACGCACGCCTGAGATCGCCATGACGGCGATAGAGTTTGCGCAACTCGGCCGTCACAGGTTCACCATTGTCGAAGCTGTCATACGCGAACGGATACTGTTCGAACTCTGCCTGTCCATGGCGTACGATAGCGGCTTCGTAGATCCGCTCGATCTCGGCCGTTGCGGCATTGCCCGGATCAAAGACATCACGAACCCGGCGATGCGTACCCGTCGGACCCGTGCCCGAGAAATGATAGGTGATCAACGGCTTCCCATCGACGTCGAAACGCGGCGCCGGGTCCTCTGCGCACTCAGCGCGCTGAGCGATGGTGCGCCCAAACAGGTTCCAGCTGGCGACATCGATGTTCGGCTCGCGCAGGATCCGGACACCCGGGAAAATAGCGGGTGCAAGGTCGACCCAACGCTGATCCGTGAAAAGCCCCCGGTCGCGTTCGTCGAAGCAGTACTGGTCGAGCCGTGCCGTCCACCAGTCCGCGAAAGCAGCGCCGATCTCATCCTTTCGAACGACAAGATGACCCAGGTTGTAGATCCCATGTTCGGTGATCGACATCTCTGTCAATCGGACGCCGATATCGCATTCCTCAGGTTGCAGAATGTGCGGCACCAAACCGATGGAATGATCGCCGAGGTAGCCTTCGATCGGGTCGAGCCGACCAAACAGATAGACGTCCGGATCGAGATACAGAATGATGCTCGCATCTTCCTCGGCAAGCATGCGCCGCAAGGCCTGGCCCTTAACGGCCGTACAAAGCTCCATCACGTTGTGCTCAAAAATCCACGCGCGGCTGTAGCCCAGATCGGCAGGTGTCCAGATCTGCGCAAACGGTTCTGCCGCCGGGTCCAGATCTTTCGGCAGAACGTCGTTCAGACACAACGTCAGCCGGACATCCGGGTGAAACCGTGCGAGGCTTTCCGCGAGCGCCCGCGCCTTCGGCAAATAGTTCAATGCACAACTCGTGTAGACCGCAAAACTCATGCGGCACGCTCACGGGTCGGGGCCTGCTGCCCTCGCAAGCCAGTCAGCAACTGCCTGAGGAGCCGGATCTCCTGATTCCGGCGTGACAGCACATCGCGCAAGTCTGCAAGCTCCTCTGCTTGCGGCGCCGAAAGATCCGGTTCCGAGGTGACGCGCGCCGCCCATTGGCCCGGACCCGCAACGGCACCCGACCGCGCAAGATCTGCCAGGAAACGGCTGATGTCGCGCACCCACGGGCGCCGGTCACTCATCATGATCGAGTTCTCGGTTCCCCGGACGGAAATGTGCGCCACGCTTTCAAGGCATTCATAGATCGATGGCAGCTCCGGATCCGTCAGGATCAAAAGGGAGAGCGCATAATCCTCGCTCAGGTCATGGTTGAGAGAGAAGTTCTTCAGGCGTGCCCTCAGCCGCGCGCGCGGGATGATCATGCCGCAGATCGGAAGCTTGTTCACGCCGTTGAACATCTGGCGCCAACCACCCGAAGGATACCTGCTCATCTGCATCGAATGCGTCAGGACCCAGCGGCCGCTTGGCGTGTCCTCCCAGGTTTCTTCATGAACGTCGCAACTGTTGACGATCAACGGGCGATTGCCTGCGAAACCGGCCGCGCGGATCGTGTCGAAGGCGAACAGATCCAGATAGTCGTCGTCATCCAGGAACATCACGTATTCACCGGTCGCCACCTTGACGCCGCCGACGAGGTTGGTGACCCGGCTATGACCCGCCGGAGGGTTGAGCTTCAGACGAAGCTTCAGGTGCACGAAGTCAGCCTGCAAGTCCTTGAACGCGTTCTCGGCCAGTGCTGGATCTGCGTCCGTACTGATCACCACTTCTAACGCTTGGTCGTCGCGCCGCGCCCGGCTGATGCTGGCGCGCATCCGCCGCAGCAGATGCGGCCGGTCGAACCGGGTCCGCGTCACGATAGACAGCGAGAATGGCGCGGCGCACCGCCGGACCACGTCGATCAGAGTTGCACTCAGATCAGTCCCGGCCGCACTGCCGTTCGGCGGCGGACTGCCAAGTTTGACGGCGCCGGAAAGGGTGTGAATGACCTGCCCAGCAAGGCGTTCACCGAACAACGCGCCCAGTTCCTGTTCGACCCGGATCAGATCGCGCGACATCAGCTCACCGTCGATCGCGGCACAAAGCTCTGGCGCGAAGACCGACACCTGGCCATCGAGATAACCCTGAATCAGCAGCGCAAGCTCGACGCTAGCGTCAGACTGACCGACAGGACCGGACAAGACCTCGCGCGCATAGGTGGCATTCAATAGATACAGATCCGGCATCACGTCCTGCAGCGGCTGCAGACCCGCGTATTCCGGAATCGCGGGGTTCGCCGACGCATAGAGCGCGAGATGCCGCCGATCACCAAACCCAAGGCCACCAGCCGCAGCAAGTGTCCATGCGCCGATCGAACCGAGACTTTCGAGAGCTGCGATAATGCGTCCGGTGAGTTGGTCATCCAGCACAAGCGCCGGACTGCGCACAACAACGACGGTCTCGACCTGTTCGCAGGTTTGTCTCAAAGCGGCTGCGATGCCGGTACCCGCCGGGTAGCGATGGATGTCGCGCACTTGCTCGAGAAAGTTGCTCTCCAGATCACCGTTGATCGGCAGGGAGTCCCGCTGGATCAGGAACCTCACGTCTTCCAATCCAGGCTGATCGAGCGAAAGGTCGAAGAAACGGGGCATGCCTGCGCTCATCCATAATTGCTCGGGTGCGCGTGCTCGATCGTGGCGAAGACCAGCCTGCGCTGACGCCGCGACAATCAGTGAATGATGGTTGCCGAAACGTTAAATGAGGGTCCATTCGTCCAGAATTTTCGCAAAATTTGTATCGACGACGCAGGAGTGATCGCCAGCCCCCAGGTTCGGTGCCGTTGCGCGTTGGTCGAAATTGCCCACTGAACCAGCACGTTGACCCGGTCGACCGGTAAGACTACCTCTGAGGTGACTGGTGGCGATCAGCCAAGCCCATCGGAATTATGCCAGAGACGACATCAACGCTGAACGATCTGAACGACCGGAGCCGGAATATCTTCGGGCGGCTGGTGCAGACCTATCTTGATACAGGCGAGCCGGTCGGATCACGCACGCTCTCGAAAATGCAGGATCTGAATCTGTCGGCGGCATCCATTCGCAACGTCATGCAGGATCTCGAGCAACTGGGTTTGCTCAACAGCCCTCACGTCTCCGCCGGGCGCATCCCGACACAAATGGGTCTCAGGCTCTTCGTCGACGGCGTGTTGGAGATCGGCGATATCTCGGTGGAAGAACGATCCAAGATCGAACAATCGGTCGCGGTCGATGCCGACATGACCGAGGCTCTGGACCAGGCAGGCGCCATGTTGTCCGGCCTCAGCAGTTGCGCATCGCTCGTCTTCGCGCCGAAAACCAATACTGCGCTCAGGCATATCGAGTTCATCTCGCTGTCGCAGGACTCGGCGCTGGCGGTGCTTGTGTTGGAGGATGGATCTGTCGAGAACCGCGTCTTCGACCCGCCCATCGGTCTGACCCCCTCGGCAATGCGCGAGGCGGCGAATTTCCTGAACGCACATCTGCGCGGCCGGACACTCAACGAAGCCGCTGCTGCGGTAACGCGCGAGATTGAGGCACGGCGCAGCGAGGTCAGCAAGCTTGCCGCTGGTCTTGTCGAGAAAGGCATCGCGCTCTGGTCGGACGGAGATGACACCGGCGCCGAACGCCTGATTGTCCGCGGACGCTCCAACCTGATCGATCAGGGTCAGGACGAGGCTGATCTCGAGCGTATCCGCATGCTGTTCGATGATCTTGAACGCAAGCGCGACCTTGCCCAATTACTGGGTCTGGCCGAGGAGGGCGAGGGCGTCTCTGTCTTCATCGGCTCGGAAAACAAGCTATTTTCGATGTCCGGCTCGTCTCTTGTCATTTCGCCCTATCGCGATACAAGCCGCCGGATCATCGGAGCGATCGGCGTGATTGGTCCAACCCGGCTGAATTATGGCCGGATCGTACCGATTGTTGACTACACAGCCCGTATGATCGGGCAGATGGTCTCGGACCGAAACGGCAAGAACGAGTGAGGCGAACATGTCGCAAAGTAAGGCACGGGTCGAACCAGAAGTGGCAATGCCGGGCGATGGCGCTCCAATCGATGGAGCGAACGCGGCTGCGGAAGGTGCCAAGGTCGAGTTGTCTGACCTGAGCGTCGAGGACCTGGTGCCCGGGCTTGACGAGGAAATCGCCCGTGCTGAGGCCGAGGACACGAACTCTGTTTCCGAGCAGATTGCAGCGCTTGAAGCCGAGCGGGACGATTACAAGGACAAATGGACCCGAGCACTGGCTGAAGCCGAAAACATCCGGCGGCGTGCTCTGCGCGACAAGACTGATGCAGAGAACTATGGCGGAACCAAGCTCGCCCGCGACTTACTTGTTGTCTACGACAACCTCGAGCGGGCTCTGAATGCGGCGGATGACGAGCTTCGCGAGAAAGCGAGTGCCTTTATCGAAGGGATCGAACTGACGCAGCGCGAGCTGATCAACGCCTTCGAAAAACACAAAATCCAGAAGTTCACGCCCGAGATCGGTGAGAAGTTCAACCCGAACCGTCACCAGGCCATGTTCCAGGCACCGATCCCCGGTGCGGAACCCGATACGGTCATCGAGCGGATGCAAGACGGATTCGTGATCGCGGACCGGCTTTTGCGCGCGGCTTTCGTCGGGATTGCCACGGCGGCGCCAGCAGAACCTGCACCCGAAGGCCGCGATCCAGACGATTTCGACGACTGATCAGGTCGTGTAGGGCGCCTCGTCGAGAAGCTCAGCCCTGCGCGAGAGGATGCTTTTCCAGCACCAGTGACTTCAAGCGTTCGTCGAGAACGTGCGTGTAGATCT
>JBHJIZ010000144.1:0-5226 GCA_050043005.1 Paracoccaceae bacterium
GCCGATCACGGGACTTGCGCCCCTACCGCCGGGCCGGAGCGCAGGTGGCGAGATCAGGCTTGGCGGCGAAGAGCTTCTTGGCGCCACCGAACTGCGTATGCGCCAGATCCGCGGCAACGAGATCTCGATGATCTTTCAAGAGCCGATGACCTCGCTCAACCCGGTCTACACGGTCGGCGACCAGATCGCCGAAACGGTTGTCGAGCATGAAGGTCTGTCAAAACGAGAGGCGATGAACCGTGCGACTGAAATGCTTCGTGCCGTCAAGATACCCGCAGCTGAACAACGGGTCCGCGAGTATCCGCATCAGCTTTCGGGAGGCATGCGCCAGCGGGTGATGATTGCGATGGCGCTGGCTTGCCGTCCGCAGGTTCTGATCGCCGATGAGCCGACCACCGCGCTGGATGTGACCGTGCAGGCACAGGTCTTTGACCTTCTCAAAGACCTCCAGGAAGTCAGCAAGACGACGATCATTCTGATAACGCACGACATGGGTGCGATCGCTGAAATGGCTGACCACGTTGCGGTCATGTATGCTGGCCGCATCATCGAGACGGGCAGCGTCGAAGAAATCCTGAAGGATCCAAGGCATCCCTACACAAAGGGTCTGATCTCGTGCGTGCCACATCTGGTCCGGGAGCCGCCGGCTGACCGGCCGGTTCTGCTCGAGATCCCGGGCGTTGTGCCACCCCTGACCGATCTGGGCCGAGGATGCGCGTTCGAGCTGAGATGCGCCATGCGTCAGGCCCGATGCAGGACCGAGAAACCAAAGAGTCGTGAAACAACCCCAGATCACCTCTGTGCGTGCTGGGTCGTTGAGGAAAAGGCATCGGTATGAGCATGAGCGAACCGCTTCTCAGTGTTAACGGCCTGAAGGTTCACTATCCGGTTCCGAAGACGGGCTGGTTCCAGCCTGCCTCGGTGGTGCATGCCGTCGACGGGGTGAGCTTTTCGGTCAAGCGCGGCTCTACCTTTGGCGTGGTCGGGGAATCCGGATCCGGAAAGACGACCGTTGCCTTGGCCGTAACCCGTTTGGCTCCGGTCACGGGCGGAAGCATGACACTCGATGGAGAGAATCTGGGCGGGGCAGAGGGGGAGGAACTTCGTACGTTGCGCCGGAAAGTGCAGATCATGTTCCAGGATCCGTACTCTTCGCTAAACCCACGCAAGCGTGTTGGTGCCATCGTGCGCGAGCCGATGGATCTGATGAACGTAGGTGCGCCCGAAGAGCGCGAGGAAGCGGTTGCAGAACTGTTCGAGAAAGTCGGCCTCCGTGCAGAACAGACTGCACTTTTCCCGCATCAGTTTTCAGGTGGCCAACGCCAACGTGTTGGCATCGCGCGCGCATTGGCAAGTCGACCGGATCTTGTGATTTGCGATGAACCGGTATCGGCGTTGGACGTCGCGATCCAGGCTCAGATCTTGAATCTGCTTGGCCGCTTGCAGGACGATTTCGGTTTAACCTACCTCTTCATTTCGCATGATCTTGGGGTCGTCCAGCATATTTGCGATGAAATCGCCGTCATGTATCTTGGCCAGTTCGTCGAGCAAGCGGACCGGGCGCAGTTTTTCCAGCGACCGTTGCATCCCTATACATGGGCGCTCATCTCCGCCGTCCCGTCAGCAGATCTGAACCATGCCGACCGTGGCCGCCGGGTGAATCTGGAGGGGGATCCGCCGTCGCCAATCGACTTGCCTTCGGGATGTCGATTTGCAGGGCGTTGTCCGTTTGCGGAAGAACGATGCCGCAGCCAAGTCCCCGAGTTCAGGTACTTCGGCAACGGGCATCGAGCGGCATGTCACTTGATCGACGAGAACGGCGTACCCCCGCAGGAAAAACTCTGACGGCACCGGGATGTGGCGGAAGCGCCTGAATACAATGAGGTTGGAGGATTGAAGTCCGTGCAGGTTCAAGAAGAAAAGATCACAATCTATCGTGCACGCCGCATTCTGACGATGAACGCATCCAATCCGATCGCTGAGTACGTTGCGGTGCATGGTGGCCGCTTCCTGGGTGCAGGCAGCCTGGAGGAGTTAAGCGGATGGGGAGAATTTCAGCTCGACGAACGCTTCGCTGACAAGGTTCTGGCGCCGGGCTTCGTTGAAGGTCACAGCCACACCATGGAAGGCGCGCTGTGGCGGTATGTGTATTGCGGGTTTTTCGATCGGGTGGACCCTGATGGAAATGCCTGGCCAGGTTTGAAAACCGTTCAAGATGTTCTTGCCAGGCTCGCGGCCCGAGATCGTGAATTGAAAGACGATCAGTCGCCGGTTTCAGGCTGGGCGTTTGATCCAATCCACTATGGCGACGAACGCTTGAGTCGCGCCGATTTCGACACGGTCTCACGCGTTCGACCAGTCGGCGTCCTGCATGCAAGCGGGCATCTGATGAATGTGAACACCAAGGCCCTTGAGACGGCCGGGCTGCTCCGTCCCGGGATCAATCACTCCGGTGTGCCTGTGGGCGACGACGGTCTGCCGACCGGTGAGCTGAGGGGGCCAGACGCGATGATGCTGGTCAATAGTCACGTCGGTTTTGACCGCGCGCTCTTGGCGGGCGACGAGCATGGTCTGAGACAGTTCGCCCGATTGTGCGTGCGTACCGGTACCACAACCGCGACCGATCTGGCCAACCCGCTGCCTCCCGAGACGGTAGGCACCATGTTGAGAGTGACCGGCGAGAAGGATTTTCCGACCCGGATTGTGTCCCTGAAGCGCTTTGCGGCCATGAAGCCGGCGGAAGTGATCGACGACGTTCTGGAACTTAGGGAACAGAGCTCGAACCAGCTGCGCCTTGGCATGGTCAAGGTTGTCCTTGACGGCTCGATGCAAGGCTTCACCGCCCGCCTGCGTCAGCCCGGATACTTCAACGGCGCGCCAAATGGCTTGTGGTACGTATCGCCGGAACAATTGCAGGAACTCTACGAGTTGGCCCTGCTTCACGATGTTCAGGTTCACATCCACAACAACGGGGACGAGGCAACGGACCTGGCCCTGGATATGATGGAGCTTGCGCTTCGCAAGCACCCGCATCCCGATCATCGCTTTACGTTGCAGCATACGCAATTAGCAGATGCGGCGCAGTACCGGCGGATGAGAAAGCTGGGCTTTTGCGCGAACGTATTCGCGAACCATCATTATTTTTGGGGTGATCACCATCTAACGAAAACGGTCGGGCCCGAACGCGCGATGCGCATGAATGGATGCCGCACGGCGCTGCGTGAAGGCGTTCCGCTGGCCATTCACTCGGATGCGCCGGTTACGCCGCTTGGCCCTTTGTTCACGGCCTGGTGTGCCGCGAATCGGTGGACCAAGAGTGGCAAAACCATCGGGGCTGACGAGCGGATCAGCGTTGCCGAAGCATTTTATGCCATCACGCTTGGCGCATCCTATACGTTGAAGATGGATGGAGAGATAGGCTCGATCGAGATCGGGAAGCGCGCTGATATGGCCGTGCTGAAAGATGACCCATTTGAGGGTCGTCCAGAGGATCTCAAGGATGTCGGCATATGGGGCGTCGTCCAGGGCGGTCGGGTCTTCGCGGCTGAAGCGATATGAATGGAGCTGTGCGGAACACGCCGTCGGCAATGCCAGTCACCGTGGTTGGTGGCTATCT
Source organism: Paracoccaceae bacterium (assembly GCA_050043005.1). Taxonomy (GTDB): domain Bacteria; phylum Pseudomonadota; class Alphaproteobacteria; order Rhodobacterales; family Rhodobacteraceae; genus Thermohalobaculum. The sequence goes on from JBHJIZ010000144.1 coordinate 3,617, forward strand.
CGGCGCTGGCAAGACAACGCTCGTCAATCATTTGCTGCGCCAGGCGAACGGTCTGCGACTGGCGGTTTTGGTCAATGATTTTGGCGACTTGCCAATCGACGCGGAACTGATCGAAAGCCAGGACGGCAACGTCATCAACATTTCCGGCGGATGCGTTTGTTGTTCGTTCGGAAGCGACCTGATCACCGCCCTGATGGACCTGCGCAATCTGGAACCGCGCCCAGACCATCTTCTGATTGAGGCAGCAGGCGTGGCGCTACCGGGCGCAATCGCCGAGTCCGTTTCGCTTATTCAGGACTTCAGTCTGGACAGCATCGTCGTGCTTGCTGATGCCGAAACCGTGTATCGACGCAGCAGGCAAAGGTATTTTGCGGACACGATAAACCGGCAGCTTTCGTGTGCGGATTTGATCGTGTTGAACAAATGCGATCTTCCAGGACGTAACGATCTCTCCGAAACCCAGGCGTGGTTGAGAAACGACTTTCCGGATGCGGCGTGTCTGCGCACACAACGCGCAGAGCTTCCACTTCGTTTGTTGACCGACAAAGATGCCTCGGGAATCGTCGCCGAGACACGCGTCAATGCGCGAACTTCGCCCTTCAGTGACCACCCGGGATATGTGACCTCGGTGCTCGAGTTCCCAAAAGGTCGCGACCCCAACGCGATTGCAGAGGTGCTGGCGCATGAAGACAGCGGGTTGATCCGTGCAAAGGGGTACATCGAGGCCGCGGATGGCGAAGTCTACACTGTGCAAACTGTCGGTCGTAGATCTGAAGTGCGCCGGTCCCATGCCGGTGTCGGCAGCGTTGGACAGGTCGTTCTGATCGCCCCTGAATGGCAGGTCGTGCCAGCCAAGTTGGCGGATGTCCTGGGGGGACGAGTTCACCTTGATTAACGGCGCGCGAGCGCGTCCAGGGCGTCCAATCCACAATCGCATCGAACGGCCTTCGGTCTCAGAAGATAACCATCTGGCGAAGGTTCTCGACCGAGACGGCGATTCCTGGCCCGTCCGTCGTCATATAAATTGGGTGTTCTGACATGATGGCGTTATGGAGGGACGGGCGCATCCGGTTGCAGCCCATGCTCAGGCCGCAAATCCAGAAGATCACTTATGCTGCGACGCCGATGGCTGACATGAATGTTTGGACGCAGCGCTCATTGAGCTACGCCCTGAATTTCGGACACTGACGCAAGCTTCGATTTGTTGTCTGCTGATCTTCGACACGAAGGAGATCAGGAATGTCGAAACGGAAGCAACATCATCCAGAATTCAAGGCCAAGGTCGCGTTGGAAGCGCCGAAAGGCGAGCAGACGGTAAGCAAACTTGCCAGTCGGTTCGGCGTGCATCCCACGATGATCCACCAATGGAAGCGGGCGCTGCTTGAAGGCGCATCACGCGTGTTCGAGCGGGGAGGCCGAAAGGTGCCAGAAGTTGATCAAGAGCAGGTCAAAGACTGGAGTTTGAGTTGCCCCGGATTTGTGGACACTTTCTGAGTTAGGAAGGAGAGTGTCGAGATGCCGAGAGCAAGACCTGCTTCCGCACCTGAGTTTCGCGATCAGATCGTAGCATTGGCCCGCACTGGCCGGAGCGTTGAAGATCTGGCGCGTGC
>JBHJIZ010000145.1:0-13099 GCA_050043005.1 Paracoccaceae bacterium
ATCCCGCGGCCGCATCCTCGCAAGCAAACGTCTCGATCAATAGAACCACTAGCAACTATATGTTTTCTAGTGGATTTTCCGACTCAGACATTTGGATAAGAGAATGCGGCGAGTGGATACCAAATGTCTGAGTCAATCCACTAGCAAAGGAGATCCGGCTTGCGAATTCTATGTGTTTGCCTTGGCAACATCTGCCGCTCTCCGATGGAGCAAGGCGCTCTGGAACGGCGGCTCGCACAGGCTGGCATAGACGCGCACATCGATAGTGCCGGGACGGGGGCGTACCATATCGGAAATCCACCGGACCCGCGTGGCCTCGCCGCCGCCGCGTCGCGTGGCTACGACAATTCCGCACAACGCGCCCGGCAGGTCCGCACTTCCGATTTTGCCGAATTCGACCTGCTGCTGGCGATGGATGCCTCGAATCTGCTGAACTTGCGACGAGCGTGCCCCGCATACGCGACCTGCGAAATCCGGATCTTTGACCCGCAGGGCAGGGACATCCCAGACCCATATCATGGCGGACCGGCGGACTATGAGCATGCGCTCGACATGATCGAACGCGCGGCCGATGCGTTGACATCAGAATTCTCCAAGAAAACGCTGAACCCGTAACATCCGATACAGAATACCGGGCTGTGAGTGTTAAGGTGTGCTCATGGTTGCCGGAGGGGCGACCCAGAATGCGAGGAGACTGACAGTGAGCGATAAAGACAAATCCCCCGAGAAGGACATCATTACGTCTGCCGAGGACACGCCTGAAATCATCGGCGATGAGAAGCTGGAAGACGCAGCCGGAGGATGGAGTTGGGGCGCTTCGATGTCGACGAATGTCGTGATGTCTGGCGGCTCAACGATGCTGAACGTCGATGTGAACGCAGAAACGATTTATGCGGGAAGCGAAAAGGACGACCTCATTCAATCGCTTGATGCGTCCATGCTGCGCACCCGCCCGGGCCGTATGAAAAATCCGTACGGTGGCTGAGCTTCTTTCAGTCGGTGTAAATTGAGCGAGGAGTGATCGAGATGAGCATCGAAAACAAAGACAATTCGCCTGAAGCGATCGCCGACAACGATATGGATCAGGCCAAGGGTGGATATAGCGTCTGGATCGGTGGCAGCGTCAAAGACGAAAAGTCCGGCAAGGTTGTCATGTCGGGCGGTTCGACCATGGTCAAGGGCCCCGAGGCCAAAGGCATGGAACGCGTCTTCGACGACGAGTAACTGAACGCGGTGGCGGTGGGATCTCAACCTGCCGCCACGTTCTTCTGAAGCTCCATTGCGACGGCAATCGGCGCGCCGAGGCGGGCCTCGTCGCCGCGCGGGACATTGATCCTTTCCGCGCAGAGCAGTAAGACTAGGCCCGCCAATCCTTCACGCCGTCTCGAAGTGCGATGGATAGGGTCTAATCATCCCGCCAGTTCAAGCACCCGTCTTCGTCAGAGCACGTGCCTCTTGGACGCGAAGCAATTTGCGCGCCGGATCGGGCGTCAAACCCCGATTCAAATCTGGAAAAATCTCAAGCAGCTCGCGCTGAGTTGCGCAATCGCTTGCCGATACGGCGTACGCTCCGGGAAAGAAGCTCTCGCTCCAAGCCCCTTCCGCGCAGACAACTTCGTGCTGGTCAAAGACAAGTTGCAGATAGACGACCTGTCTGCAGCCTGCCTTCCGGCGCACGCCGCGTCGGTGCAGAAGCCCCTTCGCCGGGGCCAGCACCTCGTCTCCGCCCTCATCGCGCACCAGCATACGGTGTTGCGGAGAGACGGCCAGAGGCCTGTGCGGAGCACCATCGCCCAGACTGCCGATGTTGAACAACACGGGCTTGTGCTGATCGTGCCTGTCATCCCGCGTGAAGGTCAGCTTCCGCCGCAAAATGGCGCGCAGGGGGCGCGGACCATGATCTGCCGTCAGAACCAGATCGCCCGGGACAAGCGTCTCGACCAGCACTTCTCCACCCGGAACCGCGATCCGGGTTCCTGCCGTGAAGCAAGGCACGAAGACCGGCAGGTTCGAATACGTGTCCGTGACTGGATCGTATTGGTACGAAAAGCCAGCCCCTGGGTCCGCTTGCACGGACGAGCCGTCCACTTCGCCGACCGAGGTCTCGCCGAGAAATTCGTCCTCATCCGGGATGGTCGATGGATTAGGCGACATGTTGAAAATGATGAACTCGAGCGTGTCCGGGTTCAGAAGCGCGATCGATTCCGCCGCACCGCCGCCACTGCCCTCGGTCAACAAATTGGTTGACGGCGCCCCGGGCCCGGACTCTACGCCCCCCTCGGACGCCTCTTGCGCAAACCCCGGAACGGGTCCTGTGATCTCGTTGATAACGAACACTTCCTGCCCAGGGGCGAGGACGGTTCCAGGCGGGAACGTGTGATATAAACCGTCTTGCGGTGCATCTGTCGCACCGCCGCCTGTGCTGTCGGACCAGATCTCCCAGCCAGAGATATCGACGGGTGCCGAGCTGGTATTCTGGATGGCGACAAACTCGTCTTCCTGCGTCGCGTTGCCGTCGCCATCGCTGTCGAACTCTGGCCCGCCATCATTGTCCGTGTAGATTTGAGTGAAGAGCACTCCATCGAGATTGGCTGCCATTGCGTTCCCGGTCCTGCGCTGCTCACCCTCGCGCCAGAAGGTGCACCGGGCAGGCTGAATGTCAATTCTACAAAATTTTTATGCAAGATGGCTTCTGCACTGTGGCAACCTATGCCCGTCGGCGCGCTTGACGGCAGAATTGCCGCGCCGCATATGCTCCGGTCATGACCGACCTCTCTCATATCCGAAATTTCTCGATTGTCGCGCATATCGACCACGGGAAGTCCACGTTGGCCGACCGCCTGATCCAGACGACGGGCGGGCTCGAAGCGCGTGAGATGTCCGAGCAGGTGCTCGATAACATGGATATCGAGAAAGAGCGCGGCATCACCATCAAGGCACAGACCGTGCGGCTGCGCTACACCGCGAAGGACGGCAGGGAATACACGATCAACCTGATCGACACACCAGGCCATGTCGACTTCGCCTACGAGGTCTCGCGCTCCATGCGCGCCGTCGAAGGCTCGTTGCTGGTGGTCGATGCATCCCAGGGCGTGGAAGCCCAGACGCTTGCGAACGTCTACCAGGCAATCGATGCCGATCACGAAATCGTCCCGGTCCTCAACAAGATCGACATCCCCGCCGCCGAGCCCGAGCGCGTCGCCGAACAGATCGAAGACGTCATCGGCATCGACGCGTCGGATTCCGTGCTGATATCGGCCAAGACAGGCATCGGCATCGACGATGTGCTGGAAGCCATCGTCACGCGCCTCCCGGCCCCCTCAGGCGACCGTGAGGCGCCGCTGAAGGCCATGCTGGTCGACAGCTGGTATGACGCCTATCTCGGCGTTGTCGTCCTTGTGCGCGTCATTGACGGCACGCTCAACAAGGGCGACCGCATCCGCATGATGCAGACCAACGCCGTCTACCCGGTCGACCGGGTCGGTGTCTTCACACCAAAGATGCTGCAAACCGACACGCTCGGCCCCGGCGAGCTTGGCTTCCTCACCGCCTCGATCAAGCAGGTCCGCGACACCCGCGTCGGCGACACCATCACCACAGAGAAGAAAGGCGCCGTGGACCCGCTACCCGGCTTTAAGCCCGCCCAGCCCGTCGTCTTCTGCGGTCTCTTCCCGATCGACAACGCCGACTTCGAACCGATGCGCGAGGCAATCGAGAAACTCGCGCTGAACGACGCCAGCTTCAGTCACGAGGTCGAATCCTCCGCAGCGCTCGGCTTCGGCTTCCGCGCGGGCTTCCTCGGCCTCTTGCACCTCGAGGTCATCCGCGACCGGTTAGAGCGCGAATACGATATCGACCTGATCACCACCGCACCCTCGGTCGTCTACCACCTCTATATGAACGACGGTGAGATGATCGAGATGCACAACCCCGCCGACATGCCGGACCCGATGAAGATCGACCGCATCGAGGAGCCGTGGATCAAGGCCACAATCCTGGTGCCCGACGAGTTCCTGGGAGACGTGCTTAAACTCTGTCAGGAGCGCCGCGGCATCCAACTCGACCTCACCTATGCCGGCACCCGCGCCATGGTCGTCTACCGCCTGCCGCTGAACGAGGTCGTTTTCGACTTCTACGATCGCCTCAAATCGGTGACCAAGGGTTATGCCAGCTTCGACTATCAAATGGACGGCTACGACGCCGAGGCACTGGTCAAGATGCAGATCCTGGTCAATGACGAACCCGTGGACGCGCTGTCGGTCATCGTCCACCGCGACAAGGCCGAGGTCCGGGGCAGGGCGATGTGCGAAAAGCTCAAGGGCCTGATCCCGCAACACCTGTTCAAGATCCCGATCCAGGCCGCAATCGGTGGCCGGATCATCGCGCGCGAGACGATTTCGGCACTGCGCAAGGACGTGACCGCGAAGTGTTATGGCGGCGACATCACCCGGAAGAAGAAATTGCTCGAGAAGCAGAAGGCGGGTAAGAAGAAGATGCGCCAGTTTGGGAAGGTGGATATCCCGCAGGAGGCATTCATTTCGGCGCTGAAGATGGATGGTTAGTGCGTGCTAACTCAGTAAAAGTTCGTCACTGTAAGGCTGTGCTAGCACTTACAGCGACAATAGAGGGGTTTCAGGATAGTGCGTACGGTCTATATTGTCGGCGCCGGCGCAAGCAAAGAATTGGGCCTGCCTATTGGGGAGGCACTAAAATCCGAAATCGCGAAATCTATGGATATCCGGTTCGATGATTTTGGTAGGAAGATTTTATCTGGAGACACTCACATTTCAGCGACGTTGATTAAATACTGTCGAGAGAACAATCAAGATATAAACGCGTACCTACATTCAGCATGGCACATCAGAGATGCAATGCCTGTGTCCATATCAATAGATAATTTTTTGAGGCACACAGCAAGGATGAAAAAATTGAGCTCCTTACGAAACTTGCGATTGCTAGATGCCTGCTTCTTTCTGAATATGCTTCGAGCATATATTTTGAAAAAGGTACCAATAACAATATAGATTTTAATAAGATCTCCAGTTCCTGGCATCGCTCCTTCTGTCAAATTTTGTTCGAGAGGTGCGCCTTTGAAGACTTATTTAAACGCCTCCAAAGTGTATCGGTTATCTCGTTCAATTATGATAGATGTATAAAACACTATTTGATTTATGCAGTTATGGCATACATAACGTTGATATCATGCGCGCTGCAGATGCTCTTAAGGGCCTAACAGTAATACATCCATATGGGTCCCTCGGCAGTTTGCCATGGGAAGACATCTCTCAAAATGTGAGTTTCGGTGGTGGTGGACGAAACTCTGGCCTACTGGAAATCGCTTCGGGAATTAGAACCTTTTCGGAAGGTTTAGGTGAAGGATCAGAAATCAGGGCAGCGATCGAAAGATCAATATTGAGTGCTGAAAGGCTTGTATTTTTGGGGTTTGGATATTTGCCCATGAACATGGATGCATTAAATATAAGTACACCAGAGAGAATAAGATATGTTTTTGGCACGAGCAAGGGCCTATCTGAGAGCGACACTCGTTTGGTTAAAAGTCAAATCTTCAATATCTTTAAACCGGTAGGCGACATTGAGCTGACCGATAAGACTTGTGATGTCATGTTCCATGAATACTGGAGATCATTGTCCTTCACGGATCCGTAGGCTAGCATGTACTCGTCGAAATATGACGTACCGGATGGCGAATTGAGAGCTCAGCTTTCTTTTTATTTGCCGTACTTAATATTTTATAGCTGTTCTGATCGCATGGTCGAGAGATGATGTTAGAACTCCATTCGAACGCGGTAGATCGCGGCATAGGCATCGCTCCGCTCAAAGTCCAACTCCTTGGCACAGGCCAGCTTGACTGCAGGCTCAGCGCCGCCCCGGCCCGCGACGGGGTAAGTCGGCGGCGCGGCAACGTTCCCCGTGGTCAGGGCGCAGATCGTGATCAAGGTGAGCAGACACAACAGGCCGGACCCGGCAAATGAGATCCCGAACCAGGCGCGCTGCGACACCTGCCACCATGCCCGTTGCCTGTGTGCTGAGATTGCGCCAACCATGATCATCCTCCCATAGCGAGCCGATCCTTCAGCCCTACGATGGGAGCAATCTTCACCCGACGACGTTTCCGCCGGATGTCGTTCGCGAAGAACAGTGTTTCAATTGTAGCGAGGGGGATTTGCGGCGCTCGGACTGCATCTTTGCAGTCCTGACGTTACCGCGCGAAGTCGGGTTGGCGTGGGGGCGAGCTGTGCGTCCGCCCCGACGCCTGAGCGTGCGTAGGGTGGGGTTTCGACCCCACCCGTCAGGATCAGTCGATCAGCTGCAGGTTGGCTGCCGACGAGCGGCCATCGCGGCCCGACTCGAGATCGTAGCTGACCTTCTGGTTGTCGTTCAGGCCTTGCAGGCCGCTGCGCTCGACGGCCGAAATGTGGACGAACACGTCCTTGCCGCCTTCGTCAGGTTGGATGAAACCGAAGCCTTTGGTTGCGTTGAACCATTTTACGGTGCCTTGAGCCATCTCTGGTCTCCTTTTCAATTCGCTACCCGCAGTGTGCGGTAGCTGTGGCGCAGTCAGAGCGGAATCGAAGGACTGCTGCCGGGGAGGAAGACAGGATCGATGGCATAACTTTGCCGCGCGCACATAGGCGTTTTGAGCGCCAAAAGCAAGTATTCTTAACGGGCCTTCGTGCGGATCGTGCCAATCAGACTCCGCAACGGCTCCTCGGAACGATGTGTGCTTCGTCTTCCTCATTCTGTTCGTTGATCCGGATGCAGACCCCGTTTGCCAGGATGATTTTCTCGCCCCCGACATCCGAGATGATCGTGTCTTTCTGGAAGGTTGGACCCGATCCACCGCAGGCGGACAGGGCGAGGATCAGGATCAAGGCAGCAGGGCGCATGGTGACTCCTTCTGTGCAGATTGATCGTTCTCGAAAGATAGCAGTGATGCACGCAAAACGTGTTCACATTTTTGACGGGCGCGGCACGGGGCAGGGCGTTAACACTCACCGGGTCGACTCCGCGTTGTTACGCTTGCATCCAGTTTGCACCGCCAATGGAATACCGTTGCGGTATGTTTGCGGTATCAAATCGGTATGCCCCGGCGACCGGCGCACACGCATTAACCATTGCGCTTTTAGAGATCAGATCATACATTCGTATTCTCGAATATGAGGAGATGTTTGGATGATTTTCGACTACCCGGCCTGGACCGCGGGCCTTGTGGGCGGCGGTCTCATCGGTCTTGCGGCGGCACTGTACCTGCTTGGACTCGGACGGATCGCGGGTATCAGTGGAATAGCGGGCGCCTTGATGGACGTTCGGCGTCCCGAGATTTCGATCGAGTTATCGTTTCTCGCTGGATTGACCCTGGTTCCAATGATCGCCGTAAGTGCCGGATTTCAAACAGACATTCTGATCACAGAAAACCCGGTTCTGCTCATCTCCGCCGGGTTGCTCGTCGGGATCGGGACGCGCCTGGGAAACGGGTGCACCTCCGGTCACGGGGTGTGCGGCATGACACGGTTTTCGAAGCGATCCGTCGTCTCGGTCGGCGTTTTCATGGCGGTCGCCGCCGTCGTGGCCAGTTTGATCCGCCCGATGCTGGGAGCGTGAAGCCATGAAGGGCAACATTTCATTCCTCGCGGGCAGTCTTTTCGGGCTTGGTCTGCTGATGTCAGACATGATCAATCCGGCGCGCGTGCTTGCATTTCTTGACGTTGGATCGGGGGCCTGGGACCCGACGCTGGCCTTTGTCATGGGCGGCGCGATGGTCCCAATGTTCGTTGCCTGGGCGCTTCGCAGAGCGCTGTCTAAGCCACTGTTTTCAGACGGTTTCCCGGGTGTGCCTCATGGTGTTTTGACGCCTGGGCTGATCGGTGGAGCAGCGCTTTTCGGCGTCGGCTGGGGCCTCGTTGGACTTTGCCCGGGACCTGCTTTCGCGGGTTTGCTGCTGGGTGGATGGTCCGTCTGGCTGTTCGTCGCGGCCATGCTCGGGGGTATGCTGATCCATCGCTTGGCACCAATCGAGAGTGGAGCGAAAAGGTCAGTCTAGGCAGAGGATTACGTGACGGAACTCAACCGACCTTCTGATTGATCTCGACCACGTTCATGTGTGGATCGACCGGGTCGATCTGATGCATCCCGGGCATCGCATAGACGCCCGCTTCGTCTTACGGCCACTCGGCTGCGTCCATCCGTGCCATGACCGCCTTGATGTCGGGGACCATGAACGCCGGGTGGCCACCAACGGACGGGTTGAACATGAACCCGTTGCGCCGCCCGAATTCGGGATCGGGGCGGATCAGGTGAAGCCCGCGATTGCCATCGCCAAGCGGAAAAATCGTGAGATCCGTGGGATCTATGGAGAAATCGCCCTCGGTCCCGCCACGATCCCAGGTGCCTTCGTCCATGCCAGCAACCTCGCTGAAGAAGGCGGCGGGCGCGCGCACGGCATGTGCCGGGAGGTGCACATGGTGGATGCCCCAGCCCCAATCGGCCTCCCACGGCTGGACGCCGGTCCATCCCTCTGGTTCCGTCACCTGGTTGAATTCGATCACGTTCCACGACGGATCATAGGTGTAGACCTGATGCACACCGCGCATTGCGTAGATCCCAGCATCGTCGTAGGGCAGTGATGCATTATCGAGATTTTCCATCAGGGCATTGATATCATTCACTGTGATCGCGACGTGACCGCCAATGGTCGGGTTGATCAGCAGTCCATTGTCCTTCGGAAAGGTCGAGATCGGGCACACCGCGTGGATCCCGCGATTGCCCGTACCAAAGTAAGCGATGCTCTCCGGGTTGTGACCAACCTCGCCGATCTGATCGGTCGGCGGGTAGACCCAAGCTCCCTCTTCCAAGCCGAGCAGATCTCTCAGGAACGTACGCGTTCGGGCAACGTTGGGAGAGCACATGTTGACGTGATGTATCGACCAGGACATTGAAAGCTCCGTGCGAGGTTGGGCCCTACGATAGACGTCGTGGTATCGCCTGCAAGCAGCAGTCTGATGAGTGGAGCCCAGATGAAGAACAAGGTCGACCGCTCGATCGAAGCACCGGGTGGCACCGTCTGTGTTGATATCTTTTTTCGGCCCGACGGCAGTTGGGGGTTCGAGGAATACCGCCGCGACACCGAAGACGGACGAGGTTGGTTTCCGATCGGAGACTACGGTGAGTCGCGTTTCGAGACACGACAAGACGCTGTTCTCGTAGCAAAGAAGTCCGTCGCGTGGTTGAAAGACGCAATGTGACGTATCCCACGGTCACTCTGGCGGGACGAAATACAGATTGATCCAAAAATAGTGAGGTTATTTGCGGAACCGATTGAAAAGCATGAAGAGTTGTCAGATCGAGGCTTTCCGCTCAGTTGTCTTTCTTCATGGCCTCGAGTGTTGAAACCAACGCCAAAACAGCAAATTCTATCATTCTGACTTGAACGACTTCAGAGAAAGGCCGCTCTGATGTATACTATCCGCGAGGGTGTTGTCGGACAGGTGTGAGGAGTTGGATATGAAGACTGACGCCGTACCGATCATGATCGGTACCAGCTCGCTGGATATCGTCACATTCACGGCCGCGGCGCTCGTCACGGCAGTGATCGTCGCGTCAATCGTAGGGCTACGAAAAGACCTCGCAGCCTGCGCATTTGTCGTGGGTGTCCTGGGTATTGCGCTAACGATGTAGAGCTCAAATCCACCACTTATCGGGTCGTGCGGTGAACGCGGCCCGTGCTTCGAGTTCATTGCCCACGTTGAGAATCCCCGCCTCGTCCCATGGTTTGCCAATCAGCTGAAGCCCCAAAGGAAGGCCGCTTTCAGACAAGCCGATCGGTACCGATAGTCCCGGGAGCCCGGCCAGGTTCACTGTCACGGTGTAGACGTCCTGCAGATACATCGCGAGCGGGTCCGACACTTCCCCGAGGCCAAACCCCGGCTCGGGCGTTGTCGGGGTCAGGATCACGTCGCACCTTGTCCAGGCCTCTTCAAAGTCACGCAGGATCAGGCGCCGGACCTTTTGCGCGCGCAGGTAATAAGCATCGTAGTACCCGGCCGAGAGGACATATGTTCCGATCAGCACGCGGCGCTTTACCTCGGCACCGAAACCGGCCGCACGGGTTTTTTCATAAAGATCGACAATCCCGTCGTTCTCACCCAGAGCAGCGCGGTTGCCATATCGCACACCGTCGTAACGGGCGAGGTTCGAGGACGCTTCGGCAGGCGCAATGATGTAATACGCGGGGAGCGCGTACTTCGTATGTGGCAGTGAGATATCAACCATCTCGGCGCCCGCATCCCGCAGCATCTGCATGCCGTTCTGCCAATAGGCCTCCATCTCGTCCGGCAGCCCTTCGCGGTATTCCGCCGGAATTCCAATGCGCTTGCCGCGAATGTCTCCGGTCAATGCAGCCTCGAAGTCCGGCACTGCAATGTCGGCCGAGGTTGAGTCTTTCGCGTCATGCCCCGCCATGGCGCCCAGCAGGATTGCGGCATCGCGGACCGTCTTCGTCATCGGACCGGCCTGATCCAGTGATGAGGCAAAGGCGACGATGCCCCAGCGCGAGCACCGCCCATAGGTTGGCTTCAATCCAATCGTGCCTGTGAGGGCCGCTGGCTGGCGGATCGAACCGCCTGTATCCGTGCCAAGCGCCGCCATGCACAGGTTCGCGGCAACCGCCGTCGATGAACCGCCCGATGAGCCGCCCGGCGTGATCGGTGTTTCGTCTCCGGTGCGGCGCCACGGGTTGACCGCAGGACCATAGCACGAGGTCTCGGTCGACGAGCCCATCGCGAATTCGTCCATGCCGGTCTTGCAGATCATCACGGCACCGCGATCCCATAGGTTTTCGGTCACAGTGGACTCGTAGGTTGGCACGAAGCCATCCAGGATGCGCGAGGCTGCCTGGCTTGCAAAACCCGCCGTACAGAACAGATCCTTCACGGCGATCGGAATGCCCAGCACCCCGATGTCTTCGCCCGCCGCGCGCCGCGCGTCAGCGGCCTCGGCCATCTCAAGAGCCTTCTCGGACGTGCTGTGACAGACGGCGTTCAGCGCAGACGCCGTGCTGATTTCTGCAAGACAAGCCTCGGCAATGTCCTGCGCCAAGGCCTCGCCCGATCGCATCAGGTCGCGTGCGCCGGCAATTGTGAGTGAACTGAGGTCGGCCATCATTCCACTACCTTCGGAACCGCGAAGAAGCCTTCCCGATGATCGGGGGCATTCGCCAGAATGTCATTGCGGCGATCTCCGTCCGTGACTCCGTCGGCGCGCTGCTTCAGGGCCATGGGCGTGACAGACGTCATCGGCTCCACGCCGTCGACATTCACTTCATTCAGCTGCTCGACCCAATCGAGGATACCGTTCAACTCGCCCGCAAGCGGCTCGAGATCTTGTTCTTCGACGGCGATGCGCGCCAAGCTGGCAACGCGCCGGACAGTGTCTTTATCGACGGACATGCAGGGCCTTTCGGTACGGCTGAACGGGCGTGGTTTAGCGATGCCACATGTCCACGGCAAGAGGGCCGGGGCATCGGCCGCACGATCAGACCAGCGATGGACCTATGGCCGATTTCTGGGCAAGCTGAAGCCTGAGAGTCAGACGAACGAGAGGACATCGGATGCGCGTCACCTGGATGGGACATGGCAGTTACAGAGTGGACACCGCGGGGCAGGTGTTGCTGATCGATCCGTGGGTCGACGGAAATCCGTCCTTTCCGCCTGAGCGCACTGAAGAGGCGATTGCAGGCGCGACAGCGATCCTGCTGACCCACGGGCACTTCGACCATACCAAGGACAGCGTCGACATTGCAAAGCGCACGGGCGCGCCGGTCTATGGCATGTACGAACTGATCAACGTGTTGGCGCCCGAAGGATCAGGTGTCACGGGCACCGGGTTCAACCGTGGCGGCACCGTGATGATCGGCGATGTCGCGGTGACACTGGTTGCGGCCTCTCACTCATCAACCATCGCCGGGGCATCAGGGCCCGTCCCAACCGGGCAGGAATGCGGGTTCATGATCGCGGCGGACGGCAAAACGCTTTACGCCATGGGTGACACGGACATCATGGCCGACTGGGATTGGATGGGTGAGTTGCATCAGCCCGACTGCGCATTGGTCCCCATTGGCGGTCATTTCACGATGGATGGAAAGCGCGCCGCGTGGGGCATCTCGAAATATCTGCCCAGCCTCAGTTCGGTTGTTCCTGGCCACTACAAAACATTTCCGCTGCTCGCTCAGGATGCTGAAGATCTTAAAGCCGGATTGCCTGGTGTCTCGGTGCACGAACTCGATGTCATGGGCGCGCCTGCAGAGGTTTGAGAAACTCGGCCAGATCCTGCGTGCGATGATGGACGTGCTCCGGATCCGATGCAGAATCGAAATGGTCGACCCAGACGGTGCGAGTATTCATGCGATGCGGCACGGCGAGGTTTCTGGCGTCGTCCTCGATCATCGCCGCGGTCGAGGGTTCGATCCACGCAGCACCGAATACGGTGTGAAATGCCTGTGCATCCGGCTTCGAGACCAGATCCGTGTCCTCTAGCGCGAACACCATGTCGAAGAGGTCAGCATAGCCCAAGGCGCGTAGAACGGATGAAGCATGACACCGCGGGCCGTTGGTGTGGATGATCTTGCGTCCGGGCAGGTTACCGATTGCCGCTTTCAGGGCTGAGTCCGGTTCAAGACCGGAATAGTCGATTGCGTGGCAGGCTGTCAGGAAGTGATCAGGGTCAGTCCCATGATGCCTGATCATACCGGACAGGGTTGTGCCATGTTCGCGCCAGTACTGCGCGCGCAACAGATCGGCATGCGCACGTTCGACGGACAGTTCCTGTTGGATGAAATTGGTCATTGCATGATCGATCTGCCTGAACAAACCCGCCGATGGCGGATAGAGCGTGTTGTCCAGATCGAAGATCCAGCAGTCGATCCTGCTCAGGTCTGCGGCATGGTCCAAGGCCATTCTCTCGTGCTGGTTTTTTTCCAACGCCAAGCCTAGAGTGCCCGCCGGAACGATCAAGCCGGAGGACTGCCTTGGCGTCGCGTGAAGATTGGATCGGCCGCACTGGTTTGGAGTGGTCGAGGCGGGGC
>JBHJIZ010000146.1:0-14756 GCA_050043005.1 Paracoccaceae bacterium
ATCGAGGGTCGGTACAATCCCGGACGCCGACATTCGGCGCTGGGATACCTCTCACCAATCGACTACGAAAGGGAAGCAGCCGATGGGCTAGGTTTGTGGAGCGAATAAATGTCCACAAAACCGGGGGAACTCCAACTCCAAACAATCAACATAAGCCGATTGGTCTCGGCTCCTCAGAATGGCCATGAGCCGCATGATCTGCCACAAGGAACAGTCAATATCGGTGCTTCGGTACCCTACTTCCGGTACTTCATGCTGAATTTTCAGGTTCAGTCTGCGTAGAGCATTGCAACGCCAGGCAGGATCTTGCCTTCCAACCACTCCAGAAACGCACCGCCAGCAGTCGAGACATAGCTGAAATCTGCACCCGCGCCCGACGCGTTCAGGGCAGCGACCGTATCTCCGCCCCCAGCGACGGTCAGGAGTCTTCCTTGCCGCGTGAGTTCGGCAGCTTTCAGAGCCGCAGCGTCGGTTGCGGCATTGAATGGAGGTATTTCGAAAGCACCGAGTGGCCCATTCCAAACCAGCGTACGAGCAGCCTCAAAACGGGTAGCGATGTTTGCCACCGAGGCGGGCCCGGTATCGAGAATCATAGCGTCCGTCGGGCAGGCATCTGCTGCAACGATTTCGGTCTCAGCGCCTGCCTTGAACTCACGA
This sequence comes from Paracoccaceae bacterium, assembly GCA_050043005.1. Classification (GTDB taxonomy): domain Bacteria; phylum Pseudomonadota; class Alphaproteobacteria; order Rhodobacterales; family Rhodobacteraceae; genus Thermohalobaculum. The sequence goes on from JBHJIZ010000146.1 coordinate 658, forward strand.
GCAACGACAACATCCGTTGGCAGCACGATCTCGCAGCGCCCGGAAACCGCCTTCTCTGCGATCCGTTTGGCTTCGTCGGTTAGATCGTGCTCGCAAAGCGACTTGCCGACATCGATCCCGCGGGCTGCCAGAAAAGTGTTGGCCATCCCACCGCCGATCACGATCTGGTCGACCTTGTGGATCAGGTTCCCAAGCAGCGCGAGTTTAGTTGAAACTTTCGCGCCGCCGACGACGGCAATGACCGGACGATCTGGTGCCAACAGGGCCTTCTCAAGTGCTTCTAGCTCCTTTTGCATCAGTCGCCCTGCGGCGGAAGGCAGGTGGTGGGCGACACCCTCGGTCGACGCATGGGCGCGATGCGCTGTTGAGAACGCGTCATTGACGTACACGTCGGCGCAGGATGCGAGGAACGCACTCATCCTTGGATCGTTTGTTTCTTCCATCGGCGAGAAACGCGTGTTTTCGACAAGGATCGTTTCACCATTGGTGGGATCGCGCGGTTGTTCGGCATAAGTCACCTGGCTCCCGAGTAGTTTGGCCAAAGGCTGTGCGAGTGGTTGCAGCGAGAGATCGGGTACGCCTTCACCCTTCGGGCGCCCGAAATGCGCAAGCAGGATGGGTCTACCACCCTGCGCCAGGATCTCGCGAATTGTTGGCACCACCGCGCGCATCCGGGTATCGTCCGTGATACGCCCGCCCGACATCGGAACATTTATGTCGATCCGAACAAGGACGCGCTTTCCCTCCAGATCGAGGTCGTCGAGCGTTTTCAGCGGCATGCTGGACCATTCCCTGTCGAGATGTGTTTCGCGTAAGATCGCTTGGGTAAGCCGTGGTAACTTCGCCTGCCGCGGAACAGCGTTAGATCAACTTCCCCATGGCGACCGCCGTATCGGACATACGGTTCGAGAAACCCCACTCATTGTCATACCAGGTGAGGATCGAGCAGAGCGTGCCGTCGATCACCTTCGTCTGGTCGCAGTGGAAAACGCTGGAGTGGGAATCGTGGTTAAAGTCCATACTAACGAGCTTGGCGTCCGTATAGCCGAGAATACCCTTCAGGGGGCCGTTGCCGTCGGCCACGTTGCGGATCGCGTCGTTGATCTCTTCAACCGATGTTTCCCGCTTTGCGACGAACTTCAGATCGACAACCGAAACATTTGGTGTCGGCACGCGGATGGCGAAGCCGTCCAGCTTACCGTTCAACTCAGGCAGGACGAGGCCAACAGCCTTTGCAGCGCCAGTGGATATTGGGATCATGTTCATGCCCGCCGCCCGCGCGCGGTAGAGATCCGTGTGCATTGTGTCCAGGGTTGGCTGATCCCCAGTATAGGAGTGGATCGTCGTCATGATCCCGCTCTCGATACCAATTGCATCGTGGAGTACCTTGGCGACGGGTGAGAGGCAGTTGGTGGTGCAGGACGCGTTAGACACGACTACGTGATCGGATGTCAGGCTATCATCATTCACGCCGAACACGACTGTCTTGTCGGCTTCTGCGGCAGGTGCAGATACAAGCACGCGCTTTGAACCGTTCTCGAGATGCTGAGCCGCCTTATCTCGCGTCGCGAAGCTCCCGGTGCACTCCAGCGCAATGTCGATCTCGCCCCAAGGAAGCTCTTTCGGATCGCGGATCGATGTAACGTTGATCGGCCCGCGGCCGACATCGATGGTGTCATCGTCAGTCGTGACCTGGCCTGGGAAGCGTCCGTGGACAGAGTCGAAGCGCATAAGGTGGGCGTTTGTTTCAACAGGCCCGAGGTCGTTGATCGCAACGACTTCAATGTCAGTGCGGCCTGACTCGATAATCGCGCGCAAGACATTGCGTCCAATACGCCCAAACCCATTGATTCCAACCTTAACCGCCATTTCCGCCCTCCGTGAACTGCTCCGCCGGGCTTTGATAAGCCTTCCGGGCGCGGATACTCCCACGAGATTCTAAGATCAATCCATCATTGGTCTCGCCTAGGCAAAAAACCGTCCGTGAGTAGGCACTCAACAGCGCGCCGGTGGCACGGTTGACTGTCGGGAATGCGCGCTTCCGTGACTCGAACGGCCTGCAATCAGAGTTCAACGCGTCGCAAAGATCTGCTCGATTCAGTGGTTTGAACCACCCATGACTGAAGGCATCATGCGTAGTGGCCCGATCTACGAAGCCGAGTTAAATGCGACGAACTCGGAGTCATCAAAATCGTCGTCAAGATCGAGATCGAACCCTTCTGTGTTTGAAAGGCTCTGCGTTTTTTTGGCTGGCGCAGTCTCTTTTTTGGCCTCAGAACCGCTCTTGATCGTATCGTATTCGTTGCCTCTTGTTTCCGCTTTTGCTGTCGCGCCCGCTTTCACAGATCCAGCTGCGAAAGGCTTGTTTGGTGCTTTGCCGGATGTCGAAAAGTGCGACGATCCATGAGATCCAGAGTTGCGTTGCTGGCTTACTTGCTCTCGGTCAACGCGAGACTTCGCGCCGTTGGATTTGTCGACATCACCCGACAGCACACTCGACGAGCTAGTCGAAAAATCCGATCGCGCGCCGTCATTTGAGAAGTACTCGACAACAGAATTGAGCGCAGCCGATCTTTCCGCAAGCTTGGACGCCGCCGCCGCCGCTTCCATGGCAGTCTCGCTGTTGTCGCGGATGAGGGAATCCAGATTGCGGATCTCTGATGCCATTTGCTCGGCTGTGGAGTCTTGCTCGCGCGTGGCTGTCGAAATCTCTTGAACTAGTTCCGCCGTCCGTTGAATGCCTGGCACCAAATCGGACAACATCCGATTTGCGTCCTCGGACGTCGTGCGGGTTTCAAAGGCAAGTGCTACAATCTCGTCGGCTGCGTGGCCGCTACGTTCAGCGAGCTTGCGCACTTCCGCCGCAACGACCGCGAAGCCACGTCCATGTTCGCCGGCGCGAGCGGCTTCGACGGCAGCGTTCAAGGCTAGCAAGTCGGTCTGTCGTGCGATTTCCTGAACGATACCAACCTTCTCGGCGATAGCTGACATGGCTTCGACGGCGCGTTCGACACTCTCGCCGGAACGTGTTGCATCCTCAGCGGCCTGAATAGCAATCTTCTCGGTCTCGCTCGCGTTTTCAGCGGTCACCGAGATGGTTGCGGACATCTGCTCGATCGCTGCCGCCGCGGATGATGCCGAGTGGCTTTGCTGGTCCGCGCCCTGCTTGATCTTGTCTGCCGCAGCGCGCAATTCCAGACTGTTCCCGGCGACTTCGTCAGCACTCGATTTGGTAGATAGGATGACGTCGGAAAGCTTCACGAACATGTTGGTCAAGGCCGATGTCAAACCATTCGAGCGTTGTCCTTCCGACAGGCTTGCCGTGAGATCGCCGTCGGAAAACCTGCGCGATGCAGCGGCGCCTTCATGAATCGTCTCGCTAAGGTCGCGGAGAACGCGCATCGTGTGACCTACAACGTCCGGACGCTCCATGAGATCTGAGGTCACCGTTTCGCCGCGCCCAGCCTGATCCACAGCATCGCCAAGGGCTTGTAACGGTCGCAAGAGCAAACTGTTCAGCGTGAAGCATGCAAGCAACACCATCAAGCCGCCGACGATCAGCGTCACCAACAGTTTGTTGCCTGTCTCTGCCATCACCGCGCTGAGAATCGCGCCTTCTGACCAGAAGAAGGCAATCGCCCCGACAATGTTGGCATCCTTGCCGAACGTCACGGGCACGACATAAACCAATGCGTCGTCCGAGAAGACGCTGTTCCCAGACACCAGGGCACCCGAGAGTGCCGGTGGCGTGATTGGCGAGGCTGCGGTCGGCTCGTCGGTCGCAATGAGCGTTCCGTCCGCGGAATAGACTGCGGCATGCTCAAGCAAAATGCCAATTTCTGACTTGAGACGGGCGAGTGTTTCCGAAAGTGCTTCGGTTTTCTTGAAACGGATTGCGCCGGCAGAGTTTTCGGCCAGGAGCCCACCCATGACTTGTGACTCGGTCCGTATGTTGCCCGTGATCTCGGACTTCATTGAGAAGGCCGCGAGACCAGTGATGACAGTGGCCGTCAGGAAAATCGCGACAGAGACGAGTAGCGCGACTTTCGTTTGGAGCGAGAGCTTCATGGTTTTTACCCTACACGAAGGACGAAAGCCGGCCCGAGTTACGGACCGACGTGGGCAACGACTGCCTTACTCAAGAAACTCGACGTTTACGCCGAAGGTCGCAGCGCCAATCGGCGTCCCGCTGCTCGGGTCGGAAATCGCAACCGAAATCTGGCTTTGGTAGCTTTGCGTGGACTCGTCCAACTCGACTTCCGAGATGTGCACTGCGCCGGCGCCTGCGCCGTAGGTTTGCTGCCACTTGGCTTCGTCGCCCTGCCAATAGTCCGACGTTGTGTCGGACGCCGCTACGTTCAAGCCGACCATATCCATCACGAAGATTTCGGTGAACAAGCCCTCGCTTTCATCGCGCAGCGCGCGCAGAGCGTTTGCAACCGGACCTTCGAGGACCGGGCTGATGGTCGGTGTGCTGGTGGTTCCGACTTCGGCGCGCCATTTCTTGTCCAAGGCGATGATCTGGTCTTCCGCCAATCCATTCGTTTCGGTGTTGCGAGCTCGGATCGCGGCGATGATCGCCGGATCGCTTGCGATCTGCATGATCTTCTGTTCTGCCAATTCGCGCAGAGCAGGTTCGAATTCGTTCGCCTGAGCCGTGCCCATCAGCGCGGAGGCTGCGGCAGCGGCAAGCAGTGTATTGCCGATGAATTTCACGATACGTCTCCCGATGTGCATGTGTCAGGCGCGAAGTGTTCGCCCTAGGACACTACGGGTAGCGCCGAGGCTTTGAGCCTCGGTTAACGTGAGCACGCTTTCTGGGCTTAGTTAGCTGTGTTTCATTCGGTATTGTCGACACCTCGGGCATGGCGTTGACGCGCATCTTCCAGAGCCTTCCCGGAGGCGTGCTCTTCAATCAACTCCATCGTTCCGCTCTCGATCCGATCCTCGATCTCCGACATGAAGACGTCGAAGTCTTTTCCCGGCGGGATCGGCCGCATGAACTCGATGGCACCCGTTTGGTTTATGTGCTTGCGCCATTGGCGCTGTGGCCAGATCACGCCCAGGGATACGGCGACGGGAACAGCCTCGACGTCCATTGCCTTGTAGAGATGTCCGGCGCCGCTCTTGTATCGTTCCTTCGCGCCAAGCTTCATCAACTCGCCCTCGGGGTAGATGATCATCGTCCGGTTTTCGGCACGGATGCGCTTTGCACCGTCGATCATCATCTGTGTCCGGCCCTGAGGCCCATTGTCGACCGCGATGTTCACTGTGCCGACTGTCTTCAGGATCGTCCCGAAGAACGGCAAGCGGGTCAGTTCTTCCATGGCAACGGCACTGATGTTGCGCATCAGCGCCCCCAGCATGACGATGTCGAGCTCGGACTGGTGCTTCGCGACGATCAGCTGGGACCGGCTGAGATCGAGATGCTCGAGACCACGGACCTCGACGCGACCGCCGAGGATGACGCGCACGAGCCAGAGCACCGAACGGCCCCAGAAGTTCAGGACTATCCACATGCGTTCGCGGGTCGAGACCTTCGCTATGATCCAGCAGATCATCGCGATGAAGAAGCTGAACGTGTAGAATGCGATGTTGAAGAGTGTGGAGCGGATCATAAACGGGACCAAATCGTGAGACGCGGGCGACTTACTCCGGGATTGACGCTGCGGCAAGCACTTCGCGGGCGCGTGCGCTGTCGCGGTCCATCTGTGCGATCAAGGATTCTACATCGTCGAATGCGACTTCGCCGCGCAACCACTCGACAAGGCTGACGGAGATTTCGGTGCCATAGAGATCACCGGAAAAGTCAAACAGGTGCACCTCGAAGTTTGGTGCGTTGATCCCGAACGTTGGGCGTTCGCCGAGGCTCGCAACGCCTTCGTGGCGTCCTGCATAAGGCCCCTCCAGAACGTCGACCCAGGTCGCGTAGATTCCGTATCTTGGTATCAATTGTTCGCCATAGGTGAGGTTCGCGGTCGGATAGCCAAGATCGCGGCCGCGCTGATCACCCTGCACGACGGGGCCCGAAACCGTATGCCAGCAGCCAAGCTGCTGTGCTGCTTCCCGGCACTGCCCCTGTTGCAGCATGGTCCTGATCGCCGTCGAGGCGAATTCCCCGGTTTCATCCCCGACCAAATCATGGATTGTGACGCCGAAGTCTCTGTCGAAGCCCATCTGACGCAAGAGAACTGCGTCGCCTTTGCGCGCCTTTCCAAATCGGAAATCCGCGCCGACCGAAAGATGGCGGATCGCGAGGCCATCACACAGGACATCGCGCACGAAATCCTCGGCCTCCATTCCCGATAAATGTGCGTCAAACGGCAACTGATACAGAATGTCGATCCCATGTCGTTCAAGCCGGCGGGCTTTTTCAGCCGGGGTCGTCAGGCAGAATGGTGGTGCGTCAGGCTGAAAGAAGCGCCTTGGGTGCGGTTCGAAGGTTATCACGCCAACAGGCTGACCTGCGGCTCGGGCATCCTCGATCAACGTCTGATGGCCTTTGTGCACGCCGTCGAAATTGCCGATCGCAACAGATGCGTGACGCAATTTCTCGGCCAGATCTCGATATCCGGTGACGCGTTCCATCCTGCCCCGTGCGTGCCCTGTCCAGGCACACGTGGCCCGGATGCCTCAGTCGAATTTCTTGGACGGTGCGAGAACCGTTGCCTCGCCCTTCAGCACGATTGTATCGCCGACACGACAGGCACATTCAAGCGTCACGCGGCGCTTGCCGTAGTCGATCGTGGCGACGCTGACTTCGGCACGAACCGTGTCGCCCGGCCGCACCGGCGCCATGAATTTGAGAGACTGGCCGAGATAGATCGTGCCGTGCCCCGGGAGTTGTTCGCCGATCACCGCCGAGATGAGCGAGGCCGTCAGCATCCCATGGGCAATCCGACCGGCAAAGATGGTGTCCTGCGCGTAGTCTTCGTCCATGTGGACCGGATTGTGATCTGTCGAAACCTCGGCGAATGCGCGGATGTCGTAGTCGGTAATCAGCTTCTCGATATGGCGTGCCATACCGATCTCGAGATCTTCGATGCAGATCGTACCGCGCTCCGGTCCCATGTTATCCAGCATTTCCCGCTCCTGACGACTTGGCGACTCACGCGATGTTGCGTTGCACAATCACTAGACCATTCAGGCCATTCGCGCAACTATATTGCGCAATATAATTTCATGAATGTTAAGGCTGGTGCACGATCAGAACATCGTGCGTGCCAGCAGTATCACTCCAGAGACAGTCATCAGGCCGATCAAGAGACGACGAAACTGTGAATCTTCAAGCTTTCCGAAGACCCATAATCCGATTTGTGCAGCCAGCATGGTGGCGGGAAGCGCGATGAGAATAGCGATCAAAACGTCACGGGTATAGGCACCGGCGATCGCCAGCAAAATAGCAGAGATACCGAGGATTGAGATGTTGTAAGGTTGCAGGACGGCGCGCGTCTCATGCCGCGGCCAGTCGCGCATGGCCAGCCACGTGGTTGGCAGGGGCCCTGAAAGACCTGCAATGGCGCCAAGGATGCCTCCCAAAAAGCCGATAGTCGCGTCGAGTACGCGTGTCGGCGATTTCAGGTTCGGCAGATCACGGCGAAACAGAAAGAAAGCGCCATAAGCGAGCAGGAAGCTGGCGATGATCAGTTTCAGGGCTTCAGCATCGACTACGTCCAGTAGCTGGAGGCCGATCGGTATCCCGAGGCAGCCCGGCAGGAGAAACCTCAGCAATCTCGCTGGCTGCACCGCGTGTCGGACGACGAAGGCGCCCTGCAAACCACTGGCAACAGAGAGGGCAAGGACCAGAGCAACGGCTTGCACGGGCGGCATGATCTGCAGCCACCATCCAAGTGCAAAAAGCGCCGTGCCGAAGCCCGCAAGCCCATTGATGAACCCGCCGGCCGCTGCGCCGATCAACAGAAGGACTACGAATTCCGCGTCCACTGGGTGCTAAAGCGCTGACAGATCAGGCGGAGGTGTTGCGGCAGGTGCGCCCAGCTTCATCGCGGCTTCACGACCGCCATACCGCTCGATCATTGCGGCCTGATCGGCGTGAGCAAGGGCGTCGGTCACTTTGGGATCGCAAATCGCACGTAGATCGGATTGCAGCGCAGCGAGAACGGATGCGTGTTCTGTAGAGTTCGTGAGGTTTGTGAGTTCTTCTGGATCATTCTGCAGGTCGAAGAGCTCTGGCTCGAAGTCGACATAATGAATCAGCTTCCAGCGACCCTTGCGCAGCATGAAGGCTCCCGTCACCGCGCCTGCCGCATGATATTCACTGAACACTGCCCGATCGGGGTCCGGATTGTCGACGATCCGGGGCAGGGGGATACCGGGTCCTTCGGTGTCAAAAGAAACGTCGAAGTGATCCGGGATGGTCGCCGCTAGGTCAAGCAGGCTCACTGGTGTCTCACAAACTGACGCCGAATGTCCGGGTCGCGCCATGATCAGCGGAACGGCCGCGCTTTCCTCGTACATGTTCGACTTCCCCCACAATCCCCGGGCACCAACATTGTCCCCATGGTCCGAGGTGTAGACGACAGTCGTGCTGTCGATAAGTCCAGCAATATCGAGAGCCGTCAGGATCAGGCCGATACTGTGATCAAGCCAGGTGCAAAGGCCGTAGTAAGCCGCCATTGCCACGAGTCGCTCCTGCGGATCTCGGAACTTTTCCTCACTGCGATCGAGGCCGAATTGCCGTTCGATCCACGGGTGGCGCGTGTGGCCATCGTCCGGATGCAACTTTGCATGTGGCAGATCGTCGGGTGGATAGAGGTCAAAGAACTCCTGCGGCACAATCAGGGGAAAGTGCGGCGCGACAAGCCCGACATAGAGGCACCAGGGCTGATCGGGCGCCGAGGCAAGCCATGCACCGGTGCGTTTGACCACAGCTTCGTCATAGTCCGTGTACTTGCTCTGCCCGGGACCGATGTAGTCGCCCAACATCCGCGAGGGCATCGCAACCCGTTCATCCTCCTTACGGATAGAGGCCCAGACCATCCCAACGCCGCCCGCCACCATCATCGGAATATGCTCGGCATCGAAACCCGCGGGATCTTCTTCCGCGCGGTAGTGCAGCTTTCCGATGCTCTCGACCGGAACGCCTGCGTCTTGAAGGGCATGTCCCCAGCCCGGGATCTGCCCAGCATAGGGCATCGCATTGTCCCAAAGGCGGGTCTGATGGACATAGAGGCCCGTCGCAAAGCTTGCACGCGCCGGGACACATATCGGTGACGGCGTGTAAGCGCTGGTAAACCGTGTACCCCGCGCGGCAAGTGCGTCGAGGTTCGGCGTCCGAACAAAGGGATGCCCGGCACATCCCATCGCTCTCGCTTGATGTTCGTCGGACATCAGGACCAGCAGATTGTCAGTCATTCGTGGAATTCTCGGCGCATAGCCGCGAGTTCGAGTTTATCGAAGATCCCCAGAATCATGTCACGTTCAGCGGTGGACAGCATGCTAAGCAACGCACGTTGCCGGGCCTGCATGTGGGGAAGCGTTTGCTCGTAGACCTGCCTGCCTTTCACTGTAAGGGTCAATTCGAGCACGCGCCTGTCCGCCGAGGGGCGCCGGGTCGAGACGAGTCCATCCTCTTCCAACACGCGAGTCGTCCGGCTGGTCACAGCGGGCGCGATGGTCGACTTCTGAGCGATATCACGGGCAGTCTTAGCGGTTCCGGAACCGACCAGTGCGATGATTCGCCATTGCGCCAGGGTGATTCCTGCGACACGATCAAGAACCGCGACGGCTTGGGCATTCAGCGCGTTATGCAGCTTCACGACCCGGTATGTAAGAAACTGCGTAAGCTCCAGATCTGTCGAAGCTTCCAAATCTGCGTCCGATAGCATGTGGCCTCTTTTCGTTGACCAACGAATAATTGACTTATCAAGCTTTTGTGTCAATGATGTATGAACATGCGGCAGAGACCGCAAAGCCGGTATGCTCAGGGAGGTTACCATGAAGCTGATTTTGCTGGCCGGGGCACTTGTGCTCGGCGTTTTTGCCCAGACCGCAACTGGGATGGCCGCAGACTGGACGCCGCCGGGCCCGATCAAGATGTTGATCGCATTCAAGGCCGGTGGTGGCGCCGACACGCAAGCCAGGTTGATTGCCGAAGAACTGGAGGCCCGCAAAGGCTGGAAAATCGTACCGGAGCAGTTGACTGGAAAAGGCGGTGCTGTTCTCGCGGCGGCCATGAAGGACATGCCAAACGACGGCTCTGTGATCGGTATCATCGTCACCGAGACGCTCGGTTACAACATGATTGCCGGAAAGAGGCAGGCCTACAAGCAATCCGATTTCACGCCGCTGACGACAACCGCCGGGTTCCAGATGGGCATCGTTGCCCTGACATCGAAAGGATACAAATCCTGGGATGATGTCGTTGCCGCAGCCAAGCGCGGCGAGCAGATCCGTTTCGGGGCCATGTCACCGCGTCTGGCCGACATTGCTTATCTGGTCGGTAAACACCACGGGATCGACTTCAACATCGTCATGGTCAAAGGCGGCAAAGGGGTCATGAACGGGTTGAACGCCGGCGATCTGGATATTGGCTGGGGCGCAGGCATCCAGACGAAAGCCGTTCTGGCCGGGGACATGATCAATCTCGTCTCCGGTATCGGAGAGCCACTGGATGCATCTCCTGACGCGCCGACCCTGCAAGATCTTGGTGTCGACCTGAACGCGGGTGGATACTTTGTGTTCGCCGCGCCATCAGGGCTACCTGATGATGCTCGATCAGAGATCTCCGAAGCGATTGCCGGGATTGTCACCGATACCAACACGAAGGCAGGCGCGCTCCTGGCAAAGGCGTTTGGCGGTGCAAAGGTCATAAAGGGCAGTGAACTCGACGCATTGCTGGCGACGGACGAAGACGCCGCTGTGACACTGCTCGAGCAGGCGAACCAGTAAACGAGTGGGATGACCGCTCGGTGTTCCGGGGAGCGCCGGACGGCGCCAGAAAATGCCGAAACTGACGCAAGATCGTGTCCTCGGGCTGGTCGTTTTCGCGATCGGCCTCTTCATCACATTCTACTGGGCGTCGGCGGATAGCGAAACGGGATTGGTCGAGCGCGTGCGCGGGCGATCATCCATTGGCGACGCGCTGGCCCCGACCGTCGCAGGAACAATCCTGACGCTGTCCGGCTTTTGGTTGTGTTTATCCGCCAAGGGCGAGCGGATGCTCAGCTTCGCAAACTTGATTTTTCTCGTGAGTCTGATTTGCGCGCTGGGTGTGGCACTCGGGCTGATGCGTTGGGCAGGCCCCGCGCTGGTCGCGTATGCGACCGGCGCCGACTATCGCCCACTGCGCGATACCCCGCCATGGAAGTACGCCGGGATCATGTTGGGCGGCGTTTCGATGATCACGGCGTTGATCTACATTGTCGAGCGCCGTTGGCATTGGAGCCGGATTGTCATCGCAGTTGTCGTTACGCTCACCTTGGCGCTGTTCTACGATTTGCCCTTCGAGGATTTGCTGCTGCCCCCGAACGGAGACGTATGATGGACATGCTGGACTATGTCTGGCTAGGCGTCCTCGCGGTCTTTCAGGGGCCTTCGCTGATTGAAATCGCGGGGTTTGGTATTCCTGTCACGCTGGTGATGGTCGCTGCTGGATTCATCACGGGCGTATTGGTCGGTGCGACGCCGGGGCTTGCCGGGCCCATGGCTATGGCAGTTTCGTTGCCGATCCTGATTTCGGTCTTCGGGTTTGAAACCGCGGCATTGCTGCCCGTCATGGGGTTCCTTATCGGCGTGATGAAGGGTGCCACGATTGGCGGCGCGGTCCCTGCCATCCTTTTCAACACACCGGGGACGCCGGACGCGGTTCTGACGACGATCGACGGCCATCCGATGACCCGTGCCGGACAATCCGGCAAGGCTCTCAAAGTTGCGCATTTCGCTTCTGTCTCGGGCGACACGATCTCCGATCTCGTGTTATTCGTCTGCGCGCCCTTTCTTGCCGTACTCGTCGAGCGCTACCTCGACCTGCCAGAGAAGACGGCCTTGATCCTGTTCTCACTCGCCTTCATTGCAGCGGTTGTCGGTGAGTCGGTCGCAAAAGGGATGATCGCGATGGGCCTCGGGATGCTCGCCGCTTTCGTCGGGACGGGAGAGGACTTCTATCCGCGTCTCACGGGTGGCGCCTCGTGGCTTGCTCAGGGGTTTTCGTTAACTTCCGCAGTCCTGGGCGTGCTGATTGTTGGAGAGATCTTCCGCAGTCTCGAGGACATGATGCGCGAGCGCGCCGAGACGGGCAAGATCGCGCAGATGCCCGAGGCCGGCGACAGTCACCTGCCATGGCATGAGCGGCGCAAGCTGTTTCCATTCATTGCGAACTCGGCGGCGATTGGCACGCTGATAGGTGCGTTGCCAGGGATAGGATCAACACTCGCGGCGACGATCGGCTATGCATCCGGGCGTCGGATGCATCCGAAACGTCAGGCGATTGGTCCCGAGTTCGGAAAGGGTGCCCCGGAAGGCGTCGCCGCGACCGAGGCCGCGAACTCTGCAGTGTCCGGGGCGAATCTGATCCCCGTTCTGTCGCTTGGAATACCAGGGAATGCTGCCGCCGTCTTTCTGATCCTCGCGACCGAGTCGATCGGTGGTTTCAATCCGGGCCCTGCGGTATTCCGCATCCCATCTGATGGCGTGAACCCGGAAATGGTGCTGGCCTTTGGGGTCTTCACGGCGATGACGTGCGCGAACATTCTGAACTGGCTGATCGGCGGGCGCATCATGCGGGCCATGAGCGTGATGATCCGCATCCCGAAACAGGTTCTGCTGCCATGCGTGCTGCTCGTGACCCTGACCGCGATTTATGTGCAAGAGACGTCCATGTCGGCGTTGGTCGTGACGTTGGGTTTTGGCGTGCTCGGGTATCTGTTCAGACGGCTCGAGATCTCGGTGCTGCCATTCGTGATCGCGTTCATCCTTGCGGGTAATCTCGAGTCGACTGCGCGTCAGGCGTTCTCCGCAACTGGTGGTGACCCATGGTTTCTTCTCTCGAGCCCGCTGGCGCTGACTTTCGTGGTGTGTGGACTGGGGATCGTCTTGTTGCTTGGCCACAGCAAAGACCGGCGGGATCAGAACGCCTGACAAGCGACTCCGGTATTGTTGCTAATGCAGAAAACGGGTCGGTTGGGCACCATGGTGTGGTTCGATTTTGGTCTGGACAGACGGCATTCGATCTCGTAGCAAACGCGCGTCACACCGGTCACCCGGTTGGCCCAGGTAGCTCAGTTGGTAGAGCAGCGGATTGAAAATCCGCGTGTCGGTGGTTCGATTCCGCCCCTGGGCACCACAATTACCAAAGTACTTCAACAGGTTATGCCCAATTCGGGTGTGAGATCGGAATGGCTCTGGATTGCTGGGATCCATATGGGTGCCAAAGCCGGTGAGTTCGAACGCGTCGGCTTGCTCCATCGTGAGATGATTTGCGCAGATATTCTTTGCTCGAAGAGCGCGCTGAAGATCCAAAGGATTTCTCCGATCGCGTAGCGATTTCTGATGTGGCACGATCTACTTGGCGTTTTGGGCGTTCGCTACGGTTCGCACTGATGGCAACTGTGCGCAGGTAGCGGACAATGTTAGTATGGTGGGACAGTCCATTCCTGCCGTCCGGAGAGGCAGCGTCAAACGGCAGCTTTTCTTCGTCCTACACAAAGTGACCGTTTTCGTCGGGCGAGCAGATTTTGTGGACTTGAGCTAAGTAGGCTCAATTCTCCCGTGTTGAAACGAACGGAGTTTATATTGGACACTCGCGAGTATGTTTCAGAAGTGGTGGTGCCGCTTTTTGAACGGGCAATGAAGCACCGGCGTGACCGCGCCCTTACAATCGGTGCGGCCATAGTATGCTTTCACACTGTAGACTGGATCGCACATGAACGTGGCGAGAAATTGCAGTCAGCGTGGACGAGACTTAGAGACGCCTGTCCGTTGTCAGATTATTTGGGCCTCCGGAGGCATCTTGTTAACGGAGGGTTCCGGCCCTGATGGTTTCGATTATGCGGCTTGCGTCTGATTGAGCAAGCGGCGCTGTTTTAGGGTTTCGGTTTTGATGCGTCTCCTTTCTTTCATGATGGCGGGAGCCCTGCCGA
>JBHJIZ010000147.1:0-17910 GCA_050043005.1 Paracoccaceae bacterium
GCGTCATCAACCAGCATATCGATTGTCCGGTTCGGTACATCGACACGGATCCGGTCTCCCGTGCGCACCAGCGCCAGTGCTCCACCAATCGCAGCCTCGGGCGCCACATGCAGCCCGCAGGCACCGTAGGAGGTACCCGACAGTCGCGCGTCCGAGATCCGCAACATATCCCGCACACCCTGTTTCACCAGTTTCGTCGGGATCGGCAGCATACCCCATTCTGGCATCCCCGGCGCCCCAACGGGACCGGCCCCGCGAAACACCATGATATGCTCTGGCGTCACGTCCAGATCAGGATCGTCCACTGCGGCCTTCATCTCGGGATACGAGTCGAACACGATTGCCGGGCCCTCGTGCACCTTCAGGCTCTGCTCCATGGCGGCGGGTTTGATCACGCAGCCGTCGGGCGCCAAGTTCCCGCGCAGCACCGCCAATGAACCCTCGGGATAGATCGGATCCGCGAGCGTGCGGATTACATCGTCATCGTAGACTTCTGCGCCCTCGAGCGTCTGCCCCAAAGTCTCGCCAGTCACCGTCAGCGCATCAAGATGCAGCCGATCTTCCAACCGCGACATAAGCCCACGCAACCCACCGGCATAGTAGAAATCCTCCATCAGGTAGTTCGTGCCTGAAGGCCGGACATTGGCGATCACCGGCACCTCGCGCCCTGCCCGATCAAGATCGTCCATCGTCAAGGACACGCCGGCGCGTCCCGCCATCGCAACCAAATGAATGATCGCATTGGTCGAACATCCGGTCGCCATGGCGACTGTCACTGCATTGGCATAGGCCGTGCCGGTCAGCACTTTCTTCGGCGTCAGGGCCTCTCGCACCATGTCGACAACGCGTCGCCCGCAGCCAGCGGACATGCGAATGTGGTTCGCGTCCGCTGCCGGGATGGACGCCGCGCCGGGCAAGGTCAGACCCAATGCCTCGGCAATCGACGTCATGGTCGAAGCGGTCCCCATCGTCATGCAGTGCCCATAGGACCGCGCGATGCCAGCCTGAACGCCGACCCAATCCTGGTCCGACAGATTTCCGGCACGACGCTCGTCCCAGTACTTCCAGATGTCCGAGCCAGAGCCCAGCGTCTCGCCCTTCAAGCGCCCATTCAGCATCGGCCCCGCAGGCAGGAAGATGAACGGCAAACCCATCGACACGGCACCCATCACCAGCCCCGGCGTGGTCTTGTCGCAGCCGCCCATCAGCACGGCGCCGTCGACCGGATGCTGGCGCAGCAACTCCTCTGCCTCGATGGCCAGTAAATTGCGGTACAGCATCGTCGTCGGCTTCACGATTGGCTCGGCCAGCGAGATCGCGGGCAGCTCCAGCGGAAATCCGCCTGCCTGCAAGACCCCGCGCTTCACATCCTCGACCCGGTGCCGGAAATGCGCGTGGCAATGGTTCACGTCCGACCAGGTGTTCAGGATCGCAATGACCGGTTTGCCCGCCCAATCGTCCGGCCCGTATCCCATCTGCATGAATCGGCTGCGATGGTTCATCGACCGCATGGTGTCGTGTCCGAACCAACGGGCGGAACGAAAATCTTTCGGGTCGGTCATCTCGGATCCCCTCGTCTGAGCAATGACCGAGCGTATGCTGTTTCCTTGCGATGCGGAAACAGCAGACCCTGATTTCAGTGTGATATGCGCGCCAGACTAACGACGAGCCGGAGCCAGCGTGTCATAACCGCGTGACGCGTCCCGCCCGGCGGACATAGTTGCCCCAAGCGGCCGCACAGTGACGTTCTTCCCCGCGCAGCATGGCGCAGACGACATCAACGGCGGCGGAGGTCATGGTCCAACCGATCCGCACAGGTAGAAATCTGGACGTCCGGCGCGATCGCCAAGCCCTTGCCGAGAAGGTCATCTCGGGATTCCCACCGGTCAGGAAATTCAGCACTTGGCTGGCCCGGAAGAACGCAAGCACCGTGACCTCGCAGTGCCGGACATCCTCGGGAAGATCCGACCACCAGATCTCGACCACCGTCGCGACCACGCCCTGGTGAGCCTCGGCCAAATCCATCGGATCAGCCGAAATGCCAGAAGCCGTCGCCTCCATGCGAACAACTGCCATGCCTGCCTCGTCCAATCACGGTTTCCCCGCGCTCTTGAGCCGAGGATCTACGCGGCTTCATCGACAATTGCGTCTCGAAACGATGACGGTCTCTTGAAGCTTGTGGATAACTTGTAGCATCACGACGCTGGCGTTGCGTCCGCGGACCACCGCGCGGCACATGGAATTGGCGCAACACCCGGGCGTGAACGTTGACGACATGCTCCGAACGGCGTAACGCGTGGCGACGTGGCGATTTGTCGGACCGGCTTGCGGGCCACGTAAAAGAAACCGCTAAAGAGGTTAGTCCGCCCGAGGCGACGGAATGCCTGTACCGGTCCATGCAGATGGAGGGCGTATTGGTGCGCGATCTTGAAAACCTAGGCCCGGAGACCCGGCTGGTGCATGGCGGCACCCGCCGCAGTGCGTTCGGGGAAACCTCGGAAGCGATGTACCTGACCCAGGGTTTTGTGTACCCGGATGCCGAAACCGCCGCTGCGCGCTTTGCCGGTGATACCCCGCCGGGCGAAGATGCGGTCATTTACGCGCGGTACGGCAATCCGACGGTCGCGATGTTCGAGGATCGGATGGCCGCCCTGGAAGGTGCCGAGGCCGCCTTTGCAACCGCGTCCGGGATGGCGGCTGTCCATGCCGCCCTGATGTCCCAACTCTCGGCGGGAGATCACGTGGTCGCCGCGCGCGCGCTGTTCGGATCGTGCCTTTATATCGTCGAGACCCTTTGCCCGCGCTTCGGCATCGACGTAACCCTGGTCGACGGCACGGACCTGGATCAATGGCGCGCTGCCATGCGGCCAGAGACGAAACTGGCCTTCCTCGAAACACCGTCGAACCCGACGCTCGAGATCATCGATATCGCAGCCGTAGCCGCCCTTGCCCATGATTGGGGCGCACGCCTTGTCATCGACAACGTCTTCGCGACGCCGATGTTCCAACGGCCGTTGGAATTGGGTGCCGATGTCGTGGTCTACTCCGCGACAAAGCACATCGATGGGCAGGGACGTTGCCTGGGCGGCGTGATCCTCGGCACCGAAACATTCATCCGCGAAACGGTCGAGCCCTATGTAAAACATACCGGCCCGGCGCTCAGCCCGTTCAATGCCTGGGTCATGCTCAAGGGGCTCGAGACCCTGCCCCTCCGCGTCAACGCGCAGACCGACCGGGCCGAGCACCTTGCACGCTGGCTGTCCAACCATGACGACGTCACCCGAGCGATCTTTCCCGGCCTGCCGGATCACCCGCAGCACAATCTCGCGGCCAGCCAGATGTCACGCCCCGGCCAGATCATCGCGCTCGAGATCGCGGGCGGTCAGCGCGGCGCGTTCCGCTTCCTGAACCGTCTCTCGCTGATCGGGATTTCCAACAACCTCGGCGATGCCAAATCGTTGGTCACACATCCGACGACGACAACACACCAGCGACTTTCTGAAGACGCGCGGATCCGCCTCGGCATTACGCCCGGCCTCGTCAGGCTATCTGTCGGATTGGAACATGTCGACGACCTGCAAGCAGACCTGGATCATGCGTTGCGTGCCGCTTGAAGAGGCCGTTAATTGACACGCCTAGGCGGCGGCCACATGAAGTCAACGTGACGAAATGTTTGAAGTTTTTGCGTTGTCTCGTCTAGGAAGCGCCCTAACTGGCTATCCACCCGCAACGCAGGAGGACCGGGCCGATGAACAAGATCGATCTCAGGATGAATGAAACCGTGCAGAAGATCATCGCGCGACCAGACATCGAGCGACCCTCCGAGGACGAAGCCCGCGCCGCAGTGCGCACGCTTTTGCGATGGGCAGGCGATGACCCCGACCGGGAAGGCCTGCTCGACACGCCGGATCGTGTGATCAGGGCCTACGGCGAGTGGTTCGCGGGGTATGATCAGGACCCCGTCGACATGCTTCATCGCACTTTCGAAGAGGTCGACGGATACGATGAGATGGTCGTACTGCGCGATATCCGGTTCGAAAGCTATTGTGAACACCACATGGCGCCGATCATCGGCAAGGCACATGTCGGCTATATTCCCACTGATCGTGTTGTCGGCATCTCGAAGCTTGCCCGGCTGGTGAACGTCTTCGCCAAGCGGTTGCAGGTACAAGAGAAAATGACTTCGCAGATCGCCAACGTGCTGATGGAAGTGCTGCGTCCACGCGGCGTCGCCGTTGTCATGGAGGGCGAGCACCATTGCATGTCCACCCGCGGCGTCCATCGCCACGGCGTATCAATGGTGACGTCGACGATGCTCGGCAATTTCCGCGAGGATCATCGGACGCGGAAGGAATTCATGGACATCGTCGGCAACCCGACGAACCGCATGTGACATGACATGGTTCCGAGCGTCCCGGCGCTTGGAACACGCTCAGGCGGCGTTTGATCCCGCGCCGCCACGCCTCCGGTGAATGTAGTGCGAGTTTGCGAGCACATCGGGGATCGTGAACCAGAACCGGGCACCGCCGGTCGAGACGTTCACAACGCCGATCTTCCCACTGAACAGAGCGACCAATTCCTTGCAGATCGCGAGACCAAGGCCGACGCTGCCTTCGTGTTTCGCCCGGCTACCATCGAGCTGGTGGAATTTCTGGAAGATCTCTTCCCGCTGGTCGGGCGGCACGCCAGGGCCGGTATCGATCACATCCACGCGCAAGGTCGACATACCCTCGCGCGAGATCATCAGATCAACCGATCCCTTCAATGTGAACTTGAGGGCGTTCGAGATCAGATTGCGCATCAGCTGCGCCAGTCTTCGCGCATCGCCAATCCCTTCGCGCGGCACGCCATTGGCAATGCTCAGACGCAGGTTCAACCCTTTGTCCTTTGCAGGCAACTGTAGGCCGCTGACGACGCTTTCGGCGAGATCGTAGAGATCGAAAGGCTCACGCACCGGCGTGATGGCCCGGATCTCCAGACTCGACAGATCGAGCACGTCCTCGATCAGCGCCAGCAACGCCTTGCCGGACTCACGCACGATCTCCAACTGCCCGGCTTGCCGGTCATTCACTCCACTGAACGACAGCAGCTCGACCATGCCGAGAATGCCGTTCATCGGCGTGCGCATCTCATGGCTCATCGTTGCCACAAACTCTGACTTTGCCCGGTCCGCTGACAAAGCCTCGTCGCGAGCTGCGCGCAGTTTGCGTTCCTGAAGATAGGTTGCGGTGATGTCCGACGCGCTCACATGAAAGGCAGGCTCTCCGGTCGCTGCATCCCGGCACCGTACGGCAAGCATGTCCAACCAGCGACGACCGGACTTGGTGCGCACCTGGAGCGTCGCACGATGGCGCCCAGATTGCGCAAGGCCGGACCTGAACTCATATGTTGCGTCGCGATCCACGAACCCCTTGCCGAAAGGCTCGCCGCGCGTACCCAAAGCCTCACGCAGGGCACGATTTGCATACAGCTCTGTCCCATCGTGGGCATATAGGCCGGCCATAACTTCGGCGTGCAAAAGCGCATCCACACAACGCAGCACTTCCGGTTCGAGCGGGTTCTGAAGACTTGCCTCAACCAGTATCGCATCCCGGTCGTCCGGCAGCGGACACCAATGGAAGGTGCAGTCCATAAGGGTGGGCTGACCGGCGGGGTACAGTGTCCAGGTCTCAACCGGCGCCAGGCCTGGGTCTTTTGACAAGTCCTTACGGTATTGCGCAAGACGCTCCCGGACTGCCGGAGACATCTCGGACTCCATGGTTCGGGACGCCAATTCTTCCGAGCTTTCCGCCTGCCACAGCCGCAGACCCGCCTGATTGGCCCAGACAATGGCATAGGCATCGAAGTCGTAGATCCAGATCGGTGTTCGGAGACGTTCAAGGTGCGCGGAAGTAACCGCGAACGACGCGTGTTCGCGCGACCTGCCCTCACCGCTGGGCACAACCTCACCGATTCCCGATGTCATGCAATAAACTTAGAAGCCGATCAGTTAAGGCACTGATAACTCGACCTCAATTCACGCCGTCATGCGCCCTTTTGCGGCGCTCCCTCGGAACAGCGCCACGTCACTGCGCGAATACGCTGGGTTCACAGCCCATATGCTCCCTGGCCCGGCTTGAGCCACCCCACCGTTGCAGCCCCTTCGCGTTCGATCACCGGACGCTTCATCAGTGTCGGATGCTCAGCCAAAAGGGCTCCCGGATCGGTCTCCGCAAGCGCGCGCGACGCCGCGTCGAGACCACGCCACGTGGTCGAGCGCGTATTGACCAGCGCCGGGCCATGCTCGGACACCCAAATGTCCAGCTTCTCACGCGGTATGCCATCAGCACGCACGTCGATCACCCGCACGGCGTGACCGGCCTCTGTCAGCGCCTTGATGGCCTTTCGGCAAGTGTCGCAGGTCTTCAACCCATAAAGTGTCAGCTCCGCCATCGCGCCTCTCCACCTGATAATCGGCATCATCGTCTTGCCGCTGCTTAACGCCTGTGAGACGGTCTTTCCATGCAGAACCGTTGGATACTCACACCGCAATTCTTCGAAGACCCAGAACCTGCCTTGGCCTGCGCCGTACCGGACGATGCCACTCAGAACGGCCCCCATGCGATCTCGGACCGCACCGCGGAAAGCATCGCGAAACTGCACCGTCCGATCGCCGACTTCGTCGAAGTCACGGCGCGGCTTGGTGACAGGCCCGTCTCGATCGCCGGAGATTGCTGCGCGTCAATCCCGGTTCTGGCCGGGCTCCAACGCGCAGGCGTGTCGCCCGTTCTGGTCTGGATCGATGCGCATGGCGACTTCAATACGCCCGAGACCTCACCGTCTCAGTTCCTGGGCGGAATGCCATTGGCAATGATGGTCGGGCGCGGACCGCAATGGATGTGCGAAAGCCTCGCGATGAAACCGCAGGCCGAGCACCGGGTCTGGCTGATCGATGGCCGCGATCTTGATCCGCTGGAACGGGCGGCAATGGACGCCTCGGCGGTGCGACGGACCGGAATCGCCGGCTTGGACACCCTGCGGATCAACGGGCCGGTCTGGGTGCACCTCGACGTCGATGTCTTCGACTCGGACGAGGTGACTGCGTTCAAGTACCCGGTGCCGGGCGGCCCCTCTGTCGAAGACACGCTGGATGCCTGTCAGCGCTTCGCCAATGACAACAGGATCGTCGCGGTTTCGGTGAGCGGTTGGAGCGGCGAGCTCGACACCGACGGGTCAACGGCCGACGCCAGCAATCGGGTGATCGGCGCGCTTACCGCCTGATCAGCGCCTCAGGGCACGACCTTCGTGATGAATGTGTCGACGATGAACAAGCCGACCGAAAACACGATCATGGCGATCCCGATCCAAAGCCATTTACCGCCCGTGGTCCGGAACGCCCAAACGTTCCAGATCCCCATCACCAGCGCGAAGCCGCACAGAAACAGTGTCTTGTCCATCGATCATGCCTCCGCCAGAGCCGCCTGAAATTCCCGCCACTCGCCGGCGGACATGCCCGAGGTTTCCTGCGTGACCTCCTCGCCCGCCAGCATCCGGCGCAGGCAGGCGATGCCCGGACCCGAGAACTGCACGGCAGTCAGCCGGTAGTCTTCGAACGCGGCATAGGCCGCTGGCACCCAAGCCTTCACCAGATTGCAGATCGCCTCGGCATAGACGCGGATCTCGTACTGCGCATGAGCATCGGCGCGTAAACGCAGAAAATGAAACAGGTTGTGCAGATCGACCTTCCAGTACCACTGCGTGTAGACATTGGCCGGAAGGTTCATCCGCGCCAGTTCGCGCGCCAGGCCCTGCTGACCGTCCTGGCTCAACATCTCCTGATAATGATCATAGGATCGCGCGCTGTTATCTCGGAGAAGTTCCAGCACCTTGGCTGCCTCTTCCCCTTCCAGAACGGACCCTCGGCCCTGATTGTTCACGGTGGACTGCGCTGCAAGGTGCTCGGGCGCGGGAATGTAGAACTCGCGGTCCAGGATCGAGTACCGCGCCGAATACTCGTTCACGTTCGCCGTGCGGTGCCGGATCCACTGCCGCGCGACGAAGACCGGCAGTTTCACATGCAGTTTGATCTCGCACATCTCAAACGGCGTCGAATGCCAATGCCGCATCAGGTAACGGATCAGACCACTGTCATCGCGTGACTTTTTTGTGCCCTGCCCGTAACTGACGCGCGCCGCCTGAACGATCGCCGCATCGTCACCCATATAGTCGACGACCCGGACGAACCCGTGGTCAAGCACCGGAACTGCCTCGTAGAGATGTGCCTCCAGACCTTCGGCCACCGCCCGTCGCGTCGGGGCAACACGATCGCGTTGAGTGGCAATTTCGGCCTGTTGTTCCGGCGTCAGTGACATATCATCCCCTGCAAGTCGGTCCGATCCCGTGAGTCGGCTACCCTAAATCTTGTACCAAGAATGAGAGGCCACACAAGATGAAGATCAATTTTCTGCATACCATGGTGCGCGTCAGCGATATCGAAGCGTCGAAGAAGTTCTACTGCGACCTGCTGGGCCTCGTCGAGACACGCCGCAAGGATCTTGAAGCCGCAAAAGCGACGCTGGTGTTCCTCAGTCAGGAGGGCGGCGGCCCCGGCAACGAGATCGAGCTGACCTATAACTGGGGATCCGAAGAGGTTTATGACGGCGGGCGGAATTTCGGCCACCTCGCCTTCGAGGTCGAGAACATCTACGACAAGTGCCAGCAACTCATGGACGGTGGCGTCACGATCAACCGCCCGCCGCGTGACGGCCGTATGGCCTTTGTCCGTTCTCCCGATGGCGTCTCAGTCGAACTTCTGCAGATGGGCGAATCGCTGCCGCAGCAGGAACCCTGGGCCAGTATGGAGAACACCGGCTCCTGGTGAACCGCTTTTCAGCGATAGTCGTGGCGTTCGGGCTTGCACCGGGCGCCGCATCTGCTTGCGGACTGGAACTCGTACTGGCGATGGACGTGTCCCGCTCGGTGATCAATGACGAATACGATATGCAGATGGGCGGCATGGCGAACGCGTTCCGCAACACCGAGATCATCGACGCCATCGGCTGGATCCCGGGGGGCGTGATGGCGACCCTGACCCAATGGTCCGGATCAGGTCAGCAGGTGCAAAGCATCGGCTGGCGTCACCTGACAAGTCCGGACTCCGTGATTGCCTTCGCGACCGAAATCGATCTCACGAACCGGAAATTCTTTCAGTCATACACGGCCATCGGCGATGCGCTTTGGCATGCGAACAGCCTCAGCGCGACAAACCCCCGCGATTGCAAACGTCGCGTGATCGACGTCTCGGGCGATGGCATTTCAAATCGCGGGCGGGAACCTGTTCGGGTGGCCGAGGCTCTGGCTGCCAATGGGGTGACGATCAATGCCGTGGTGATCCGCGGCGCGCGGCCCGATCCGGCCGAGTACTACATCGACAACGTGGTGCGCGGACCGGGGGCGTTCATCGAAGTTGCCGATACATTCCACGATTACGCGCGCGCCATTCAGCAGAAACTGCTGCGGGAACTGACCCCGGCGCTCGCCAGTAGAGACGGAGGTGCGGGATGAGGCACCTGGCGCTCCTGGTTCTTGCGATCACGCTTCTCGTGCCCGTCTCAGCGCAGGCGTACTGCAAGCTCGCGCTGGCCTTCGCGCTGGATGTGTCGTCCAGCGTGAACGATGGCGAGTACCGCATCCAGCTTCACGGGCTCGCCGATGCTCTTGCATCGGACGAAGTTCAGGACGCGATCCTGTCGCCGGAGGGCGCACATATCATGGCAGCCGCCTATGAATGGTCAGGCTATCCGCAGCAGACCCTCTTGCTGGACTGGACGAAACTGGACACACCGGGCGCGATCTCGCTCTTCGCCAACCAGCTGCGCCAGACCCGGCGGCGCTACGCCGAGTTTCCGACAGCGCTCGGCAAGGCCGTCGAATTCGGCGCGCACCTTCTGCATCGCGCCCCACCCTGTTCACGTCAGGTGCTGGACATCTCGGGCGACGGCGAGAACAATGTCGGCGTGGGGCCAGAGTACTTCCGCCGCCAGGGACTGCTCGACGGGCTGGTCATCAACGGCCTCGTCATCCAGGGCGCCTTCCCGGATCCGGCGATCTACTACAAGCAGCACGTGATCCAGGGGCCGAACGCGTTCATGGCGCTGGCCCGCGACTTCGAGGACTATCCCGACGTGATCCTGGGCAAGCTGCTGCGCGAGATCGAGGGTGATCTGATCATCGGACGGGTCGTCCAGTGAGATGGCTTGCGACACTCGCGACGGCTCTCGTGACGCTGATGGCAGCGCCGGGCGCGCGCGCATGCGCACTCGAACTGATTCTGGCCGTCGACGTCTCGGGCTCGATCGACGAACGCGAGTTTACCCTGCAGATGGAGGGCACGGCCTCGGCTTTTGAGCACCCGTCCATGATTACTGCGATTGAAGCGCAGGAGGGCGGGGTCCAGATCATCCTGACACAATGGAGCGGCCGGACCCGCCAGCGTATCGTCACCGACTGGCACCTGATCAAAGACGCAAGCTCGATGTCCGACTTTGCCAACGCAATCCGCCGCGGCGGGCGGCTCTGGCGCAATTACTCGACGGCAGTGGGCGAGGCGCTGGAACACGCCCTGCGGGTCGGAGGGACAGTGCCGCAGGATTGCGAGCGCCGCGGCGTCGATGTCTCGGGCGATGGGATCAGCAACGAGGGCCGGGCGCCGCGCGCCATGGCCGACGAACTCGCGCGCCAGGGATACACGGTCAACGGTCTGGTCATTCGGGGCGATTCGCCCGACCCGGTGGAATTCTACCGGCGCAACGTGATCGCCGGTCCCCGGTCATTCATCGAGATCGCCAATGGGTTCGAGGATTACCCGAACGCGATCCTGCGGAAACTCCTGCGCGAGATCGAGCAGCATCAACTGATCAGCGACAATCGCTGACGGATCTTCGCATCGATCGCCGCCTGCTTATCAGCTTTTTAGGATCTGACGTGCACCTTTGATTTCGGGTGATTTGTGTAGCGTGTTGGGGACAAATGTTCGAGAAATTGACGAAGGAGACTGTGCGTCTTGGCGCATGGCTGCGGAGCAGCGTGCTTGTGGCCACAGCCGGAATTCTGGCCGCCTGCTCGGCGACGCCGACGGTGGATGTGCCAACGGCGCAACAGCAGGCACCAGCGCTGCTCCACCAAGCACTCTACAATTTTCCGGATGCAGCACCGGCATATGAATACCGCGGCGTGCCGAAGCACGGCAAAGCCATCCTGGTCAACATTCCCAGCTTCGAGTTGATCGCGTTCGAGGACGGCAAGCCGGTTCTCCGCAGCCGTGTGATTGTCGGCAAACGGTCAACACCGACGCCGATCATGCAGACCGAAACCTCGGTGGTGCGGTTCCGTCCGACCTGGACGCCGACCCCTCGCATGATCCGCAGCGGCAAGTATCGGCCCGGAACCCGTCCGCCAGGCAAACGAAACCCACTGGGCTTCCTCGCAATCCGCCTGGCACCGGGCATGCTGATCTATCTGCATGGCACCAACAAGCCGCAGCTGTTCGACAAGGATGGGCGTGCACTCAGCCATGGATGTGTGCGTGTCGAGAAATGGGACGAGGTCGCCGCCTGGGTGCTGGACAGCAGCGTCGAGCAGGTCCACGGCCATGCCTATGGACGGCGCACGTTCGACGCACAGACAAGCGGTATTCCGGTGATCATGTCCTACCAGCTCCGCTTTCCGGACGCGAACGGCGTGATGCGCGACTGGGACGACATCTATCGCCGCGGGACCGAGACCGTTCTGGCGCAGACCCTGTAGCGCCAGCATCCGCATCGTCGGCGGGCGGACGACGCCCGCCGCAAATACTCTCTAAAAGCCTGCCGCCAGGAGATTCTTGGAATTCGCCGAGTGCGCCTTTAAACTTTTTCCATTCATAAAAAGAAACACAAGGGAGGGGAAAAAATGGCGCAGATCATTGACTACGCTAATCTGGCCGAAGCTGCTTACGAAGACTGGAACTATATTGACGGCTGGACGCGCACGGCGTTCAAACCAGCAGGATCCGGGTTGCACGACTCACTTCAGGCGGCGGCTTATTCCAAGGGCGGCGAGCTTGTCTTTGCCTTCAAGGGCACCGACAACAAACGCGATGTCGTGACCGACATCAAGCTTGGGACCGGCATGAACACGGTCCAATTCTCGCAAGCGCAGGACTTCGTGGGAAAGACAAACTTCGGCTCTGCCGGTCTCGTCACGCTCTGCGGGCATTCACTCGGCGGCGCAATCGCCCAGGTCGTCGGAAACCGCGATCGCATGCGTTTCGTGACATTCTACGCGCCGGGCGTCGCAGTTCTTTCGTCGCGCCGCGTCAAGCAGCGCGGCATCGCGCTCCTCACCGGATCGCAGGCTTTGCGGACCGCGGGCATGTTCGCCAGCGCCTTCCGCCACCCGTTCCAGGCACTCGAGGATATCGGATCCGCATTCTACCGGGTCAGCGGTGTCAATTTCCGCGTCGGGAAGGACATCGTTGGGACATGGGGCGTGCACTACGGGCAGCTCATCGAGATCCCATATTCCGGCGGCTCGCTTGATGTGAAGCAGAAGCATCAGATCGGCACGATGATCTCAGAGTTGGGTACCTCGGGCTATGGCGCGAAAACCCTGGCAAGCGTTCTGAACTGAGACCCGCGCGCCGCTGGGAGCTCCGACACAGCTTCCTTTTCGTCTCGCGCCGGCAATAGCGAAGATCAACGGTCGACCGATCCCGCAGGGTCGGTCGATCAAGCCACAAAGCGATCAGCGTCCGGCATATGGGGCGGCAATGCACGTTGCAGAACGCGCGCGACCGCAATGACGTACGCATCTCCGGGTTTTGGATACCGCAAGTCCGAGGCAAGATATTCGGCGATGCCAGCGTGGGATGTCACGGTCTGGTAGAGTGCGTGCAAACGCGGCGTCGCATTCAGGATTTCGGGACACCACTCCAGATACGAACTCAGCGCCTCTGACAGAACGACATCCGCGAACGTCATCGTCTCGGCAGCGCAAAACCCGGAACCCTGCTCCTCGATCCTGGCCTCGAAACGCGGTGCAAACTTTGCGAACCGGGCTTCAAGATCCGACACGGCGACATTTGAGGTCGGCTTGAACGCGGCCTGCATAGCCGTCTCGGCAAAATCGCCAACGACGCCCGCGACCAGATCGCACCACCTCGCGTCGGTGTCATTGGCTCCGTAAAGCCCGCCGCGCCGCGCGAGATAGCGGATCATTGCCGAGGACTGACTGAGGCAATGCCCGTCAAGCTCGAGCAATGGCAGCTGATCGAATGGGAGCTTCCCGGACGCACGCAGGTCTGCGAGATCTTCCGGCGTATCGACCGCAATATTGACGAATGGGACGCCTGCGGCTGCCAACATCCACCGTGTCGTCTCGGCGCGCCCGCGCCCCCGGAAGTATGTCAGTCTTGCCGTTGTCATTGCTTGCACACCTTCGCTCGGCGGATCCGTTCCTGCCGCTATCCGGCTACGATCTGACAGATCGGTCGTTACGCGTCAAAGCGTGACTCGCGCCAGGCAAGCGCTGCTTTCAAACCACCCTCTCGCAGGTGATGAAGAAACTGTGCCTTGTCGGGGCTGCCCTCGCCCTCGATGTCCAGATCCGTCGCCAGCGCGTCCTCTAGGGCCTGTTCCATCCCCATGGTCTGCATCGTCATGTTGACGGCTGCCTTGGTGCGGCGGACCACCATCGGATCGACCACGCCGATCTGCCGCGCCAAAGCTTGTGCATGCTCAAGAACGTCTTCGTCCGGGACCACGCGATTGATCATGCCAAGACGCAGGGCTTCCGCCGCAGGAATATCGTCCATTCCAAGCAGAAAGACTTCCTTGGCCACCTTCGGTCCAGCCAGCCACGGCAGCAGCATCACGACAATGCCCGCACCGAAACGAAGTTCCGGCTCGCCGAACCGGGCGCCCTGCCCTGCAATGGTCAGGTCACAGGCCATCGCAAGCTCGCACCCACCTGCCAGGGCCGGGCCGGACACTGCCGCGATTGTCGGCTTCGAGAGATGCCAGAATTTCATAACGGCGTCGAAGTCCGTCCTCAGCACCGGCGCCCAGGCCTCGCGCCCGACCGGAGGGGCCGCCGCCTGAGCGGTCAGATCGAACCCCGCCGAGAACGCTTTCCCGGCTCCGGTCAGCACGACGGCCCTGATCGAATCATCGGCCTCAACCCGATCGCACGCGGCCATCATCTCGCGCAGCATCGGCTGATCCATGGAATTGAGTTTGGCCGGACGGTTCAACGTCATCGTGGCAACGGTCCCATCGACCGTAAGCAGGATCGAGCCGTCTGACATGGTATTCGCTCCGGAGGTGAGATGCGATGATCCCACCACGGGCGGCGTCAACAATCAATGCAGCGTTTTGCTCAGTCCCAGAGCGCCCGGCCCAGCTCGGTGTTCTCCAGCGGGTCGAACTCGCCATCGTTCTCGACGATGCCCTCATCAACGATCAAGGCCCCTGCCGTCCCGGCAGCGACGGCGACGCAGCCGGAAAGAACACCCATCAGAAACAACACGCACAGTGCTCTTGGAAGTGATCCACCCATGAAAATTCTCCTTTCTTCTAATGTAGGTAGGAAAGCCTGTCTGCGCGCAGGAGAGTCCGTGCAGATTTCCATGTTTGGAAACTTAGGGAATCACCCTTATATTAAGTTTGTTCCTTCGGGGACTATGGCGATAAACGCGCTCGTAATAAGCGGATCGGACCCGGGGGCGGTACCCGGCGGCTCCACCAAAAAAACCTGTCTTTGCAGGCAGTTGGGGCCGAAATAGGATCGACGGACGTGTAAAGGAGATGGCTTTCGCTCGGTGAGGTACCACCGTTATCGGTCCGACATGTACAGTTGCAAATGACAACCGTGCTCCGGTGGCAATGGCTGCGTAAGCAGTTAGACCTACCGAAACTTAAGCCCTTGGGCCTAGCAGCCTAAGGCGGGGTTCGCAGGCACCTGGCAACAGAAGCCTTCATTTTTCACGCATCGGTAACGCTCAAATCACGCTGCGCTCACGCAGGCTGTGTACCACTCCTTCTGCCGGGTCTCGCGGATCTGGCAGTCACGAGGGGGCAATGATGACGATCCAGAGCATCGATCACCATCACAGGGCGGTCCGCCGCCGGATTATCGGCGACGTGCCCGGTTGGGCACAAACCGAGATCGCGGGCATCCTGGTATCCTACAACCGCACCGAGGGGATCACCGGCGCACCTGCACCGGGCAACGCGCTGGACGTGATGCTGGTCGACGTCGCGCGGGACGAAGGCATCGCGTCGCCCGGGACGTTCTCGCGATCCTTTGTGGAGCGACGCATCGACGATCTGCGCGGGCGTCCGGTTTGGGCGCTGAAGGCTCATCGTCAGGCCCATTTGCTTGAAGCGTTTTACTTGAACGGTGACGGATCAAGGTACCTTTACGCGTAGCGTTGCGGCGTATTTCAGCGGCGGGCGGTCTTGTGTCACCGGGGCCGTCCGTCTTTTTCGTGTTCCGGTCGTGTTCTCAACGAAAAATCAATCCGTTTCCCCTCTTTCCTGTGCAAGAGAATCCGTTATGGTCCGCCTACCAGAAGGGGATAACCGAATGACCGTAGGGCAAAGGCTCAACTACGGACACCTGATGCAGAAGGCCATGCGCCAGATGATGGCGGATGTACTGAGTCAGGTTGCCGAGCATGGCCTGCCCGGCGAGCATCACTTCTATATCAGCTTCGAAACCGACCATCCGGGCGTCGACATTCCGGACTGGTTGCGCGAGACGTATCCCGACGAGATGACCATCGTGTTGCAGGAATGGTTCGCCGATCTCGCCGTTGCATCGGACCGTTTCTCGGTCACTCTGAACTTCTCGGATCAGGCGCAGACGCTTGTCGTTCCGCTCGAGGCCGTGCGCACATTTGTCGATCCGTCCGTGAAGTTCGGGCTGAAGTTCGACGCACAGGAAGCCGAGGGTGACGACGACGCCGAGCCATTCGTGGCCGATACGCCCGAATCTGACGATGACGTCGAAGAAAAACCCGCCGCCGGCGCGGACGTTGTCAGCCTGGACGAGTTCCGCAAACACTGAGGGCGGTCGTTAACGCCCTGTCAGGTGAACGGCCCTAAGCCCGCCAAGAACAGATCCCACCGCGTCCCGTGCTCGCGTTTGACCGCGCTTCACAACTGCGGCTATAGCCTGCGGGCAGATCTAGAACAGGATGGCGCACCATGGCGAAGACTCGTACGGAAACCGACAGTTTCGGACCGCTGAAGGTTCCTGCCGACAAGTACTGGGGCGCGCAGACACAGCGCTCGCTGAAGAACTTCCCCATCGGGTGGGAGAAGCAGCCCGTCGCGGTCGTTCGGGCGCTCGGCGTCATCAAGCAGGCCTGCGCCGAGGCGAACATGGCAAATGGCAGCCTGCAAAAGAAGCTCGGAAAGGCGATCGTCAAAGCCGCGTCAGAAGTGGTCGAGGGCAAGCTGGATGATCACTTTCCGCTGGTCGTCTGGCAGACCGGATCGGGCACACAGTCGAACATGAACGCGAACGAGGTGATCGCCAACCGCGCGATCGAGATTCTGGGCGGCAAGATCGGCTCGAAGGATCCGGTGCATCCGAACGATCACTGCAACAAGTCGCAAAGTTCGAACGATACTTTCCCGACGGCGATGCACATCGCGGCGGCCCGCACGGCCCACGACGTTCTTATCCCCGGGCTCGAGAAGCTTCATGCCGAAATGGACGCCAAAGCCAAGAGCTTCGCCAAGATCATCAAGATCGGCCGAACCCACACGCAGGACGCCACGCCGATGACGCTGGGCCAGGAATTCGGCGGCTACGCGTTCCAGCTCAAGCAAGGGATCGCCCGCGTGAGGCAGGCGCTGAAGAACGTCTACTTCCTCGCTCAAGGCGGCACCGCGGTCGGGACCGGACTGAACACGCCAAAGGGCTTTGACAAAGCAGTCGCTGCGAACATCGCGCGCATCTCGGACCTGCCGTTCAAGACCGCCCCGAACAAGTTCGAAGCCCTCGCAGCGCATGACGCGATTGTCGAGATGTCGGGCGCTGTGAAGCCCGTCGCCGCCTCGCTCTTCAAGATCGCCAACGTCATCCGCCTGCTGGGGTCTGGTCCACGCTGCGGCCTCGGCGAACTGCTTTTGCCCGAGAACGAGCCCGGCTCGTCGATCATGCCCGGCAAGGTCAACCCGACCCAGAGCGAGGCGCTGACCCAGGTCTGCGCACATGTCATGGGCAACGATGCGGCCATCGGCTTCGCCGGAAGCCAGGGCCATTTCGAACTGAACGTCTACACGCCGATGCTGGTCTACAACCTGCTGCAATCGATGCAGTTGCTTGGCGATGCCTCGGTTGCCTTCACCGACAATTGCATCGCCGGGATCGAAGCCGATGAAGACCGGATCAGCACTCTGATGTGGGAAAGCCTGATGCTGGTCACTGCACTGGCGCCCGAAATCGGCTACGACAACGCCACCAAGGTCGCGAAGACGGCGCACAAGAACCGCACGACCCTGAAGGAAGAGGCGATCAGACTTGGCTTCGTGGACGAGGCGACCTTCGACAAGGTGGTCCAGCCGAAGAACATGATCGGTCCGAAGTAAAGCCCTACCAGCGGTGGATGTCGCCCGCCCAGGGCGCCATCCGAAAACCTAGTGGTTCGATCAATAGAACCACTAACAACTATATGTTTTATAGTGGATTTTCCGACTCAGACATTTGGATAAGAGACTGCGGCAAGTGGATACCAAATGTCTGAGAACCTGACTCGAAACTCTGTCAGGCATAGCAATACCTTGCGAGGCGTCGGGTTGTGAGGCGGATGTGGGAGATGTTGATCCATGCCTCGGCCGAAGCAGTGGACTTCTCCCAGTCCTTTGCGAGCCTTCGGCATCT
>JBHJIZ010000148.1:0-5898 GCA_050043005.1 Paracoccaceae bacterium
ACGGGCTGCCATGGCATAGGGCAGATCGCGATAAGGAGCAGTAGGACAGCCAGTCTCGCGACAGAACTGAGGACCTGCGACCGTCGGAAACCGACGATCAGTCAGAGGCAATCAGAAAACAGGGTTCTTCAGGGTGTCCAAATGCGCCCAGTTGGGCGAGCCAACCACAGAAGTTGGTAACTCCTCCCACCTCTGGCGGGCCGCTTGAAAAGGCGGACTCGGTCAGATCTGTCAGTTCACACCGCCGAGGATCTGTGTCTGTTTTCGTTCAGGCCCAGATGCTCTGCTTCTGCTCGAGTGATCCGTTCTGCAAGACTTTGAATGTCAGGTTTGGAGAAGTTCGTCTGGAGCCTTCGCATCTGCAGCAAACGTCTGCAGTCCGCCAATCCCCACCTAAGTTGCACCGCGGGATTACCGTGCTCAGCTGATTTGCAGACGCTGCTGAACATAATCTGCACACAATCTACAACGTGATTCTTATAATTCATTGATTTTGTTGGTCGGAGTGGCAGGATTTGAACCTGCGGCCCCTGCCTCCCGAAGACAGTGCTCTACCAAGCTGAGCTACACTCCGACAACCGGGAGTGATGGATATCCTCAGCGTCATAAGCGTGCAAGCGGAATTCGAGTGTTGCGGGTAGGGAGTACCCGCACTATGTTCCGGCGCCAGTTGGAACGTAGCTCAATTGGTAGAGCACCGGTTTTTGGTACCGTAGGTTGGAGGTTCGAGTCCTCCCGTTCCAGCCAATTCATTAATGAACCTCCAAATTCTTAGCCATCTACGCGGATGGTGGAGCGAGCTGGATACGTCCGGCGGCGAAGATACCTGATACGTTCGCCAGAGTTGAGCAATCGTCCAATTAGCACCCGGAGTGTGGAACTTGCGGCGATCCTATTGCCGGGGTCAGATGGTTCCATATGTGCGGCGATCGGAAAGTGAGGAGAAACGGCCGAAACTTCAAAAAAATCGCCCCGCGGCGGCGGCGAGCGGCTGCGCTGCGCAGACAGGCAAGGTCGAGCGGGATCGTTATCCGGCAGGTTCGCGTCGCTCAGAAGATTTATGAACATTCGCGTTAGTCTTTCGGCGGAACAGGCTTAGGACAGTTGAGATGAAGCCCAGATCTGGGAAGACAGTCAGTCGATGCGATTATTTGAGGTGGGTGGCCGATACGGTAGGCGCCGGTGCTTCCGCGCTTACGGCGGCGACCGTCGCGAAGGTGGAGGACAAGTCGTGAATCGGTCGCGGGAGAGATTCATGGACGACCTTTGTATTGACCGGTCACGCACCTGGGACATAACGAGATTCCGCTTTCGTAGCTGTCGCTTCTCTTACGTGCGTACCTGCAAGTGCTCTGCGCACAGTCCACAGAAAAGCTCCTGTTAGACGAACAGACCTTCGCACCAGAGCATCGCGTGCAAGCATAGATAGAAACAACGCTGACTATCCGGCGCCACGCCCTAACATGCTTGATCTTGGGTTTGTCGTTTTCTGGGCGAAAGCTGGTACTGTTACACCTAACGCGCCAGTTAGACGATCCCGTAGGCCCGCCATTCTGGCGATCTCGATGGAAAGAAACTCCACGGCTTCGTGCTTAGCTATGGGTATCATCACTCGTTGCAGCGTTCGGATCAGTGGCACGCTGCGCGGCTCGCTTTGCCCGAAGTTCCTTCATTGAGGCCAAATCGTGCACCTAACCGGCAACGACTCAGTTGAGCTTGTTCGGCGTCGCACTCGTTCCGCTGCCACATTCACGTCTCACTCTTGTTTCCAATTGGCGCAACCTCTCGGCTTCAGGCGCGTCCGGCGCGCCCGTCCTCTTCCGTCAGCTATAGAATGTAGCCGAGCGCCCCCTTTCGCGCCGACAGACGTTATCCGTTCCGGCACCAGCCTCGCTTCGGGACGCGTGTCGGACGGAGCAGTTCTCTTGTCCGCTTGTCTTGCTAAGTTCGAACGTGTTGCAGGTCACGTCCGTCTTTCGACGACGCTCTGTCCGCCACTGTAAAGAGCGCCCTACAAGGTGCCATGAGCGCTCAATGAAGTGTCCGGATCCAATCTTGCCTGCTCAGCCGAGCTACAAGTGCCTCACACTCCGGATCGGGGAGAACAGCATAGATAATTTGAGACATTCGAGAAGCCGCCGCCGGTCGAACCGCGCCTTAGAACCCCAGACACCCACCGTCGGAACGCGCCTGTCCGGTTAGGTTTCCTTGGCGAGCGCCGGTGTGCGCATCAGTGGTCTGAGCCTCAGGCGCGTGATCTGGTGACGCGTGCGTTCCAGCACCTCGAACCGGATCCCATGGAAGGCGAAAACCTGGCCCTCGGTCGGGATCGTTTGCGCCTCGTGGATCATTAGCCCGGCGACCGTCGTTGCTTCTTCGTCCGGCAGTTCCCAGTCCAGCGCGCGGTTCAGGTCGCGGATCGTCATCGCCCCGGGCATGACGAAGGCCCCATCGGCTTCACGGATCAGACCTTCGGCATCGACGTCATGCTCGTCCGTGATGTCACCGACGATCTCCTCGATGATGTCCTCCAGCGTGACCAGTCCCTGCAGAACGCCGTATTCGTCGACGACCAGCGCGAAGTGAGTCTTGCGCCGCAGGAAGGCCCGCAGCAGATCATCCAGCGGGCGCGTGTCCGGCACGAACCAGGGTTTCATCGCGACGCTCATCAGGTCGAGCGATTTCAACGCCGCGTCCGGATCGCTGGCCTGTCGCACCAGTTTGTACTCGGCCCGCAGCAGATCCTTGGCGTGCAGGACGCCGATGATGTTCTCGGGCTCGCCGCGCCACAGCGGGATGCGCGTATGCGGGCTTTCCAGACAGAACGCGAGGATATCCTCGGGCGGTTCATCGGCCGAGATCGACTGGATGTCCGAGCGGTGGCGCATGACCTCGGCGACCTCGCGATCTTTCAGATCCAGCGCCGCCAGCAACCGGTCGCGGTCAATCTTGTCCACGCTGCCTTCGGAATGGTGCAGATCGATCGTGCCCTTGATCTGCTCTGCGGGCGCCATGACGTGGGCATCCGGGTCGGTCGATACGCCGAGAATGCCCAAGGCACTGCGCACGATCAGCTGGATCGTCCTCACGATCGGCGCAAGCACGCGAACCAGGACGCGGATGATCGGCGCGACGCGCACGGCGGCCGTCTCGGGATTGGTAATGGCATAGGTCTTCGGCAGAACCTCGGCGAAGATCAACACCAGCAGGGTCATGACCAGCGTCGCCCATGCAACACCGGCCTCGCCAAACAGCATCGTGCAGGCTGCCGATGCCAGTGCCGCCGCTAGAATGTTGACGAGATAGTTGCCGAGCAGGATCGCGCCGCTCAGGCGCTCGTTGTCATCGGTCAGGTCGAGAGCGGTCTTCGCGCCCTTGGACCCCTGGGCCGCCATCCTGTGCATGCTGGCCCGGTTGACGGCCGTCAGCGCCGTCTCCGAGCCCGAGAAGAAGGCGGAAAGACAGAGCAGCGTCAGAATGATCGCGATGCTCCACCAGATCGAGGGGTCCATATCCGTGCCTGTGTGTGTTCAGAGATGATGAGGTTATGGGCACGGTTCCGCCCATTCTCAAGGGTTTAGCGGTTGCCGGGAGAGACACCGGTCACGGCAGGAACTTTTTCAGCACACCTGTCGAGATATCGCCCGCCAGATAGCGCGCATGATCGGCCCGCGGCAGCGACGGCGCCTGGGGGAGATCCGTGTTTTCCCAACCGCGATCCGCCCAGCGGTCGAACAGCGTCTGATCGAGCGCATTTTCGTCTTCGATCCGTTGGCGCATTGCGGTCGAAAGATCTGCCGCGATAAGTTTGCGGCTCGGCGTGACGTTCTGTGCGGCGACATCGGTCGGGATCGCGAGTTCTTCGCTGATCCGCCCGACCATTTCATCGGCGCGCCGGTACCCCCCCACGAAATGAAAGCGGCGCAGACGATCTTCAAGGAGCGAAAGTCTGTCGGCCGACGACAGACGGTAAAGCGCGGGTACAGCCTGATCGAAGTAGCGCGTCAGCAGGAAGCGGCTGATCGGGTTCCGGCGCTGAGCAGCATACCAACGGTCGAACGGAGGCGGCTCGCCGCCCCAGCCTTCGTCGAACCGGGTCCAGCGGTAGTTGTAGAAACTCAGCAGATAGCCGACCGGATCCCGCAGCAGCACGGACTCGCGGATCTCGGCCCC
Organism: Paracoccaceae bacterium; assembly: GCA_050043005.1. Lineage (GTDB taxonomy): Bacteria > Pseudomonadota > Alphaproteobacteria > Rhodobacterales > Rhodobacteraceae > Thermohalobaculum. The sequence goes on from JBHJIZ010000148.1 coordinate 4,174, forward strand.
AGGAAACAGGGTCTTCATGGCGACGTTCAGCGAGTGCCCGGACGCGACCTGCACATCGGCAAGTCCGGCGGCCGTCAGATCCGGATACCGATTGCCTATGAAATTGCGCAGAACGCTCTCCCAGCGCGGCGCGATCAGGAACCTGTCCCGAAGGTGCGTGCGGAAGTGCGCCTCGACTGTCGTTCCCGCGCATTTCGGGACGTGCAACAGGAAATGAACAATGCGCGGCATGCAGGCGAGACCTCTTCGGGGGGCGGTTTGCGTTCATAATCGGCGATCTGAACAATGACCAGCCCGTGCGGCGATGCGGCCGCACAGCAGGGTCTAACTGAAAGAGATCACCATGAGCGTGATGTCATCGGACTGTTCGGCAGCCCCCGCGAATGTCCGCACATTTCCGACGACGTGGTCGACCAGGGCCGAACTGTCGAGCCCTGGTGGAGCCGTACCCAACGCGGCCTCCAACCGCTCCAGGCCATAAAGATCGCGGTCGTCGTCCATCGCCTCGGTCACGCCGTCCGTGAAGATACAAAGTCGGTCACCGGGCGCCAGTGTCACGTGTCCGACCGGGAAATCCATCCCGTCGACCAAGCCTGCAGGCGGACCGGCAAAGGCATCCAGTTGCTGAGGAACCTTGTCGTCTGCGAACAGCTACGGCGCGTCGTGCCCGGCCGAGGAATAGCTCAGCTCGCCCGTGTCCAGATCCAGGATACCGACCAGCCCGGTCACGAACATCATCGCAGTGTTCTCGCGCGTGATCTCGCTGTTGGCGTCCAGCTGGATACGATCCAGCGCGCTGCCCGTGCGCAAGGCGATGCTTTTCCAGAGTGTCTTGGACAGCAGCATGAACTGCGAGGCATCGGCCCCCTTGCCCGAGACATCGGCCACCAGAAAGAACAGGTGCCGGTCATCGATCAGCACATGGGCGTAGAAGTCGCCGCCGATCGTGCGCGCCGGGTCCATATAGCAGGCCAGATCGACCTTGCCGTCCTTGCTGAACCTGCGCGATGGCAGCAGGGCCATCTGGATCCGCGCGGCGGCGTCGAGTTCCCCCTGAAGGAAGGCCCGGTCGGCCCGTTCGCTTTGCAGGGCAATCTCGGACTGCAGGCGCGCCCGGTCGCGCTCGATCAGATTGACGGCGATCACGCCGATGGCGGTGCCCGTCCAGCCGATTGCCGGCGTCGCGATATCGATCAGCAGACCCGTCCGGAACAGGATCAGCGAGACGCCAAAGCTTGCCATGATCCCGACCGTCGTCGCGATCACCGCGTGAAGCGGGCTCGCCAACGGCACGAACAGGATGATCGCCAGACCACCCAGGATCAGACCCGCCAACTCCACCCGCGACATCCAGTCGAAGCGGCGCAGGAACGTCCCGTCCCGGATCATCTCGATCATCTGCAGATGCGCTTCCACGCCGAAGATCACTTCGCCCAGCGGGGATTGACGCTCGTCGATACGGCCCAGATCCACGACAGCGACCAAAGCGATCCGGCCCTCCAGCCGCGCGCGGTCGAAATCCGGTTGCAGGATCTGCCAAGCCGGAATGTACCGGTCGAGTTCGGGCACCACGCCCGAAGCCAGGCTTTCCTCGATCGAGACGCTGTTCACCGGGCCGTAGTGGAGCCAGAACGATCCGTCCCGTTCGGCCGGGAAGGTCTGCGTCGCTGGGTCATCCGCATCGCCGAGAGCGATCCGCAGTCCCGCGCCGTCCGGCTCGACGCT
>JBHJIZ010000149.1:0-5793 GCA_050043005.1 Paracoccaceae bacterium
GATCCGGCCATCGGCCAGCACAATCTCCAGCGCAATCAGGTTGTCGATCGCCCGTCCGTGCTGCCGTGCGAGCCAGCCGAAGCCGCCGCCAAGTGTCAGCCCGGACACGCCAGTGGACGAGACACCCCCGCCCGGCGTCGCAAGACCGTGCCGCTGAGCTTCAGCATCAACTGCGGCCCAGGTCGTGCCCCCGCCGCCCCGGGCGCCACGGCGTCCAGGGTCAATCACGACCGACTGCATGGCGCTGAGATCGATCATCACCGTGCCGTCACCGACTGCCGAGCCGGCAATGTTGTGTCCGCCGCCCCGGATCGATACGGGCAAACCTGCGGATCTGGCAGTCTCCAACGCGGTCGATACGTCCTCAGGTGTTTGGCACTTCGCGATCACTGCCGGGCGTCGGTCGATCATTGCGTTCCAGACCTGTCGGGCCTCGTCGTACCCCGGTTCTCCGTCCTTGATCAGTCCCGCGCCCAGTCGCGCCCTCAGTACCTCGAAATCCATCACGACCCCCGCCGAAGTTCAATGCGAAGACGTTCAGTGCGAACTGTCTGTCTCAGAGGGATTCTGCAGAGATTCGGGAAGCTGCGAAACTATGGAATATGGAGGACTGCAGATTCTGTAGTTGCGGCAGTCTGACGACTCACGGATCATTGTCCGATCGTTGTTAGCAATCGTGGAACGGACCGATGCCGTATAAAGGATATGGACAGTATTGCCCTCTGGCGCTCGCCGCAGAGGTCTTGTGCGAACGCTGGACACTTCTGGTGATCAGCCGCGTGATCGACGGTTGCACGCGCTTCAACGAGATTCACCGCGGCGTGCCGAAGATTTCGGCCACCTTGCTGAGCCAACGTCTGGCGCAGTTGGAGCATGCTGGATTGATCGAGCGCCGGCCGATGAAGACCGGCCGCGGACACATCTATAGCTTGACCGATGCTGGACGCGATCTCGACCCGATCATCATGAAACTTGCCGCTTGGGGGCAAAAGTGGGCGCGGGACATGGAGACCGAAGATCTCGATCCGGCCTTTCTCGCTTGGAGCATGCACACGCGTCTGAATGTCGAAGCCATGCCGGCCGGGCGGACCGTCATGGAGTTCGAATTCACTGGCACACATCAAGGTTTTGGCCGTTTCTGGCTCTTGGTCGAAGACGGCGTTGTCGATATGTGCCTCAAACATCCGGGCTATGATCCTGATGTGACGGTGAGCGCGGACATTCGCCGGTTTGTCGAAGCCTGGCGTGGATTTCGTGACCTTCAGAGCGAGATCGCCGCTGGACATATCCGGGTGAGTGGTTCTGCGCAGGCGTGCAAGGCTCTGCCGAAGTGGCTGCTGCTTAGCGGACTCGCAGAATTTCCCAGACGGCGCGGCGCCGAGGCGGCTATAGCCTCGGACATTGCAGCCCCCATGGCAGCGAGCTGACGTCAGCCTTGAGCGTACGCCGGCTCGACCAGAGCCAGGGAAATAGCCGATGACGCCTTTTATCCGACCTGCCCGGTTCTGCGGCTTGTCAGCCTGAGCTCAAGCAGGACAACGTACTGCAGACGGCGCGGTCCTTTCCACCGCTGCCGTGCAGCCGACCGCTGCTTTCTCTGAGAGTACGGCCCAAATTCAAGGGACCTGACGAAGTGTCCGGCTCCAGAACCTGAAACAGAACCGAGATCTTCTACATTGCTGCGAAGGTGATTTCTCGGAGTTAGGTCGGGACACGCAGAGGAAGCCTTAGACAGCAGAACCGTCACACCCCCCAAGTGTTGCCAATGAGGCAGTCAAAACGGCATGCCTCTGACAGCAGCGCCGTCAGGCCGCGACGACGGTCTGCTTCTGTGCACCCAAGCCTTCGATTTCCAGCTCCATCACATCGCCAGGATTCAGGAAAACCTGTGGGTTCATGCCCGCGCCGACACCCGGAGGCGTTCCAGTTGGGATGATGTCGCCCGGCTCCAACGTGATGAAATTGCTGATGTGGCTTACCACCGTCGCGGGGTGAAAGATGAAGGTCTTGGTCGAGCCCTTCTGCATGGACTTTCCGTTTACTTTCAATTCCATAGCAAGATCGCTGGGATCTTCGACCTCGTCCTTCGTCACCATCCAAGGACCCAGCGGGCCAAAGGTCTCGTGGCTCTTGCCCTTCAGCCACTGACCACCCGGACGCTTGGTCTGGAACTCGCGCTCAGAGACATCGTTGAACACAGCGAACCCAGCCACATAGTCTAACGCATTGTCTTCGCTGACGTATTTCGCCCGCTTGCCGATGATGATCGCCAGCTCGATCTCCCAGTCCAGCATGGTCGAGCCGCGCGGCTTTTCGACATCATCGTTGGGCCCGCAGAGCGACGTCACTGCTTTCGAGAACAGTACTGGCTCGGTCGGGATCGGATTGTTCGTCTCGATCGCGTGGTCAGTATAATTGAGTCCGACGCAGATCACGTTTTTTGGTGATCCGACGCACGGGCCGATCCGCGTGCCAGCGGCGACTTCCGGGCAGACGCTCAGGTCGATTGCAGCCAGCTTTGCCAATCCTTCGGCGCCCAGGATTTCTCCATTAATATCATCAACATAGTCACTGATATCGCGGATCACGCCCGACCCGTCCAACATCGCAGGTTTCTCCTGGCCCTGTGGGCCGACACGCATCAGTTTCATTGGATTCCTCCCGAAATTCGTAGGGTGGGCGCCCCGCCCACCATTGGCTCAGATCGACCAGCCGCCATCGATGACGAATTCCTGCGCCGTGATAAAGGTACTTTCGTCGCTGGCGAGGTAGACCACCAGCGCCGCCATCTCATCCGCCGTGGCCAGTCGTCCCATCTTCTGGCGCGCAATGAAGTCCTTGTGCGCTTGTTCGTAATCTCCGGTGGCGCGCAGGCGATCGTGCAAACTGGGCGTATCAACCGTGCCAGGGCAGATCGCATTGGCTCTAATGCCCTGTTCCACATACTCTTTTGCGACCTGCTTGGTCATCCCGATGACGGCTGCCTTGGACGCGCCATAGACGAAGCGGTTCGGCGCACCCATCACGGAGGACGCGGCGGAAGACATGTTGATGATGCTGCCGCCGCCGCGTTCTAGCATCCCTGGGATCGCCGCTTTCATGGTGTGGAACATTGCCCGGCAGTTCAGGTTGAAGGCGAAGTCCCATTCATCGTCAGTGCAGTCGAGGATCGTGCCCGCGTGTACAAACCCGGCGCAATTGAACAGCACGTCCGCCTTCACACCCGGCACCATCGCTACGATCGCGGCACCGTCGAGTGCGTCCAGTGCCGCCGTCTCGCACTCCAGCCCGGCCAGCAATCCCGCATCCTTGTCCGTCGCGATCACATGCGCGCCTTCGGCGATACATGCCTCGGCGCTCGCGCGGCCGATCCCCTGCCCCGCAGCCGTAATGAAGATGCGCTTGTCCTTGAGCCGCATGGCGTCCCCCGTCATGGTGTTCCCGACCGTTTAGAATGCCGGAGCATACCGGCGCAAGGCCCCGGGGAGGCACAACCATGATCATCACCGCCGTCGAGACGCTACGGATCGCCGAGTTTCCCAACCTGCTCTGGGTCATCATCGAGGACGAGGACGGCCAGCGCGGCACCGGCGAGAGTTTCTTCTCGGCTCCGGCAACGGACGCTTACGTGCATGACACGGCGGCACAAATGCTGATCGGGCAAGACGCCCGCAACCGCGAGGCGATCCGGAAGATCTTACATCCCTACGTTGGTTACAACGGTGCGGGGGCCGAAGTCCGAGGCAACTCAGCCATCGATATGGCGCTGTGGGACTTGTGGGGGCGGCACCTGAATCAGCCGGTTTGGCGCCTGCTGGGTGGACGGTCGCGCGAGCGGATCCGAACGTACAACACATGTGCTGGATACCGTTATGTGCGTGGCGGGGTTGGACAAAAGACCGACAACTGGGGTTTGGGGGACGCCGAAGGACCGTACGAGGATCTGGACGGGTTCCTGTCTGATGCCGGCAAAGTTGCCGAGAGCCTGCTGTCGCAGGGAATCACGGGCATGAAGATCTGGCCGTTCGACTATGCCGCGACTGAGAGCAACGGGGCGGCGATCACGCCCGCGCAACTGGCCGAGGCAATAGAACCCTTCCGCAAGATCCGAGACGCCGTCGGAGATCAGATGCAGATCATGGCCGAGATGCATCTGCTCTGGCAGCCGCACGCCATGGCGGAAATCGCGCGCGCCCTGGAACCGTTCGACATCTACTGGATCGAAGACCCGATGCCTGCAACCGCGTTCTCAAGCTGGTCCGACTTGCGCCGACAGGTCCGTCCAAAAATCGCTGGGTCCGAGACCATGGCATCGCGCGCGGCCTTCCGTGCAATGATGGAGGCACAAGCCGTCGATGTCGTGATCATGGATCTTGGCTGGTGCGGCGGGTTGACCGAGGCCAAAGCGATTGCCGACATGGCGGACGCTTTCCATCTGCCAATCGCCCCGCACGATTGCACCGGGCCGCTGGCCTGGGCGGCGTGTACGAATCTGACGATCAACGCCCCGAACGCCCTGGTGCAGGAGAGCGTGCGGGCGTTCTATACCGGCTGGTACAACGAGCTCGCGACCGGCCTGCCCGTGTTGGAGGATGGCCACCTGCACCTGCCGGAAGGCAGCGGCATGATTGCTGAACTGAAGCCCGAGGTGTTCGATCGAGCCGACGCAACGCGCAGGCGTACGGAGTAATCAGGCACAAGGACGCTTTGGATGCGCTTGGGTCCGAAGTGTAGCAAAACGCTTTGCGCTGGATCTGACGGACCATGCATCATCTCGCGGCGCATAGCTGGCACGTAGCCAGCCAGACAGGGCGGCGGTTGGCATCAGGCCGCGATCAGCACCTCGGCTTGCGCTTTTGCCCTGCGCGAACCGTCGTGATTCCCGAGACCTTCATACGCCCGCGCAACGAACGTCCAGTTCTGCGCGCTTGACGGTTTCAGAGCGCACCGCTCATTCGCCAGAGCCAGGGCAAGTTCGTGACGCCCAGCCCGCAGAGATGCCTCGAGCAGCGTCCAGCCGATGATGTCACGCTGCGCAAAGGACCCGCCCAGCTTGTGGGTCATGTAGCGCACGGGCACGAGGCGATCGACGCAAGACCCGTAGTCTTCGTCCTGAAAATCACAAATCGCCAAACAGAATGGCAATCCGATTTCGCGGCTCATGGCGGCGTTGGCGTCCGATGCATGCTCGAGATAACGCTCGTTCGCATTCAGCAGCGTCTGTTTCGCGTCCGCGTCACCTGCCGCGGCGAAGGCCATCATGGCGTGCACGTCGTTGAACGCATAAAGCGTGTCTTCGGCCGCGGGCGCCCACTTCCGGGACAGTTCGGCCCAGCGCCCGTTCATATCGACGTCGAGCAGTTTCAGGCGCCAAAGAAGTGCGGAGGAGTCCAGTTCCTCGTAGCGCTCGCCCTCACCGCTTCCGCGCAGGTGATTGTCGTAGATGTCCAGCACGCTTGCGGTGTCATTCATATCGAGATGAAACATTGCGGTGTGCCACCAGAGGTGATTGGCAAAGTTCGACGAGCCCCAGTGATGCGCATTGTCCGACATGAAGCGAATGCCGCCTTGTTGACGCCCCTTCATCTCCATCACATGGCCGACAGCGTGCACGGCATAGGGATTGTCCGGACGCAACGCCAGTGCCTCGCGGCCCAGTTCCTCGGCCCGGAAATAGTCGCCGTTCTCCTCGAGTCCGAAGGAATAGAACCCGAGCACGAACTCGTAGCCCGGTATCGTTTCGTCCCAGAGCGGAAAGACCCGGGCGACAGTATCGCGCTGACCGACGATGTC
>JBHJIZ010000150.1:0-35425 GCA_050043005.1 Paracoccaceae bacterium
CCTGACTGGTTTCGCATCTCTATGCGGTGGGTGTCCTTGGTCTTGCTGTCAGTTGTCTTGCTCTTGCGTTTTCTTGTCTTTGAACTGGCTCGCGTTGCGGTGGTCGGAGGATTCGGTCGCGTCGCACATTGTGAATCGTCGGCACGAGGATTCTACACGCGCCAAGACATGTCCCGGCCAATCGACCGCTGTCGCGTTGTTTGGTGCAATACCGATTCGTGGACGTTTCTGTATCAGACCTCACAAACCACGATATAAAATTAAATAAATTGTACTGATCTGAATAATTACAAGCGCCGTAATCAAAGTACAGATCAATCAAAGTTCTGTTAAATCGCAGAAAACGCAATAATCTTTGAAAGGAGTCAGAAATGGCGATCCGCATGGTACAGTTTTGTCAATCGACTGTGATGCAAGCACATGGGACAAGCGCACCTGTCATGCAACGCGCCCGGAACTTCGGCAGTTGCCTCGCCTTTTGTATCCACTACGCGAAGGCCGTGATGGGCGGCACGCACCAGGCCTCGCGCATTTTGGGCGCGCTGAAGGACAAGGCAAACCAGATCATCCGCGACCAGACAGATGCGTCGATCGATCTTGTCTTTCAGGGGCAGACGTATCTCAGGAAGCTCGTGAACAAGCATGGCCTGGAGTTTCAGGAGATCACGGCAGACGATGATCTATCGAACTACACTGTCGCGGCGCACACCATGGCGCTCCATACCTTCTACTTCTCCTACACGGACCAGCAGGGCAAACCCACGCGCGGTGCGCACGCCATTCTCCATACCCGGTATGGCGACGATACTGTTCAGGTGTTCGAACCCAATCACGGTTGCTATTCGGTCACCGCGGACGAATGGCGATCCTGGACGAAGAACGTCGCACGGCACTACGGAACCAACGATGGCCACGTGTTTATGGAGATCAGCAAGCCCGCATGATCTCAAAGCGGGTTCGCCACTCTGCCCCGTGCCGCGGGCCCGTTCCGTTAAGACCCCCTTAACCGCCGGCTGCCAAGCATTCGAAGAAATTTCTATTAATCCATGACTGGCAAGCCGGAATGGCGAAACTGCGATTCGAGCTGGTAGGCGGTCAGGCCCTGGACCAGCCAGCGCGGGCGCTGTCGCTGGGCGAGGCGCTGGTCGAGGACGGCGTACTTTCCGACGAGCAACTGCGCGCCGCGCGCGAAGCTCAGGCGCTCAGCAACGCACCGATCGCGGACGTTCTGATCTCGCATAGTATGGTCAGCGATGTAGCCGTCGCACGCATGCAGGCGGAGCTGCATGAGATCGGCCATGCAGATCTGCTTCAGGATCCGCCAGAGGTACGCCCGCTGAAGCCATCAGAGATCTACGCCACCCTGCGTCACCGGGTTCTGCCCTGGAGGCAGATCGGCGGCATACCGGTTTATGTCACGGGAAAGCCGGACCAGCGCCAACAAGCTTTGAACGATATGGCTCCCGACCATGGCATGGCCTTCTTCGCGGTGGCCGACCAACCCAGCATTGATCGGGAAATCCTGCGGATGTGCGGCGAGCAGATTGCATCGCATGCCGCACACCGAACGCCGGACGAGGAAAGCGTGCGCGCCTTGGGCACAGTACGCTGGACCTGCCTCGGCGGATTGCTCGCGTGCGGCGCCGCCCTAATCGCGCATTCCAGCCTCGGCTTTGCCGTCATGTGTGCCCTGGTTCTTGGCCTGAACATGATGACCATGGCGCTCAGGCTTTCGGCGGCGTTTGCGAGCGGCCCGGTCGAAGTACCTATGGAAGCCGCCGAGGGTACGGTGGCGCTGGCCGACCGGAGGCCGCTGCCGAAGATCAGCTTGCTCATTCCGCTCTATCGCGAAGCCGGGATGATTTCGACGATTGTCGCAGCGCTCGGGCGTCTGGACTATCCGCGCGAGCTGCTGGACGTAAAGCTGCTGCTCGAGGAAAACGACGACGCCACACGGTTGGCCGCAGACCTGGCCGAGCTTCCACCCTGGGTGCAGGTGCTGGCCGTCCCGGACGGGCGCCCTCGGACAAAGCCGCGCGCGATGAACGCGGCGCTGGATTTCTGCGATGGTGAGGTGATCGGCATTCTGGATGCCGAGGACCGTCCAGACCCCGGCCAGCTTCTGTCGGTTGCCGAGCATCTGCGCCGGGCGCCCCCGCAAATTGCCTGCGTGCAATGCCAGCTTGCTTATTTCAACGCGACCGAGAACTGGATCACGCGCTGTTTCCAGATCGAATACGCAATCTGGTTCGACGTGTTGTTGCGCGGCTTCCAGCGGCTGGGCCTGCCGATCCCGTTGGGCGGCACCTCGGTCTACTTCCGCCGGTCGGCTTTGATGGACCTGAACGGCTGGGACGCGCACAACGTGACCGAAGACGCCGATCTGGGGATGAGGTTGGCGCGGCGCGGCCTGCGCTGCGATGTCCTGAAGACCGTAACGTGGGAGGAGGCCAACTGCCGCCCGCTTCCTTGGATTCGGCAACGGTCGCGCTGGCTGAAGGGCTATATGATGACATGGCTCAGTCACATGCGCTCACCCGCGCAGCTTTGGCGCGATCTTGGTCCGGGCGGCTTTGTCGGCTTGAACATTCTATTCCTGGGGGGTGCCGTGACCTACCTGGCGCTTCCGGTGTTTTGGATCGCAGTTCTCATCGCATTGATCAACGGTGCGCCCATTCTCCTCGATCCAATGCCGGGTTGGGCCCGGACTCCGCTGGCTATGTCGTTGATCGCAGGACAGGTGGTGATGCTGGGTTGTGCCACGCTGGCGCTGTGGCGACGAAAAACACTTGGCCTGCTTTGGGTGCTGCCAACACTGCCGATTTACTGGACGCTGGGTGCAGCGGCAGCCTGGAAGGCCGTCATCGAACTGATCGTCGCGCCGTACTATTGGGACAAGACGCGGCACGGCATCAGCCGATGGGCGCGGAGCGATCCGTTTAGTCGTCTCGGCCGTCGGCCAGGCTCGTCCAGTTAGTCGCTCGCCACCGCTTCCATCTGCAGATCGAACCCGTCCTGAATGTGATCAATGAACGCCTCCAGCGCCACGCCCTTGTCGCCAGTCTCGATCGCTTCGACCAAGGCAACATGGTCACCCAGCGATTTCGATAGGTCGACCTTCTCGATGGCAGAGAACAGCTGGAAAGCGATCCCCCGGTTCCAGATGTTGTCGAACATCTCGAGCAGATAGCGGTTCTCGATAAGCTCCACGAACCGCCGGTGGATCCTGCGGTTGGCATCGAAGTAGGCACGGACGGATGGCGAGGTGATGTTTTCCTCCCGCTCGATCGTCGCGCGCAACTCGCGGTTCTTGAAGCCGTCGTTCTGCGAGGCGAGGATCCGCGCTGCCTGGCTCTCAACCGCGGCGCGCGCCTGATACAACTCTCGGATCTCGTTCTGCGTGATCCGGTACAGAACAAACCCGCCGCGCGGCGAGGTCTCGAGCACACCGTCCTGCTCCAACCGTAACAGTGCTTCGCGGACGGGCGTGCGGCTGATCTCCATCTCGGCAGCCAGCTTTTCTTGAACCAGGCGGTCGTTTGTACCGATTTCACCGGACAGGATCGCGTCCATCAACTGATCATAAACCTCGTCCGCCAACCGTTTGCGTTCGGATCTGATGCTTTTCAGCGCCAAGTTCTGCCTCTCTGCGGAGACTGCCTTGTCCCCGCGGTTGGTTGTCGTCTGCCCCGCAGGATCGGGTGCCCCATCTCTGGTTTATCCTGCTTGCACAGATAATGGATACTGAATACAGTATACACAACAGCAGGGAGATGTCGAATGTGCGGGATCGCTGGCAGGATACTTGGCGCGCCGGGGCGGGTTGGCAACGACCTTGTCGAACTGATGGATGCGCAGGAGCATCGCGGCGCGGACTCCACCGGATTCGCAGTCTACGGGGCCCCGCGTGATACGGGCTACGTGCTGCGGGGCATGGGTTTCGACAAGGCAGGGCTTGATGCTGACATGGCCGGCTTTCGCGATATCCTGAAAGCACACGGATCGGACTGGCTGGAGGAGCCAACCTTCGTGACCTCCGAAGCAGGTCACTACTGTATGCGCGGCGTCATCTCGGACCCAGCGGACCTCGCGCGGTGGGTGGCCGATGCCGACGAGATGACTGACCGTTTCGAAGTCCAATCCTGCGGACGGTCATTGGAGATCATCAAGGACACCGGGTCCTCGCAAGACGTTGCCGAAAAGCACGGTGTCCGCGATCTGATTGGCAGCCACGGGTTGGGTCACGCCCGGCTGGCGACCGAAAGCTCTGTTCTGCCGAATGCCTCGCATCCGTTCTGGGCACGCCCCTTCGCGGATGTCGCCATCGTTCATAACGGGCAAATTACCGACTACTTCACCTGGCGGGCCAAGCTGGAACGCCAAGGATATCGCTTCCTGACCGGCAACGATTCCGAGCTGATCGCGGTCTGGGTCTCGGACCAGATGAAGGCAGGTTTGACGATGCAACAGGCGCTCAAGAAATCGATCACGTCGATCGATGGTGTCTTCACTTACATGATCGCGAACACAGACGGGATCGGCTTCGCAAAAGACCAGTTCGCCATGAAGCCCATCGTCGCGATCGAACAAGGTGGCGAACTCGCCGCCGCGACCGAGGAACAGGCTGTGCGCCGGGTATTCGCCGACGAAGCCGAGGTTACCAATTACGACGGGCCTTCCCTGACCGGGATCTGGGGTGTCGGCAACCGCAGGATGGCTGCATGACCGTCACCGTCGACGTTGGTCAGCGCCCGATCCGCGAGGTGCATCAGGACCTGAAGGAAGCATACACCAGCGGGGAGCCGATCCGCGTCATCAACACACTATCTCGCCATAACCTCGGCGTCGGGATGCCCCCGGGAATCGACATCACCTTTGAAGGTTCGGTGGGGTACTACTGCGGCGGGCTCAACACCGGGGCCAAGGACTCGATCGAACGCAACGCCGGATGGGCCTTGGGCGAGGGCATGTCAAGGGGCCTGATCACGGTCGGTGGCTACGCGGGCATGTCGTGTGGCGCGGCGATGACCGGTGGCACGATCCACGTCAAGGGCGATGCGGGCCCGCGCTGCGGCGTCGCCATGAAGGATGGCAATATCGTGGTCGAGGGCAAGATCGGCTATCAGTCCGGGTTCATGGCGCACCGGGGCAGGATCATCGCGTTGGGCGGCGCCGGGGCCTCGTGCGCTGATGCACTTTGGGAGGGAGAGGTCTGGGTCGCCGGTCCTGTCGAAAGCCTGGGCGTTGACGTCAACGTCGTGGAAACCACCGCCGAAGAGGTCGCTGAAGTCGACGAGATTCTCGAGCCCCTGGGTCTGAAAGACACGTCGCGAGACTGGCGCAAGATGATCTCTGGCCAGCGCCTTTGGTACTTTGAATCCCGTGACGCCAGCGCATGGCTGATGATCTGATGCGTAGGCTCGCTTGGATACCCTGATCGTGACGGGCACTCCGTCCATGAAGTGGGCCAGCCTCGATTTCTCCACGGAGGTCGAGGCTCAGAACCGCCCAGAGCAATCCGCTAGAGGGCTTGAGCCATGACCGACGAAACCACTCCGTACGAATACCCGTTCGAGATGGCGCCCGAGGACGAGATTCGCTTCCGCGACGCAGGTGCTGTGGAAGGCCGGCCAGCAGGAGTCCCGTCTTCATACGCGGAAGGCGGTTCGACCCGCTGGACGCCCGAGGCGATCTCGGAAGTTCACGCATTGGCCCAGCTGGGTCGGTACCAGGTGCGCGGCTACAACACTTTCAACAAGCGGATGCCAACTTTCGACGACCTGACCTTCGTACCCGCCACGATGACGAGACTGCCGCTCGAGGGGTATCGAGAAAGCTGCGACACGACGACAGTGCTGGGCGCAGGGCGCGGCATCGTTGAGAAGCCAGTTGAACTGAAGATTCCGATCTACATCGCGTCGATGTCCTTCGGGGCACTCTCCGCACCCGCGAAGGCGTCACTCGGGTATGGCGCCTCCAAGGTCGGCACGATGACCTGCACCGGCGAAGGCGGCATGCTGGAGGAAGAGCGTGAGGCGTCGCAAACGCTGCTCTACCAGATGTCGCCTGCGCGCTACCGGATCGATCTCGACCACCTGCGCCGCGCCGATGCGTTGGAGATGGTCGTGGGCCAGGGCGCCAAGCCCGGGACCGGAGGCCTGTTGCTGGGAATGAAGGTCTCACCGCGCGTGTCGGAAATGCGGACGTTGCCCGAGGGTGTCGACCAACGTTCGACCATCCGTCACCCGGATTTCCTCGGTGCGGACGATATGGCCGTAAAGGTCGAGGAACTGCGCATTGCGACCGACTACAAGGTGCCGATCTTCCTGAAGATGGGTGCGACGCGCCCGCGCTATGATGTGGCCATCGCTGCCAAGGCCGGAGTCGATGTCGTTGTGGTGGACGGGGCCGAGGGTGGTACGGGCGCCTCGCCCGAGTTGCTTTTGAATCACACCGGCATTCCGACCATGTCGGCCATCCGTGCGGCCCGCGAGGCGTTGGACGAATGCGGCATGACCGGCAAGGTCGATTTGGTGGCAGCGGGAGGTATCCGATCCGGTGTCGATGCCGCCAAGTGCCTGGCACTGGGTGCAGATGCGGTGATGGTCGGGAACGGCGCGATGATTGCCATGGGCTGCAATTCGCCACGCTATGTCGACGACTATGCGGCGCTGGGAACAGCGCCGGGCGCTTGTCACCACTGCCACACCGGGCTTTGTCCCGTCGGTATCGCAACGCAGGACTAGGACTTGCAGAAACGCATGGATCCCGCCGCTGGGGCCGAACGCGTCGCCCGCTATTTGACCGCGATGACCATGGAAATCACGGCCTTGGCCAAAGCTTGCGGCAAGTCCTCGGTCCACAATCTCGAGGTAGAGGATCTACGCGCCATGTCGTTCGAAGCCTCGGCCTTCACCGGCGGCAAGTTGGCTGGGATCGATCGCGCATTTGAGTGGTAGCGTCATTGAGATGATGTGATCCGGCGTGAGTTGGCCCCCGCGTCAGCACACCTACGTCTGATGTCGGAATCAAAGTTGCCGAGGTCGCCATGAAGCTCCTGCTGAAAGCCGTCGGGTTGTTCGCTGTCTTGCTGTTTCTGCCCGCGTTCGGCTCGGGTGAACGGCTGTTTGCACCCGGCTCAAAGCTGTGGGACCGCTGGCAGGCGCACGACGCTGGCTCGACCACGACGATCGCTCATTCGGCGTGGAGCGCGTTGCTGTCTAAGCATCTCGCTCCAGCATCCTCGGGCGTGGCCGTGTTCGACTATGCCGGTTTGAAGGCTTCGAACGCGGATGCCCAGGCACTGCAAGGTTATCTCGATACGCTTGCCGCTGTGCCAGTGAGCACGCTGAACAGGGACGAACAGTTCGCATTCTGGGTCAACCTCTACAACGCGCTAACGGTCAAGGTCGTGCTGGATCACTATCCCGTCGCCAGCATCCGTGACATCGACATCTCGCCTGGCCTGTTCGGCAGTGGCCCGTGGGGCAAGGAGCTGATCACGGTAGAAGGGGAAGACCTGACCCTGAATGACATCGAACACCGTATCTTACGCCCGATCTGGAACGACCCGCGGGTCCACTACGCGGTCAATTGCGCCTCGATCGGCTGTCCGAACCTGAAACCGGATGCCTGGACTGCGGGAGCGTTGGATGCCAACCTTGATGCCGCGGCACGGGCCTATGTCAACGATCCGCGCGGTGTCAGTGTTGTCGACGGAAAGATCGTTGTGTCACGCATCTATGATTGGTTCCTCGAGGATTTCGGCAACTCCGAAGCAGGCGTTCTCGCGCATCTTCGCGTCTATGCCGACGCATCACTCAAGGCTGATCTAGAGCGCATCGGCGCGCTTTGGTCCACCGACTATGACTGGTCGCTAAACGAAACGCGGTAGCGGTTGTCGTCAAAGGTTGCGGTGTGCAACACTTCCTTGAGGGGTTTGGCCTGAAAGTACCTGCATGCGTCCCAACATCCCCGAACCGTTTTCCAGGCGGCCTTGGTTGGCAGACGCCCTTACTGTGCCGGAAGATGCGCTGACCGTCCCCACGATGCTCAGCGACGAAGAGAGTGCGCTTCTCTATTGGCTGACACGAGATTACGCGAGGGGAGCGGGCGCAGTAATCGATCTCGGATGTTTCGTTGGCGGCTCTACCGCCAGGCTCGCGGCAGGCGTACGCGACGGCGGCCGGGACACACTGGTGCACGCCTACGACCGTTTTACGATCCAGGCCGAACAGAAGAAGCGCTATCTTTATCCGGCTGGGGTCCGGCCGTTCCCTGGCGATAGCATGATCGGCGCTGTGAAGGAGTTGCTGCGCGGTTGGCAAGACATCGTAAGGCTGCATCCGGGTGAGATCCTGGAAATATCCTGGGATAATGGGCCGATCGAGATCTTGTTTATCGATGCCGGAAAGACACCCGCGGCCGCTGACTGGATCGCTGAACACTACATGCCGCACCTGATCGCCGGGCGGTCGGTCGTCGTGCAGCAGGATTATCAGCACTGGCGCCAGCCCTGGCTCGCAGCACAGATGCACTGGATGTCCGATTGCTTTCAGCCAGTCGCGCGTTGCGGCAGCGGCACAGTGCTGTTCCTGTGTACCCGCGTGCCAGACAAAACCGCCCTGAAACGCGGACAGGTTGAGGGTAAGAGCGACGGTTCATTGATCGGAGCACTGGAAGCCGTTGTCGGTCTGACGACAGACGCGAGCCTGCGACGCAAGATGGCACGCGCCATCATGGGCGTCGAAGACAACCCCGGCGTCCGCGTCACCTTCAAAATGAACAAGGACGCGTTCTCGGCCAAACGGGCGAACGCGATCATTGCTCGCTTGAAGTAGCCTTGCCTTGA
This sequence comes from Paracoccaceae bacterium, assembly GCA_050043005.1. Taxonomy (GTDB): domain Bacteria; phylum Pseudomonadota; class Alphaproteobacteria; order Rhodobacterales; family Rhodobacteraceae; genus Thermohalobaculum. The sequence goes on from JBHJIZ010000150.1 coordinate 8,852, forward strand.
CCTGTTATTCGGTCACCGTGACCGGTTGATTGGCATTGGTCCAACCGACCATACTTTCGGGATACAGCTTGACGTTGGCGATCCCGGCCAGTTCGGACAGCGCGAACCAGTTCGTGGCGGCCCAGTGTCCGGTGTTGCAGAAGCTCGCGATTGGACGAGACTGGCCATCCTCGACCCCGGCTTCGCGGGCCAGGCGCAACACATCTTCGGCCGTCGTAATCTCGGTTTTTACCTTGCCCGGTCCGGTAAACCACGTCGAATGCTGAACGTTCGCCGCACCAGCCAGCGTCCCGGCGGCCTTCGCAGCCTTGTGCTTCTTCTTGCCCTGCAGGAATTCGACCGGACGCGCGTCGATGATCTGAGCATCGGTCCGTCCAGCCACCACATCGACGACGCCGTCACGCGTGATCATCCAGTCGTCGGACAAAGAAAACGCCTCGGTCGAGCGTTCGACGGTCCCGGGAGCGTTGGCCAACGCATTGCCCGCGCCAGTCCATGCCTTCAGACCGCCATTCAGAATCGCGATCTTCGTGAGCCCGGCTGATTTGAGCGTCCAGTAGACCCGCGCGGCTGCTCCGAAATCTGTCACGTTCTTTCCGGCATAGATCACGACGACAGGGGTCGCCTTGGTCAATCCCAGGCTTTGTAACCGTTCGGTCAGAGTAACATCGGTCAAAGCTGCCCCGGGGTTCGACTTCGGCCCGCGCCACGATCCGTAAGGTGCATTCAATGCGCCTTCGATATGCCCCTCCGCAAAGGCTTTCGGAGCGCGGATGTCCAGAACCGTGACATCATCCATCAGCGCCGCGAAATCCGCCGGGTCCAACAGTTTCTTCCAGTCCGAGGCAAGCGCTTGGCCTGCCATGGCCAGAACCATCAGTATTCCCACAAGAAATCTAGTCATGCTTTTGGCTCCACTCAAGACGTGTGAAATACTATATAGGAGCGCAAATCCTTGTGAAAAGCATGTGACGTTGATCGTCAGGACCATCCACACTAACGAGAGAGCCGGGCGCGCACGATCGTCCGGGCAACACAATCCAGAGAGGGTCCGTGAGCACACCCGACAGCATGCAGGTTTCGGTTTGGCGGGGCGGCCCGGACGGTGGCCGCTTCCAGTCGTTCGATGTGCCACGTTACGAAAGCCAGACGGTACTGGACGTCGTGGCCTGGATTCAGCAAGAGGCAGATCCAACGCTGAGCTACCGGTTTGCCTGCCGAGTTGGCATGTGCGGATCCTGCGCGATGATGGTCAACGGTGTGCCACGCTGGACCTGTCGGACCCATGTGCAGAAGGTGCTCGACGCGAACAGGATGGAAATCGCGCCCTTGCGTAACCTGCCGATCATCAAGGATCTCGCCGCGAACATGGACCCGTTCTTTGAGAAATGGGTCCAAGCAGGCGGCGTCTTTGAAGGTACGGAAACGCGCACGGACGGCTACGCGCCGATCGTCCATGAAGACGCTGACCGTGCGAACGCCGATGCCGGGATCGAGTGCATCAATTGTTCGATTTGCTACGCAGCTTGCGACACGGTTACAGGCAACCCGGAGTTCCTGGGGCCTGCGGCGCTGAACAGGGCATGGACGCTGATCAACGACGCCAAGGATGGCTCGCGCGACCGGGTTCTCGATGCTGTCTCAAGCAAAGGCGGCTGCCATGCCTGCCACTCCATGGGCAACTGCCAGCAGTACTGCCCGAACGGCCTGAACCCACTGACGGCGATTGCCGGACTGAAGCGCGCCACGGCGCGCCGCGCATTGCGGGGCCGCTGATGGAAATGCGCCTTTATCTTTTGCAACGAATTTCGGCGATCGTGATGGCGCCGCTGGTGCTCGGCCACATCGCCGTGATGATCTATGCCGTTCAAGACGGCCTGACTGCCGAGGAGATTTTGGGCCGTACGCAAGGCTCGGTCCTCTGGGCGCTTTTCTACGGCACCTTCGTGGTCGCTGTCGCGATCCACGCTGCGATCGGACTGCGCACGATCCTGCACGAATGGTTCGGTGTCCGGGGCGTTGCCCTCAACGGCTTCGCGGGTGCAACCTGTTTTGGACTGCTCGCAATGGGCCTGAACGCAGTGGCGGCCGTGACGGTGACACCATGAGCCATCTGCGCCGCGGTCATCCGCTTTGGTACGCCTATGTCCTTCACCGGGTGTCGGGCCTGCTGCTCGCGCTGTTCCTGCCGGTGCACTTCTGGGTTCTGTCCCGCGCACTGACGGCGCCGCAGGATCTGGACGCATTTCTCAGCTTCACGGATTACACACCGGTCAAGATCGCCGAATGGGGGCTCGTGTTCCTGTTGTCGGTTCATTTCTTCGGCGGGATGCGCCTGCTCGTGCTGGAACTCACGCCATGGCAGCCGTGGCAGAAGGGCTGGGCGGCTGCGGCAGTCGCCTGTTCGTTCTTTCTCTCGACGACCTTCTTCCTCCAGGCGATCTGAGACGTGCGGCCTGTTCTGACACCAGAAGGGAACCGTATGGCACTCCTGCAGTACGACGATGCGGAAGCCGAGGCTCTGGAAGCCAACTATCTTGGACGGGATGTCACCGCCCAGCGGCTCGATACCCTGAAGCGTCTTGCGATCCGGCCGGGTGAACATGTGCTCGACATCGGCTCTGGTCCTGGCTTCCTCGCCACCGAGATCTCCGATCAGACCGGGCCAACCGGGCGCGTGCTGGGGGTCGATATCTCCGAGGCCATGGTGCGGCGGGCGACCGACCGAAACGAAAGCCCCTGGTTGTCTTATTCGCTTGGCGATGCCACGGCCATCCCGGTCGGTGACAGTACCTTCGACGTCGTAGTCAGCACGCAGGTTGCCGAGTACATGACCGACCTTAGCGCATTCTGCGCCGAGATCGCCCGCGTGTTGAGGCCCGGCGGACGTGCTCTGCTCCTCACGACAGACTGGGACAGTGTTGCCTGGTATTCGGAACACCCCGATCGCATGGCACGCATCATGCGCGCTCAAACGACCTCGGTCGCACACAGCGACGTCCCACGAAAACTGGCACCGTTGCTGCGCGGGGCGGGTCTGATCGTCAAGCAGGTCTCCTGCTACCAGATCATCAATCTCAACCGCAGTCCGGGATCGTACAGCGCAGCAGCGGTCGCCTTCACGACTGGCATCGTTCGCGGTCTGGGAACGTTGTCTGAAGGGGAGATCGAGGCCTGGGCCGCCGAACAGGACGCGCTCGAAGCACGCGGCGAGTATTTCTTTTCGCTCGGGCGCTACATATTCGAGGTAGGAAAACCTGCATGAAGGCATTCGTTCGCTCGATCGGCTGCCTTAGGATGCCGAAGTAACCCGTTGGAGCCGCACCGATGCAGATCGACCGTCACGACACCGACATCCTGATCCTTGGTACCGGCGGGGCGGGGTTGTTCGGTGCGCTGCACGCGTTGCAGACCGCCCCAGACGCCAAAGTCACCATCGCCGTGAAAGGTCTGATCGGCAAATCCGGTTGCACACGGATGGTCCAGGGTGGCTACAACGTCTCGACCGGCCCAGGTGACTCCGTCAAACGGCACTTCATGGACACTGTCATCGGCGGCAAGTGGCTGCCGGACCAGGATATGGCATGGCGCCTGTGCGAGACTGCCGTCGAACGCATCCATGAACTTGAAAACGAGATCGGCTGCTTCTTCGACCGCAATCCCGACGGCACCGTCCACCACAAGGCCTTTGCCGGGCAGACCGCAGACCGTACCGTCCACAAGGGTGATCTGACCGGGATCGAGATCATCAATCGTCTGATGGAGCAGGTCCTCGCCCGTCCCGTCGAAAAGCTGCAGGAACATCGAGCGATCGGAATGATCCCGACCCGCGACGGGTCGGCGCTGGCAGCCGTGCTGATGATCGACATGCGCACGGGCGGCTTCCGGCTGGTCCGTGCCAAAGCCGTCCTGATGGCGACCGGTGGCGGCCCCACCATGTACCGCTACCACACGCCTTCGGGCGACAAGACGATGGACGGGCTCGCCATGGCGCTGCGCGCCGGGTTGCCGCTGCGCGACATGGAGATGGTGCAATTCCACCCGACCGGTCTTCTGGCGGGCGAGCATTCCAAGATGACCGGTACGGTGCTGGAGGAAGGCCTGCGCGGCGCTGGCGGACAGCTTCTCAACGGTGCCGGCAACCGCTTCATGTTCGACTATGACGCCAAGGGAGAGCGCGCAACGCGTGATGTCGTCTCGCGCGGTATCTATGCCGAGATGCGCAAGTCGAACCAGACGCCGAACGGAGGTGTCTATATCTCGATGTCGCATCTCGGACCGGAGAACGTCGCGTCGAAGTTCAAGGGTATGGTCCAGCGCTGTGCCGATTGCGGCTTCGATCTTGCGGGAGGCCGGGTCGAGGTCGTCCCCACAGCGCATTACATGATGGGCGGTGTCGTGGTCGACGTGGACACCCGCACGGCACTCGAGGGTCTATACGTCGCCGGAGAGGACGCCGGAGGCGCGCACGGCTCCAACCGTCTCGGCGGCAACGGGGTCGCGAACTCGACGGTGTTCGGGGGCGTAGCGGGAGAGGTCATGGGCCGCGACATAGCCACCATGTCGCTGCGCGATCCGGATCCAGAGGTGTTGGACGCCGAGATTGCCCGCGCCACCGTGCCCTTCGCGCTGAAACCTGCACCGATCCAGCCGCTGCGCCGGAAGCTGCAGGACGCGATGTGGGCACATGTCGGTGTCATGCGCACCGAGGACGGCTTGACGCGAGGCCAGACTGAGATCGCCGCGATCCAGAACGAACTGGCGACCATCGGCGTCGACGACGCCACCCTCGCCTTCAACCTGACCTGGCACGATTGGCTCAACATGGCCTCGCTAACCGAAATCTCCGAGACCATCACGCAAGCCGCCCTAGCGCGCGAGAATTCTCGCGGCGCCCACTTCCGGGAAGATTTCCCGGATGAGGGCGATCTGGATGCAAGCTACTTCACGACCTCGACGCAGATCGGTGACAAAGTCGAGACCGCACGTGCACCGGTCCAGTTCACGATCGTTCGCCCGGGCGATACAATCCTTCCCGCAGACGAGCCGGAAACGCTTGTCGCTGCTGGGTGATCGGCCAACCCTTCTCCTCCCGCAGATCAAATCCTCAGTTTGCATTCCCCAGAGACTGCCCGATCACGGGCGGCTTTGAACCACCGCCGCGTGCATAATACTCGACGACCGGCCTCAACTTGACCCATAGATTGGCAGCTTGACGGTTGGTCGTGATCCTGGGCGCATAGCCCATGGAGAAGTACGTATCCTCGCTCAACCAGTCAGTAATCTTGCACGAGGACATTGTGGAATTGCAGCTGATGACGAATGGATCGCCAGTAGAGAATGGCGGGATCTTCTCGGCAAATATCAAAACACCCTCCAGGACGCTATTCCGAATTACGTCTGCGTCGTTCAACGTCGTCTCGCAGACGGTGACGGATGGGTTGGGTTTGCGGCAGCGTCCCTTAGCGCGGCGTTCGGCGATATGATCGCGCCACAGACTGAAACCTGTACTCGCCGCTTCATAGCGCAGCAGCTCCAGAAGCGGGCTCGGAGTTCCCTGCTCGTCCAAAGGCGTTTTTTGGTGCCAACTTAATGTGTAGCTTCACTGCCGGAAACGGTGCGCCCGGGCAGCCATCCGGACCTTCGCTGCTTACGTTGAACACTCGCGCAGACCTGTCGCGGTTAACCCTGCTGGCAAATGCGCTGATGAAGTGGGTCAACGGAACGGTCACGCGCCGTCCCGCCATCTCGGCTGTGAAGACATCAGGGTGGCCACCAGCACAGGCGTTCGGATCGAACTGATCGGACTGCAGGCTTACCAGGTAGTGGGTTCGCAATGGCCCAGGCGGCCAGACACCCTCGTCAGGTTCCGCAACACACCCGGAAAGCAGCAGGGGCAATCCAAACACCAGGCGCCACATATCGGTACTCCATACAAACGCGTTAAGATTTCGCAGACCGGTTCGGCTGTCAATATTCTGGATGTGCCTACACCAATCGTGCGTGGGTCGAGCCTTGTCCGACATCGAACGGATTGCGATTGATCTGGATCATATTCTTTTCAGTGAATGTATGGCAGCGTTCGCGCATCATTCATCCGGAGAGGATCATCATGAAGTTCACCACGAATATCGGATCGACCGACGCCATCTAGCGCATCGTGATTGGAATCATCCTGCTGGGCCTGTGGGCAATGGGCACCATCGGCCTCTGGGGCCTGATCGGCATCATCCCGCTCGCTACGGCCTTCGTGAAATTCTGCCCGGCCTATGCGATCATCGGCGTAAGAACCTGCAAGCCGTCCTGATCTGCGACAAGCCGGCGACAGGCGTTTGCACTGGCGCCGCAACCCGACCTCGATATGATCCGTCACGGATGGTTCAATTTGCGAGGGCGTGACGCTGACGAACGTTCTTCTGATCATGGCGGACGAGCTCTCGACCTGGGGGCTCGGCTGCTATCCGTCCGGCCGGTATCCGGCGGGAACCGCGCTTACACCCAACATCGATGCGTTGGCCGCACGCGGAACGCGCTTCAGCGCGGCATACACCCCGTCCCCGATCTGCGTGCCGACCCGCGCTGCAATAGCGACCGGACGATACCTGCATGAAGTCGGGTACTGGTCGTCGGCCGAGGCATATGATGGGCGCGTCCCCGGTTGGGGCCATCACCTCCAGGCGGCGGGTGTTCCAGTCACCTCGATCGGCAAGCTCCATTACCGGAACCAGACGGACCCGACAGGGTTCGACCGTCAGATCGAACCCATCCACATCCCGGATGGTATTGGGTGGGTTCAGGGTCTGTTGCGCCAGCCGCTCCCCAATTATGACGCAACGGCGGAGATGTCCGAGATGATCGGGCGAGGCGAAACCGACTACACGCGCTTTGATGGCCGCGTAACCAACGAGGCCTGCCGCTGGCTCGGCGACGCTCCCACTCAGCCTTGGTGCACCTTCGTCAGTTATCTCTCTCCGCATTACCCCTTGATCGTCCCACAGGAGTACTTTGACCGGTTTGATCCGAAAGACTTTGAGGGTCCCGTCGAGGACGTTCCCGATCATCCGGTGCTTGCCGAGATCGCAGAGTTCTTCGATCATGACCGTTACTTCAATCCGAGAACCCGTGGGATCGGGCGCGCTTCCTATTTCGCGCTTTGTGCTTTCCTGGACGATCAGGTTGGCCGGGTCCTGGCAGAGCTCGAGTCATCCGGACAGGCCAAGGATACGCTGGTGATATTAACATCTGACCACGGCGAAATGCTTGGACACAAAGGGTTCTGGGCGAAATCGACCATGTACGATGATGCCGCGAAGATTCCGTTGATCATGGCAGGCCCGGGCGTTGCACCGGATGGTGTCCGAACCGATCCGGTCAGCCTGATCGACCTCGCGCCGACAATCTGCGAAACGGTGTCGCCGGGACGCCCCACAAGCGGCTTCTCGGGACGGTCGCTTCTGGATCAAGCCGACCCGGATCGCACCGTGATCAGTGAGTATCATGATGGCGGGTGTCCGGTCGGGATCACCATGTTGCGCTGGGGTTCGTACAAATACGTTCACTACGCTCAGGGACATCCACCTCAGCTGTTCGATCTGTCCTCCGATCCCGACGAGACAAGCAACATCTCCGCCGACGCACCGGATCTTTTGGCCGAGGGCCGCGCCCGATTGAACGCGATCCTAGATCCAGAAGACGCAGACCGGCGCGCCCACGCAGACCAAGCCGTGCTGATCGAGAAGCACGGAGGCCGTGACGCGCTTCTGGCCATGGAGCAGTGGAACTTCACGCCTGCGGACAGCCGCTAGCTGAAGAGCTTGGATGGTTGTTCGAGCCGTTTCATAGCTTCGCGCGTCGGGCGCCTTGTGACCTACTCGACACTTGAGAGAGTGCTCCAGTACAGCCCTCAGAAGCCGAACTCCACTCAGAGAACCCAGATGAAAAAGACATGAGCCGTCCGATTGTGGCGACCAGTTTGTCGGGTGTTCACTCGATCCGCGTTTGTGACTCCAGCTCTTAGCGAAACGGTATAGACGGGTCGTCCATCAGGATCGAAACCGTTTTCGCGTGCACATCAGCACGCCGCCATGGCGGCTCCGGTGCGCTCGATCTGAGCGGCTGCGCGGACTGCGGTCCATTGGGCAAACTTGGTCGAGATGTCATCCTGGCTGATCTCGGGCAGGGTCAGGATCGACTGGTCATGACGGGCAGGCATCCTCCACCAATCTTCGGGCAGATAGCCGCGTTGCTTACAGGTCTGGAACAGCGCCGTGCCAGGGAACGGGTAGAACACGAAGTAACCGAAATCGAGCGGCTTGAGCTGGTGGTGCAGGTCGATTGTAGCCTGCATGTCCTCGACCGTCTCACCCGGCACGCCCATCATGTAATTGGCGGTGACCATGATCCCGGCCTCCTTGGTCCGCTCAAAAACATCGATCAGGCGTTCGTTGGTGACTGGGCGCTTCATGACCTCGCGCCGGATACGTTCTGACCCACTTTCGACCCCATAGACGATGTGCTTGCAGCCCGCACGTGCGAGAGCATCGATCAGCTTGGGGTTCATGGTCTCGGCGCGGGCGTGCAGCGAGAAGCCGACACCAATGCGGTCAGGGAAGGTTTTCGAGAATTCGAAGACCCAAGGATGATTGATGGTGAAGGTGTCGTCCAGAAAGATGACGTAGGAAAGCTGGTCCGTATCCCGGATGTGCTCGAGTTCCGAGAGAACGGATTCCAACGACCGGCGACGTCCGTATTTTCCGATGCCGTCGTAGAGCTGATCATACATCCGCGCGGCACAGTACGTGCAGGGGAACGGGCAACCGCGTTGCGTCGTCATGTGGACGACGCCCCAGCGCTCATCCAGCATGTCGCGGGCCATGAAGGGGATCGTGTCGATCTCCGGGATCGGAGGTGCGATGCCGGGATGGGGTCCACCCCTGACCCAGATGTTCTGGATCTGGCTGTCTTCGAGAGTTCCTCCAATTGCGAGGTGGTCCAAGAGTTGCGCAAAGGGGGCTTCTCCTTCGCCGAGGCAGACGGCGTCAAAGCCCGGTTCGCGCAGGATCGCATCGGGAGAAAACGTGGCGTGCAGGCCGCCGGCGATGACCGGAGCGATGGGCTGGACTGCGGGGGCGATCTCTTGCGCGCGGAGCCACTGGCGCGAGGTCATCGAAATTCCGATCAGATCCGGGTTCGCTTCTCGGGTACGCGCGGTGATCTCGTCGATCGGCTGATCGTGCGGAATGCGAAGCATCTCGGCGGTATGACCCTTGTCGCGGGCGATGGACGCTAGGAACGCAGGGCCGAGCGAACAGACGGCCCATTCCTTATCGGTATCCAATTCGAGAAATACGATATGCATCCGGTCCTCCAATACGACGGAGTGTGCCGGAGGATGGGGGGGCGTGCAAGCAATTGGCAGAACACTCGAACAAGCGATCAAGATGCGCTCTAACGTTCCTTTCATGTTCTCTCGCAGAGCTCTCTAAGCTCTAAGCGGTTGCGACTCTAAGGCAATCGTGTTAGTAGCTAATCATGAGAGATCCAGTCCTAGATAAAGCCCATCTGAGGCTCGAGGAGCTTGAGAAGGAAGCCTCTGAAATCCGGACGTTTATTCGGATGTATACACGCTTCTCTGATCAGGGGTTGGCTACGATGGAGCGCCCCCTAGAGACTAAGTCTGCTAAACCAACAGAGACTACTAAGTCCTTACGGCCTCAGTTTGCCAGTCAAACGGAGCCCCACAGATTTAGTACACGCGATGAGATTGTTGAAGCTGCGCGCAAGGTACTAAGAGAGGCTCACCCTGAGCCAGTGCTGATCGGCGATCTCTACGAGACGTTGTTGCGTCGGGGTGTTCGCATCAGTGGTAAGAATCCGAAAGGAAACCTCAGCGCGAAACTTGCTCCGCCTGATGACATAGTGTTCGTGAGAGACAAGGGATGGTACTTCCGTCCGAAGAAAAATGAAGGCTCCACAGTATTTGGTGGAGCCTTCTTGGTTCGCGGAGGGGATGACACCCCCTCCTAACGAGCGTGAGGCAAGCCTCACGGAACCACCTGCGCGCCGCAGGCCAGACCCCGCACTGGAAGTTGTGGGGAGACTTTGGGGGCAAAAATGCCGCCATTAAGTCATCTCCGGGCTGCGTCGTGTCCTAGGCAGGCGCAGTTCGCAACCCCTCCAGCGGGGTAAGGAGAGAGAGGGTCGCCCCCCTCTTTCTCCAGCAATCATTGCCCTAAAACGGTTAGATTGTCCAGAATCCGCACCCTGCGGGACTTAGGCTCTGGGTTTACAGACTCTACACCGAGTGCTTCACGAACACCTCGTTGTTCACCCCGCCTCCTCGATCCGATCCGTAGCGGGCGCAGGTGTTGGGCTGAGCGCGGTGATCTCGGCTCGCATCTCGGGCGTCATCTCGAAGTCCGCAGCGGCGAGGGCCGGTTGGATCTGTTCGACCGAGCGGGCGCCGATGATCGGGGCCGTGCTCGCCGGGTTCGAGCCGACCCAGGAGACCGCCAAGGTGACCGGGTGCACCCCCTTGGCCTCGGCATAATCGACAAATGCGTCCGCCGTTTCCTGCATCGAGTCCAATGAGTAGCGCTTGGCGTAGCGTTTGTTGGTGCCGAGCCGCCCCTGCCCCTCGCCAAGACCTGCCTGCTGACCCTTGTATTTGCCCGACAGCAACCCTGCACCGATTGGCGAGTAGGTGATCACACCCAGGTCCTGATCGGCGGCAAGTGGCAGGATCTCGACCTCGACCTGGCGTTTCACCAGTGAATACATCGGTTGCAGGACATCGGTTCGGGACCAGCCATGGCGGTCCTGAATGCCCAGACCCAAAGCGATCTGCCACGCGGAATAGTTGGAAATCCCGACATGCAGCGCCTTGCCCGCGCGCACGAGGTCCTCCATCGTGCGCAGCTTTTCCTCCAACGGCAGGGAGCCGTCATGGTGATGCAGGAACAGAACCTCGACGCGGTCGGTCTTGAGGCGCTTCAGAGAGTCCTCGACCGCGCGGACGATATGGCGGCGCGAGGAACCTCCGGCATTGGGTTCGGAATACATCGGCGAGAACACCTTGGTGGTGATCACCAACTCATCGCGTTCGTGCGCCATCAGGTTGCCCAGGATCGTCTCGGCGGCACCCTTGGAATAGCCGTCAGCGCAATCGATGAAGTTGATGCCCTTCTCGCGCACGGTCTTGTAAAGCTCGGCAGAGGTCGCTTGGTCAGCCTCGGCCCCGAAGGACATCGCCCCAAAGCAGAGCGGTGAGACGCGGATGCCGGTGCGGCCAAGCAGGCGGTAGTTCATGGGATCGTCCTGTGGTGTTCGTCTGAAGGGATGCGCTACCTTTTGTATAGACCGGCCCCACGCGATTGGCACCTGCGTTGCACGCACGAAGCGACCAAATCATAAGCTGAACTCCGAAACAATCACACGGCGCACAGTGTTCATCGCGACTGTTGGGGCGGCTCTCTAGCTTTCAGCCCGGAGAGTTTTGAGCATGTCCTGCAACTGGTTCCCAGCACGGGAGCCGATTGTGGAGACACCGATGGCAAGCAGCGATCTGCGGTCGACATGGATCAGATGGAAGCGCGCCTGCACCGTACGGCGACCGACCCGGCCCTCCTGCTCGGCGCGGAACCCGCCCCACGCGGCGCCGAACCCGGCAATTTCGGTTGGCTGGGCCTCGTGGATTACGGTCGCCTCGGTCAACTTGGGACGGATCCGGTCCATGAAGGCCTGCATCTTCTTCTGTGCGGTCGTGCGCGTTCCCCCGGCATCGACCAGGATCAGCACACCAGACATCTGCTCGGGCGTGCGAGCATTCGCGGCGGCAAGCAGGATGCGCGTATTGTCCCCCGTGCGGGACGCCAGCCCGAAGCGATCGTACTGGTGCAGGTTCTCGCCCTCGATCAGCGGCCAATCGAGGCGCGTCGCAATGGACATTCCGTTGGGCAAGTGGTGACGCCGGGCATCTGTACCCTCGGCCTCGGACCGGATAGCGGTCGAACCCGTCACCGGCGCATCCCCGGGCTGAAGCGGCGCCAGAAAGAACAGTGCCGCAAGACCGACGAAGCCTCCGGTCAGCCCACCTATGAAGAAACGCAAAAGGTACGTCACTGGAGTTTCCCGTAGAGTTGCGCAAACCGATCCACAAAGGCGCTTTGTACGGCCTGGGTCGGCGCCGGGTCCAGCCGGATCTCTGCGGCTCCCCTGAAGCGGGGCCGTCCGAAGAACTTGGCGGCCTCGGCATCCGTGAAACCGGCAAGCTGCGTTGCCTCAAAGAAGGCCGATGCACGGTCGGCGCGCTTGATCTGCTTCTTCAGGGCGACGTCGGGAACAGCAGGCAGGCCGAAACGCAGGTGAACCGCCGCCTCGAGCTTCGCCTCAAACGCCTTGTAGTCGATGCCAATCGCAGCTTTGAAGGGCGAGATCATATCGCCAATCACATATTCCGGGGCGTCATGCAGCAGCGCGGTCAGTTTGTCGGCGACAGTCGCCTTGGGGCGGTAGATGCAGAAGATCTGCTCGACCAGCAGCGAATGCTCGGCAACCGAATAGGGGTGCGCGCCCAGCGTCTGACCGTTCCAGCGGGCAACGCGGGCCAGGCCGTGCGCGATGTCCTCGATCTCGATATCCAGCGGCGCGGGATCGAGCAGGTCGAGCCTGCGGCCCGAAAGCATCCGTTGCCAGGCGCGTTTGGTCATCGATCCCCCGGTGCCTTAAGAAGCCGCGACTTTTAGGCCGGGTCACATACATTGTCGAGTAACCGGCTGCCTGATATAGGCCCGCCAACCCCGCCCGGGACTGAAATCCGTTTCCAGGAGCACAACATGAACGATTATGTCGTCAAGGACATCAGCCTCGCTGATTTCGGCCGCAAAGAGATCGATATCGCCGAGACCGAGATGCCCGGTCTTATGGCCACGCGCGAGGAATATGGCGATGCGCAGCCACTGAAGGGCGCGCGGAGCGTCGGCGCGCTGCACATGACGATACAGACCGCGGTGCTGATCGAGACGCTGGCCGCACTGGGCGCGGACGTGCGATGGGCCTCGTGCAACATCTTCTCGACACAGGACCATGCGGCGGCGGCGATCGCTGCGGCAAACATCCCGGTCTTCGCCGTCAAGGGTCAGACCCTCGAGGAGCACTGGGATTACCTGGACAAGTCATTCATGTTCCCGGACGGCCCGAACCTGATCCTGGACGATGGCGGGGATGCAACACTCTACGTCCTGCTGGGCGCACGCGCCGAGGCGGGCGAGGACATCATCCCGGTGCCATCTTCGGAAGAGGAAGAGGTCATCAAGGCCCAGATCAAGAAGCGGATGGCGGCAAGCCCCGGCTGGTTCAACAAGATGCGTGATCAGATCGTTGGCGTCTCGGAAGAAACGACGACCGGCGTGCATCGTCTTTATGAACTCAGCCGCGACGGCCACCTGCCGTTCCCGGCGATCAATGTGAACGACTCCGTCACGAAGTCGAAGTTCGACAACAAGTACGGCTGTAAGGAATCTTTGGTCGACGGCATTCGCCGCGCGACCGACACGATGATGGCCGGCAAGGTCGCCGTCGTTTGCGGATATGGCGATGTCGGCAAGGGCTCGGCCGCCTCGCTACAAGGTGCAGGCGCACGCGTGAAGGTGACCGAGATCGATCCGATCTGCGCGCTGCAGGCCGCAATGGACGGTTTCGAGGTGGTGCTGCTGGAGGATGTGGTCTCGTCCGCCGATGTCTTCATCACCACAACCGGCAACAAGGACGTCATCCGCATCGAGCATATGCGCGAGATGAAGGACATGGCGATTGTTGGCAACATCGGCCACTTCGACAACGAGATCCAGGTCGCCGCGCTGAAGAACCACAAATGGACCAACATCAAGGATCAGGTCGACATGATCGAGATGCCCTCGGGCAATCGCATGATCCTGTTGTCCGAAGGCCGTTTGCTGAACCTGGGCAACGCGCCCGGCCACCCGTCCTTCGTGATGTCGGCCAGCTTCACCAACCAGACGCTGGCGCAGATCGAACTTTGGACCAACCGCGACGCCTACAAGAACGACGTCTACATGCTGCCAAAGCATCTGGACGAGAAGGTCGCAATGCTGCACTTGGCGAAGGTTGGCGCAAAACTGACCGAAATGTCCAAGGACCAGGCCGATTATATCGGTGTGGCCCCGGAAGGCCCATACAAGGCCGACCACTACCGGTACTGAGACTGCGGGCGCGGCGCATTCGGTGCGCCCCGCCTTTTCCGCCGGGCGGCATCAATCCCGGATTACGAGTTCCACACGCCGGTTCATTGCACGCCCTTCCGGCGTATCATTGGTCGTAATCGGCGAAAGGTAGCCGATCCCGCGCGCTTCCAGCCGCAGCGCATCGACACCCAGTCTTGCCAGGGCATCCGCCACTGCCTGCGCACGGCTGCGCGACAAGGCGATGTTGCCATCGAGACTGCCTTCATTGTCGGAATGGCCGACCACGACAACGTTCAGGTCAGGGCGACCGTTCAGAAGCTCTGCCACACGGCTCAGCCTGGCCTCGGATCCGGGCGCGAGAGTCGCACCCCCGGTCGCGAAGTCGACGTCAGCCAGACGCACATGGCCGTCGCGCAGCAACACTTCGAGCAGGTTTCGATCGGTTTCGGTCTTTGGCTGCACGGGTTCGGCACCGGCGGGCACCTTGGGTGCCTCGACGATTTCGATGGCCTCTCCGGATGGCGTCACCGTCACGATCTGAATGAAGATCGCACGCAGAACCCGGCTCACGAGGATCGTGGCATAGTCCGTGCCATCCTTCAGCGACAGATGCGCGAAATCCTCGACATCCATGCGCATGGCCGGTGCCGGAATCAGTCCGATGGTAAAACGATAGTCAAAACCGCCACACTCGCGACCAGCGCAGTCCAGCAAGGTCTCGAAACCCTGGCTTGCGACCCTCGTGCGATACCCTTGCATCACTGCCTCGACACTGGCGTCCGGATCATCCAGTCGGTAGGTGTGCCAGATCACATCCCCGCGCAGACGAAGGATTGGCGGCGGTTCAGGCCCGAGCGGACCGGTCGGAAAGTCGTAGATCTCGATCCGAGGGCCGACATCCGCCGTCGCAACCGCACCCTCCGGCGCGCCTAGATCCGCGGCTTCTGCCAGACTGGCCGATAATGCGACGGCCAGCCAGCGCGCCCAGCGGCCCGCACCCATGCTTCAGCCCCGCGCCATCGCGTGATATTCGGGGTTGGGTTTCATCGCCACCGCGCTGGCATGGCGGTTCGACATGTTGAAGAAGGCCGCGACCGAAGCGATGTCCCAGATGTCCTCGTCATTGAAGCCTTCCGCGCGCAGGGCATCGCGGTCTGCTTCGGTGATGGCCGAAGAGTTCTCGGTCATCTTCAGTGAGAACTCGAGCATCGCACGTTGCCGGTCGTCCAGATCCGCTACCCGCCAGTTCATCGCCAGCGCTTCACCCAACTCCGGGCTGCCCGAAAGCTGACGCACCTGTGCGCCATGGGCCACCTGGCAGTACCAGCAGGAGTTGCGCGCGGACACTGCGACCGCGATCATCTCGCGCTCCAGCTTGGTCAGACCCGACGGCCCGAGCATCAGGTCGTTGTACATCAGGCTGAAAGCACGGAGTTTCTCGGGACGGTGCGCATAAGCGACCAGAACGTGCGGGATCAGGCCCAGCTTGGCGGTGCATTTGTCGAACAGCACCTGCACATCTTCGGGCAGCGGATCCGGTAGTGGCAGGTTCAGGGCCGTGATGCTCATGCGTCACCCTCCGGTTTGATGCGGTAATGATATCGCCCAACCTCGACCATGCCCAGACGTTCGTAAAGTGCGCGCGCCGGTGCGTTGGCCACCGTAACGGCGAGCGTGAACCATGTCGCGCCTTGCTCGGCTGCGAAGCGTGCGGCGACCTCCATCACAAGGCGCCCGGCGCCCGTGCGGCGATACTTCTCCAGAACTTCAATCGCGTGGACCATTGCGACATCACCATCGACAGCGACAAAGGCCACGCCCGCCGGGCGGTCGCCAGAGCGAGACATCACAAGCTGTTTCGGCGCGGTTGTCCGATCCATGATCGCGAGGCGCGAGGGGCCGATGCCGCCCGAAGCCCAGATCTCCTCCATGATCGCAGGACGGCAATGGCAGCGATAGCCCGCCGCCATGTGGCTCTGCTCGCCGATCAGATCTGCGACCGATGCCGCGTAGAAAACCACAGGCTCGTGGATACGGTAGCCGAGCGCATCCAGTTCATCGTCCAGTTCCTTTTGCCCCGGGATCAGTTGGAACAGCGGACCCTGATCCCAGACCGCCAGCGCATCCACGGCGGCCTTCACATCTCCGCTGCCCGACGCGCACGAAACCCGGTTGCCACCGCCAAGCCCGCGCCGCACGCGCCAGCCGTCGACGTCGGCAAATTCGGCCGCAGTCCAGGTCACATCCAGCGCGGCCAAGAGACGGCGGCTAGCGGGCATGGGATGGCTCATTCCGGCCTGTTTCTTTCGATTGATTTTCGGTCCTCGCGGCATAAGCTGATCCCTGTCGGGCCGCAAGGTTCCGGCATGTTCTCAGGGCGGGGTGGAAGTCCCCACCGGCGGTGACGGGCCATGGCCCGAAGCCCGCGAGCGCCTCTCCGGTCGGAGAGGGTCAGCAGATCCGGTGCGACTCCGGAGCCGACGGTCACAGTCCGGATGAAAGAGAACGGCGAGACAGCGCGGCGTCCATCTGGGCGTGCGTCTGCCTTTCGTCAGCCCTGGGGTGATTGGGATGAGGAAAGGAGACCATCATGACCCAACCCCCGTTGACCGACCGCAAGATCGCGCTGGTTCAGGCGCGCTGGCATGCGGATATCGTCGACCAGGCCCGGATCGGGCTGATCGAAGCGTTGCCGCCCGGAATGCCTGTCGAGGTGTTCGATGTGCCCGGTGCGCTCGAGATCCCGCTGATGGCGCAGCGGCTCGCCCGGACCGGAAACTATGCTGCCGTGATCGGGGCGGCTTTTGTTGTCGATGGCGGTATCTACCGGCACGACTTTGTCGCAGGAACCGTGGTCGATGCGCTGGTCCGTGTCGGGCTCGACACCGACACGCCAGTGCTGTCCGTCGTGCTAACCCCGCACCAATACCAGGAGACCGTGCAACACACTACGTTCTTCCACGATCACTTCCGCATCATGGGCGCCGAAGCCGCCCACGCCGCGCTGGCGGTGATCGAACCATGCGGAGAACCGCTGGCAGCGTGATGCTTTGGCCGGGCGGGCAGAACCCCGCCCGGTTCATCCTGCGTTCAGATATGTTCGTCTAAGCTTTAAGATCGGTTGCTGGAATTCTGTTAAGCTATTGAAATAAAACATTTTTATCAGACGGAACCTCTGCCGTCATACGTTAGTTACGGAACTGGCACATTGAATGAGGATGATCATGTTGAGAACAGCTATTCCGGCCGTGCTCGTGCTGACGGCCATTGCCATCTCCCATACACATGCCCATGAAAACGAGGTCCGGATCACGCGGACGGACACCCAGGTCTGTGTCCAGTCGAACGGTTTGCCGGATCACGAGACCGGAGTGTTTCCGAATTCCGGCAACCCGCACAGCATTCGGGCGCAGCGCCATCGCTTTTGCGTCACCGCCGACCCGATCAAGCGCAATCAACCGATGCCACAGCGCGGCTCGGTTGGTATTGCGAAGAACGGTGTCCTGATCCGGCCCGGCACTGCCGACTGGTATGATGCGTTCAGCCCGCGCGGCCACAGCCGCGATCGTTCCTCGGGCTGGAACCTCGAAGGTCTTGGGGCCGCCGATCTGCTGGGAATGGACCATCACAACGCCCATGTCGATCGTTCCGGGATCTACCACTATCATGGCGTCCCGACAGGGATGATTGCCAATAGCAACGTCTCACACATTGGTTGGGCCGCGGACGGCTTCGAGCTGCATCTTGCGACTGCCAGCCAGACGTCGAGTTGGCGGCTGAAACCGGGTTCGCGACCAACCGCGCCCTTCGGTCCATACGACGGGACCTACGTGCAGGATTGGGAACATGTCGCTGGCCTGGGCACATTGGATAAGTGCAATGGCGGGATGCTGGAGGGCCGGTTCGTTTACTTCGTTACAGAGACGTTCCCGTTTTACCCACGGTGCCTTTGGGGTGAAGCGAGCGATGATTTCTCAGGCCCCGGTCGGCGCGGGAACCGACAGGTTCGGCAAGAGCCAACCAGTGATCGTGGAGGTACCTTGCCGCGCTGGCTACGCCTACGCCCGCGCGAGTGAAAAACCGCCGCTCAGCGGAAGTTATCCGCGCTCACGCATCAGGCGGGCCTTACTGCGCTGCCAATCACGTTTGGCTTCGACCGCGCGCTTGTCTGGTGCTTTCTTACCCTTGGCCAGACCGATCTCCAACTTGGCTCGACCACCTTCACTGAAGTAAAGCTTGGTTGGAACCAGGGTCATGCCCTGCCGTCCTGTCGCTTGCCACAGGCGCGACAGCTCGCGCTTGTGCACCAACAGCTTGCGCCTGCGCCGCTCATTGTGGCTGAATGCATCGGCCTTGGCATGGCTGAAGGGCGGGATATAGGCGTTGATCAACCAAAGCTCGCCATCCTCGACGGACGCGTAGCTTTCGGTGATATTCGCTTTCCCCTCGCGCAACGCCTTTACTTCAGAGCCCTCGAGGACGATTCCGGTCTCGAGTGTATCTTCGATGAAATAGTCATAGCGCGCCCGCCTGTTTTCGGCAGCAATTCGATTGACGGGTTTGGTCTTCTTCGCTGACATGGCAGGCGGGGAATGGCGGATCGTCGGATGTAAGTCAACCGCATCGGTCCGGCACAGTTGCGAGGGAATGTATGAGCGACCTGGCTGTTTGCCAGCGTCACGTGGTGGCGCATCTCCGGAGGTACTTGTCCCGAGATTCGTGTCGCACAATGTATGACACTCAGCAAAGCGGTCCGGGGCGCACAATAAGTTTGCGTTGGTTCAGCGTGTCGCACCGCGATCTATTTGGCGTCGGAACCTTCCGGACCGCGCGCACATCTTCTCTCGGTAGAACGTCAAATTGTATCACGCGCAGCAATCGACGTGGTTCTGAGTTCACTTCCTTCTATCTGACCGACGTTAGGACAGCGGGAGGCGAATCGACCAAAAGCGGTTTATGTCGCGCACGCGTCCCAAGTTTGCGAGAATTGTCAGCATCTGCGGAATGGCGTCGGATCAAGCGGTTTCGACGTGTCCGGGATCCGGACCAGATTGTGGGGGCATTGCAGCGGCTTGTGACCGTTTTCTAAAAGGGGGGGGCTTGCACTACCATAACGGGAGAAACATCTACCATATTAACCTGCTGTTAAGCCCGATTAACTAACGGTTAAAGGACGTTGTCTGATGAGATCGGGGTGGAAGCTTGATTTTCTGGCCAACGTAATATGGGAAGACCTTGGCTATACAAATACAGTTTCGGCGTGCAGTGACGATGGGATACACGCGAGGGGAGAACTAAAGTGACAGCTTTCGACGTAATAGTTGCATTCTTATTTGCAACTGTGTCATCTGGACTTGGACGGGGCTGCCATAAGTGTGTCACCAAGCGAAATCTGCCGCCCTTTCCTTGGAGAACACCAAAAAATGCCTAATGCATTTCAGTTGGCTGAAGCAACCGCCGCCGTCTCGGCGCGGTTGAAGGTTAATGGACGTACGATTGAGCAACAGACGAATTTCTCCGAGATCCACCGCGAGATCGTAGAAATGGAGAAAGGGCGCATTTCGCCTGAGATGAGCTGGCTGCACAACGATCTTTCCAGTTCGAACGCGTTCTACGTCGTCGTGCGCAATTCCGAAGGCCAGATGATCGCTGTTTGCGCAGTACGGCATTACCAGTTCAACGAAGAGACGTTGACGACATTTCTCGAACGTCAGTATGCGCGGCTCTATGGGCATGGCGCGAATGCAATCGACACCACCCTGATGCCACCGCTCGCGAACGACATTCGCGGCAGCGTCTGCTACCTGGGTGACTACTTCATTGCCCGGGAAGGCCGGGTCTCGAAGGAATTCAACAATTCCGACTTCATTCTGCTGGTCTACGGGCTCGCGATCATGCAGTTCGATCCCGACTGGATCTTCGCGTTCGTGAAACAGAAGAACGCGCTGCGGGGTCTGCCGGCGGTCTATCTGATCGCGCGATGCTACCCTTGCGCATTGGAGTGGAAAGTCGAAACCGACTTCCGCGTCGACAGTGACTGGCTGATTGGTTCAAGCAGGCGGGATCTGAACTATCTGTTCGATCTGATCGCGCGCGGGCGCCTGCGGTCGGTCAATTCAGTTGGATTGGTCGAGAATAAGTCAAAATCGCTTCAGCCCCCACCCGTGTCCGAACCGGCAGCAAAAGTCGCTCGTACCTGAAGTCGACCGGACCTTCGGACATGTTGGCGACAAGCGAGTGGACCGACTGAACGGGCTCGAAGTTGTCCGAGGCATAGAGATAGCCATCGAAAACCTCGGATGCGTATTCCGGGAAATAGGACTTAATGTTCAACGACAGCAGCTTTGGATTCGGGCTGCCGAGAACGCGGGAATGAAGGCTTTCCGTTCCGATCAAAAGTGGCACGGGATGTCCGAGCTGACGCGACGGTTTCGCATGCATCGCGACCTTCATGAGAACGTTGTCCAGGTCGACAAAAAGGCCGTCTCGCTCGCGCCACCATGACACAAGATGATCGATGTCGTTATCGAACGAGAACTTGTTCAACGGGGTCATTGCACTCCCCCCCGCGAGATCTGAGACTTCATGTCGATGATGATCGGCAGGAACAGGTCAGAGACTTCGGCGATTTCGTGATCGCCCAGAGTTTCAATCTCGCATGAGAAACGGGAGAAGACATAGATCTTGAGTGCCTCATCAAGGGCACACTCCTCGGCCAAGCGAACAAGATCACTGCGCACGTTACTCTGCGGTTTTGAAATATCTACGTCCATTGGCACTTTCGACGGACTTCGCATCAGAACACAACCATGTTCGGGGTCGAAGAGTCAAACAAAACAGAGACCGATGCGCGAGCCAAATCGAACTGGCACAACCTTACAGCGTGCAGCGTCTCCAACGCCTCAGTGATCCTTGAGAAGCTGAATTGCCTTCTCCACCAACTCGATATGGCTGAGGTCAACTTCTTCCACGGCAGCGTCGTCGCGGATCTCGTCAACCAGACCCTTGAGTTGATTGAAGCGTGACTGCCTGCCCTCGTCACCGACATCGTAAGACCGTTGGATGTCTGGCGATACCCGACCGGTCCACGTGATCGGTGCGAAGATCGTGTACGACGTCACCGAAACAAACTCGATGCCACGCCTTTCGCCGGTCAGACTTTCGATTGCAACATGGCGCGGATCGCTTGCCGCACCGGAATGGAAAATTGCAATCTGCGGTGTCCCAACCCGGTCCCGCAGGAAGACGATATCGCGGTTCTCGGGTTTCTGGAATGGATCGACGAAGCCGTACCAGCCTTCCTTGAGGCGATCGCAGATATCGAACCGAACCTGCAACGTGAACGGGCCATTCGGAAGGTTTCCGATCAAGCGCGGCGAGTCACCGCCAACCGAAATCAACTGAAGCGCCGAACGGCCATTCTTCTGCCCACGAGGGACCGGAAGGCTTTCGTTGTTCGGGGATGCGGCTCCCAGATTGTAGCTGATCCCCAGCAGCTTGAAGAGTGCGTCGACCTTGTCGGCGGTCGGGACATTTCCCTTCTGCCGAATGTCGCGCACGAGGCCATCGTGACCGACGACCGCAATCGAAGCGGACCGTGCCGAGAACTTGCCGTTCAGGGCAAGTCCCAACTCGATCAGCTGGAGGAGCTCGGTGTTTACCCGGGTCTTGTTTTCGCGATCTGCAAACATAAGGGAGAATGATAGGAATATCGGCCTCTAAAGCAATTGTTAAACCTTGAAAAAGTTTGGAAACGCCGAAATCGGAAGATCTACCAGCAGGCTATGTATCCCACAGGTGTTCCACAGCAGGTGTGTTGATCAACCTATAGGTGTATCTTGGCACGCCAGTGTGCTAAAACGCACGTGGGCCACACTCAAATAGCGAGTTGCCGAATCAATTACACCCAGAAATGGTATCGTAAATCGGGAAACAGGCGGCGCAGAACGCCGCCTGAAATCACGTGAGCTACCGTCACACGAACTCAATACCGCTATCGGTCATCGGCAGGGTCGTGACGCGCGTTCCCGTCGCCGCGAAGATCGCATTCGCCAGCGCCGGTCCGGCAGGCGGCAAACCCGGCTCGCCGACGCCTGTCGGTGCCTCGGCGGAGGCAACGATGTGCACCTCGATGTCCGGCATGTCGGTGATGCGCAGCGGTTCGTAGTCCGGGAAGTTTGACTGATCGACCTCGCCCTCGGTGAACGTGATCTTGTTGCGCATGATCGCGCCCAGTCCATAGCCGATCCCGCCTTCCATCTGGGCACGAATGATGTCGGGGTTCACAGCGAGCCCGCAATCAACGGCACAGGTGATCTTCTCCAGCTTGATGGCTCCGTCCTGCACCGAAATCTCGGCCACTTCCGCGACATAGGAGTTGAACGACTTGTGCACAGCCACGCCCATATGCTTGCCGGGCGTGCCCCAACCGGCCTTCTCCGCGGCCAGCGACAGGACACCGCTCAGACGCACCTGATCGGGGGTACCGCCTGCCAGATGGTCCAGCCGGAACTGAACCGGATCGGCCCCGGCAGCGACGGCGGCCGCATCCATCAGGGTTTCCATCGAATAGGCGTTCTGGCTGTGCCCGACCGAGCGCCACCAAAGCACGGTGACCGGCGTTTCGGCATCCGTAAGCCCGACGGCCATGCCCGGGATGTCGTAGTGGCTGTCCTTGATCCCTTCGACAGAGACATCGTCGACGCCATTGTGCACGAGCACGGACTCGAACGGCCCGCCCTTCAGGATCGACTTCACCGCGATCCGGTGGTCCCACCCGACGATCTTGCCGTCCTTCAGGCCGATCTTCGCCCGCTGAGCCGCCATCGGACGGTAGTACCCGCCCCGAACATCGTCCTCGCGGTTCCAGACCAGCTTGACCGGCGTCTGCCCGCCAAGCGTGGTGAAGGCGAGCGCTGCTTCCACCTGGTAGTCCGACAGCGGCGTTGCGCGGCGTCCGAACGAGCCCCCGGCATAAACTGTCTCGACTTCGACCTGTTCAGGCTTCAGGTCGAGGACCGAGGCGACAACCGGTTGCGTGATGCCGGGAAACTGTGCGCCGTCATAGAACTTCACGCCGTTGGCGGTCGGCTCTATCACGCAGTTCAGCGGTTCCATCGGCGCATGAGCCAGGTTTGGGAAGACATAGTCGATTTCCAGCATCGTGTCGGCGGCTTCAAGCGCCTTGCCGGTTGCAGCGAAGTCTCCGCCTTCACGCACCTGGTAAGTCGGCTTGTCCAGCAGACCCTGATGATAGGCGATCATCTCGTCGGTCGAACGGTTCTCGGCGGCGCTGAAATCCCACTCGGCCTCGATCATGTCGCGCGCCTGCATCGCCGACCACGTGTTCTTGGCATAGACCGCGACACCTGACCCGTTCGGCAGCGCCTTGGCATCGATAAAGCCCTTGATGTCCGAAGCGTCCGACGCGTCGAACGACACCAGCGTGCCGCCGAAGCGTGGGCTCCGCAGGATCATCGCGGTAACCTGGCCCGGCACCTTCACGTCCATCGCAAAAGTGGTCTGACCGATTGTCTTGCCACGGGAGTCCTTGCGCGGCAGGCCATCCTTGCCGATCAGTGTGAACTGTGCGGGATCCTTGACGGTGGGTTCTTCCGACGGCGTGAGCGTCGCTGCCTTGGCAACCATCTCGCCGAAATGGGCGCTGTTCGTGCCGGCCTTGAGAACGCCTTTCTCGATGGTCACATCGGCGGGCGCGACACCCCAAGTGTCGGCGGCTGCGGCAACCCGCACCTCACGCGTAGCAGCACCGGCCTGGCGATACTGCATGAAACTGTTGGCGATGGCGGTCGAGCCACCCGTGCCCTGCGTGCCGAAGAACAGGTTTGCGTAGCGATTGGAATCGCCTGGCGCCAGGTCGACGGCCAGCGTCTCCCAATCCGCATCAAGTTCCTCTGCGACCAGCGTGGCAAGGCCGGTTGTCGTGCCCTGGCCCATCTCGAAGTGTTTGATCACGACGTGGACGATGCCGTCGGGCGCGATTCGCACAAACGGATTGAGGTCTGCAACACCGGACGCAGCGGCGAACGCGCCCTTCGCGTTGACGCCAATGAACAGGGCGGCACCCGTGGCAGCAGCACCCTTCAGGAAAGAACGGCGGGATGTCTGGATGGTCATGCTCAGCCCTCCATGATCTCGGCGGCGTGGTGAATGGCCGCGCGGATCCGGTGATAAGTCGCACAGCGGCAGGCATTGCCCGCCATCGCGGCGACGATGTCGACGTTGGTCGGCATCGTTGTGCAGGCCAGCAGATCGACGGCCTGCATGATCTGACCCGACTGACAGTATCCGCACAGCACCACGTCCAGCTCGCGCCAAGCGGTCTGCACAGCCTTGGCGGCCTTGCCGGACACACCTTCGATCGTGGTGATCTCGGTGCCTTCGACATCGCTGAGATATGTCTGGCACGAGCGCATCGCCACCCCGTCAACATGTACGGTGCACGCACCGCAAGACGCGACACCGCAGCCAAACTTGGTGCCTGTCAGATCCAAATCGTCCCGCAGGACCCACAACAGAGGCGTGTCGGCAGCGGCATCGACGCTCACCTCCTTGCCATTGATTTTGAGATTGGTCGCCACTTGAGGCCTCCTGTCTGTCGGAGCGCGCAGGTGCGATACCCGCCGCTAGGTAAACCATGGCATTCTACGTAGGGTGGAACGTTGCGATGTAAACCGCCGGGTTTACATCGTCATGAAATTTTCAATGGAACGGTTGTTGGTACTGCGCCGGGTCCCGGATCGTCAGGGCATTTCGCGCCGCAAGTCTTCGATTTCGGCTTCCAGATCCATGATCCGGGCGCGGGCATTGCGAAGCCCCGCCATCGACGCCTCGCTGTCGGCCTTGGCTTCGCGCAGTTCGGCGGACAAATCGGCCTCGCGCCCCTCTACTGCGCCGTCCATGCGGGCCTGCATCGCAGCAAGACGGTTCTCCATCTCGGCCTCGCGCGATGCCAGCAGGTTCTCCGCCAGTTCCTTGGCGTCCTCTGCCGCCTCGCGGGCGCGGTCAGCCTCGTGCAGGCGATTGATCATCTCGGTGATGCGCGCCGTATCGCTGATCGCGGCGGTGGACAGACGCACCCAGAGCCTGGGCAGGATCCAGCCGAGGACCACCGCCGCGGCGAGCACGGCCGAGATCGCCGTCGCAAGTTGTGCGCCAGTCAGCATCCGCGGTGTCTCACTCCCGGTCGTCTCCGGCGTCGTTGCTTTGCGCCACCCGCTCGACGGCCTTGAACTCGATCCGCCGATTGCGTGCGCGCCCGGCATCGGTCTGGTTGTCGGCAATCGGCTCGGCTTCGCCATAGCCGCGCGCAACCAGCATGTCGAGCGAGATGCCACGCTGGATCAGCGCGTCCCGCACGGCCTCGGCCCGGGCCTGGCTGAGCCGTTGGTTCAGATCGGCCGAGCCCTGCGAGTCGGTATGGCCGCCGATCTCGATCGGATCACCATTGCACCGTGCAAGGGTCACGATCAGCGCATCCATGACGGCCTTGCTCTCTTCCGTCAGGACAGCACTTCCCGTGTCGAAGTCCACCGGCCGCGCGATAATCTGGCGCGAGAGCGAGTCGGCGCACCGCACTCCGGGCAATTCGATCCGCGCCAACGCGGCTGGCAGATCCACCGTCATGTGCGTCCGCACCTCGAAGTCGGGCAGCGCCTCGACCAGGGCGGCATGCTGGCGGGCGGCGGCATCGGCCGACTCGACCGTTCCATGGAATGCCACGCGATGGCCTGACATCTGTGCCTCGCCCTGCCCGAGCACCGACAAGGTTTCAGTCAGCTTCAGAAGGGCAGTCTGCCAGCCAGCGGGCGGAGCACCATCGCCTTCGGTCAGCGCCGAGGTTACACGATCGCCGCCGACAAGAGCCGCCGCATAGGTCGAGACCGCGACGCGCGTAGCATCGTCCCGAACCTGGCCGTTCAGATGGATCCCGTCGGCATCCGCCTAGACATGCAGCCAGTAGCGCGCGCGCTGAAAGCCCGCCACTGTCGCCGGATCCTCGGACCGCAAGGCACCTCCGCTGGAAAACCCTGCCGGGAGCGCGTCGCCCAGCGCCGCAACATCGGAGTCAAAGTCGTCCGGCGCGGGCGGCGGCAGACCGTCGATCCGCGCTTCGCGATAGGTGATCTCCAACCGTCCGGCCGGAAGTGACTGCAATGCATCGAGGCCGGCGCTGACTGCCCCGGCCCAGTCGCCGCCGGGCCCGCCCAGACCGACCGGGCAGGCCGCCTCGGGCAGATCGATCGACAGGCGCCGCAACATGCCCATCAGAGCGGCCTGTTCTTCGGCGCTACGGACCGCGCATTGTTCGACACGAATACCGGCGCCTGCATCCTTGTTGGCCGCAAAGGTG
>JBHJIZ010000151.1:0-18111 GCA_050043005.1 Paracoccaceae bacterium
ATTTTCACCTCGACGCTGCCGCCGGTGTATTCCTCGGCCTTGGCCTTGAAGATCTTCGCGAAGCGACCGTAGAGAGACTCCTCCGGCGCCCCGAAGCCGAGGTTCATCTTGACGTCAGCCGCGACGGCCGGGACTCTCGTATGCGCCAGACCGGCGGCCAAATCTGCGGACACCGCATACGCGCCCAAGCTTTGTCTAATCATTGCATATCTCCCCATCCAAATTCCGGTTCATTTCGATATGGCCACTTCGCTCGGCTACGGCTCTTGTGACGAGACGACCATACGGGTCGCAGACCGTCAAGCGACTCGGCCACGGGCGTGTGCACGCTGAAGGCGAGCGAACGCAGCGTTTCACGCAGGGTAGCCGTCCGATTACACGTCGGCATCGGTGACTCTATAAGTTCCCGCCCTCAGCTTCAGGACATCTTCAACGATCGATGCCACGGCTGCGATGGTGACAAGAAATCCTGAGATAGGCACGATTGCGACCGCATACTTCTTGGGCATGTAATTGGGTTTGAAGACCAGCCCGCCATCCTCCCAGGCGAAGTACCACATCTCCCAATATCTACCGCCCATGGTTGCAACGACTTCGAGCCCGTAGACGATCATTACGATCCCCAGCCCGAAAATTATCAGGGTCCAGAACTGCCGGATGGCAAACGCCGCCTTGAGCGGCAGCCATGAATAGATCAGATCCAAAGCGATGTGATCCTTGTCCCGCACCGTAAGGGCCAGTGCGAAGAAGACGAGCCAGATATTGCTGAGCACCGTCAGAAGATCGCCCCAGACCGGCGGGTCCAGAAACCAGTATCGCATCACGACCGAGTAGACCGTGAAGGCGACCATCAAAAGCAGCAGAGCGGCGCAAAACACCGTCAGGACTCTTTTGACGGCACGGTCGATGAACAGGATGGCGGCAATCATTCAGTTGATCTCCCTCTCACCCTGAAAATCCGAAAGCACGTGGCAGGAACATCGTGATGTCCGGCACCACGATCAGAAGAAACAACAACGCGAACAGGGCAACCAGATACGGCAGCATCGCTACGGCAACCTTCTCCAGCCTTACTTTGGCGATCGCGCCCGCGGTGAAGAATGCAACGCCTACGGGCGGCGTAACCGATCCGATCAGAAATCCGACAACAACAACAAGAGCGGCCTGCACATCCGGGTAGCCTGCCTTCACCATCACGTCGACGAGCACAGGGCCGACGACGATGATGTTTGCCGCCGAGTCCATCACCATTCCGAGCAGGAAGATGAAAAGCACCAGCACGAGCGCGAACATCAATGGGTTTTCAGCATAGCTCAGCAGCCATTGCTCCAGATCGTTGATCGCGCCCAGAGACGTAAGCAGCCAGCTGAACGGGCCGGATGCGGCGATGATGATGAAGACCATGGCAGAGTTGCGGAATGCCCGGACAAAGGCGGTCGTGCAGTTGGGCCATGTGATTGTGCGGTAGATGAAGAGGCCGACGAAAAGGGCGATGGTCGCCGTCAGTGCGCCTGCCTCGACCACGCCCGCCACGCCAAAGACGACTGAGCCGACCAGCACGATCGGGATCAACAGCGCGAACGCGGATCTGTAGCCCTGGATCATCACGGCCCGCAGGCTGAACGGCTCTTCGCTGCGTTCGAAGTTGTTCCGGCGGGCGATCAGATAGTTGATCACCATCAGCAACAGACCGATCATGACGCCCGGCACAATGCCAC
Organism: Paracoccaceae bacterium; assembly: GCA_050043005.1. GTDB lineage: Bacteria > Pseudomonadota > Alphaproteobacteria > Rhodobacterales > Rhodobacteraceae > Thermohalobaculum. The sequence goes on from JBHJIZ010000151.1 coordinate 1,719, forward strand.
CTGCAAAAAGAGCGCCGACGGAAATTCCCCCTGCGTTCGCGAGCACAATCATCATGATCGAGGGCGGAATGATCCCCCCGATGGTCGAACTGACAGCCGTGATCGCAGCCGCGAAGGCCGGTGGATAGCCCGCCCGTTTCATCGCCGGAACCAGAAGTGAGCCGACCGTTGCTGTGTCCGCCACGACCGCTCCGTTCATCCCTGCAAAGAACATGCTGACCAACACGTTCGCCTGCGCCAGGCTGCCGCGCATGCGCCCGATGATGCGTTGGCTGAGCGCGACCAGACGGTCCGTGATCGTCGCACTGGTCATCAACTCGCCCGTCAGCATGAAGAACGGAATGGCTGTCAAAGGTACGGAATCGATGGCGCTGAACATCTGACTCGGGATCAGGATCATCGGCGCTGCATCGGTGATCAGACTGTAGACGACCGGGATCAGGATCAGGGTGAAGCCCACCGGAGCGCCAAGCAGGATAAGCACCACCAGAACGACAAGAAGCGCGATGCTTTCCATGAAGGCTTGATCCCGTTGCAGTCGGAGACTGCGATTTCAGAAGCAACACGTGGCGCGAGGCAAGCCCCGCGCCACCGAGTCCTAACGTTCGACGTTGCCTAGAGCGCGCCGGCTTCTTTGAGTTGAGCGATGAAGCTGCTCATGCCTTGCTCTTCCAGCACGCGTTCTGCCGTCGCCGGATCATAGGTGCCCTTCGCGTTCAGCCACGCGTCAATGGCCCCGGCACGCCATTTGACCATTTCTTCCTCGGTCGGAACGTACCATTCCGTGATTTCGGCTTTGATCGCTTCTTCGCCAGCCTCGACCCAGGCGCGATCCAGTTCCTGCACCTTCTGTCCGAAGGCTGTCGCCGCAGCGTGAATCCATTCTTTCTCCTGATCGGTCAGTGCATCGTACTGGCGCTTGTCCATCGACAACTGGTTGCCAGACCAGGATCCACCGATTTCCGTGAAGTATTTTGCGACCTCATGCAGTTTCGCGACGTGCTGCCACGGCGTGGCAACGTATTGACCCGAGACAACGCCGGTCTGCAGTCCTTGATAGAGCTGCGCCCAGTCATAGGGCACCGGCACTGCACCCCAGTTTTTGACCAGCGTGTATTCGATAGGGCTCTTGGTCACGCGCCATTTGATACCCTTCATGTCGTCGGGCTCGTGCACGGGTCCGTTGGCATTGCCAAGCTGACGGAAGCCGCCACTGGAATACACGGGCAGGCACACAAGTCCAGCTTCCTCGGCAGCGACATCGCACTGCTTTTTGGCCAGCCATTCCGAAGAGATCCGGTCCGCGTCCTCGATGCTCTTGAAGATGTAGGGCAGATCGAAGATCGCCAGAGCCGTGCCGAAGTTGCCGAAGTTCGCCGTCGAACTGGTCCAGAGCGCGATCAAACCCTGGTTTGCCTGTTCGCCGCAGGTCTGCTCGCTGCACAGCGACTTGCGGTAATGTGGCTCGATGGTCATTTTCCCGCCCGACACTTCTTCCAGCGTCGGGATCAGCGCCTGATCAATCGCATCTCCGATCGGCATGCCGAGGAAGCCGACCGTGCCCAGTTTGAGAACCTTGGTGTCGGCGACGGCGGCTTGAGCGAACAGCGCAGCGACGGACGCAATGCCAACCGCCTTGAAAATCGAATGTATCTTCATCGACCTCTTCTCCTGTTGATACCTTTTTCCTGACCTCGATCATTCACTGCACGTCTGTCCCGGTGAAAGTGACAGATGGATTGAATGAAGGGGACAGACAGGGTTCTATGCAGGGGACAGAGGTTCGCCCAGCTACCATGAATTAGCAGGCGCAGGCCGCATTCCTACGGAGGGTTTCGGTGAGTTTGACGACACCCAGATTCCTGAAGCTGCCGCTGAACTCCAACCTCAGCCTGCGCGATCAGATCTGTGAAGCGGTCAGCGCTGCGATCACGTCCGAGTCTCTGGCATTCGACCGGCCATTGCCGTCATGCCGGGAGTTGGCCGAGCAGTTGGGCGTGTCGCGAAACACGGTCTTTGCCGCCTACAATCGGCTCGTAGACCTGGATTTGATCGTCTCGCGCGACCGGTCGGGGTATTTCGTCAATCCTCAGATGATTTCCCTGCAAGACACGAAGCGTTCTGGTGACAAGGCCGGCGCTCGCATCCCGAGTCCCGTTCGTTTCGGAACGAATGACCTGATGCCGGTGGTCAATCCACTCGACTGGCACGCCTATCCCTATCCGTTCATTTACAATCAGATCGACCCGGATTTGTTTCCGGTGGACGGTTGGCGTGAGTGCACGCGGCAGGCACTCGGGCGCAAGCAGATGCCGGCCTGGGCAAGCGACTCCGTCGAAAGTGACAGCCCCCAACTCGTGCAGCAACTGCGGCAGCGGTTACTGAACACGCGCGGGATCTACGCCGAAGACGACGAGATCTTGATCACCTTGGGCTCTCAGAATGCCCTGTTCATCATCGGCACAATCTTCTCGAGGTTCAAGAAACCGATTGCACTCGAGAACCCCGGCTTTTTCGGCGCGCGCAATGCCTTTCATATGTCGGGAAACGAGTTGATTGGCGTCCCTATCGATGACGAGGGGCTGATCCCCACAGCTATTCCCACCGGGTGCCAATTGGTATTTACAACGCCCAGCCATCAGTTCCCGACCATGGTGACAATGCCCCGTCAGCGGCGCGAAGAGCTGATCGCCAAAGCGATCGAACAGGACTTTCTGATTGTCGAGGACGACTACGAAGCCGAGATGAACTACATCGCGAAGGCATCACCGTCGATCATGTCCATGGATGACACGGGGCGGGTGATCTACGTCGGTAGTCTGTCGAAGACACTGTCCCCGGGTATTCGTATGGGGTTCATCGTCGCGCACCGGGACATCATCCGCGAAGCGCGCGTCGCCCGCGGCGTGATGATGCGTCACCCGCCGACCATTGTTCAGGAAATCACCGCGCTGTTCTTCCGCCTGGGACATTACGATGCTCATCTTCGAAACATCGAGCGGCGATATCAGAAGCGCTGGCACGCCATGAACGATGCGCTGACCAAGCATCTGGGCATGCTGGACCATACGCAGTCCGAAGGTGGGACATCGTTTTGGCTGACGGGACCAGCAGGGTTTGACGCGGCCGAGCTTGCGCTGCGACTGCGCAGTCGCGGCGTTTTGGTGGACCGGGGGCGTGACTATTACCTGAACTATGACGACAACCGCAGTTTCCGCCTCGGATTCGCCTATGTGCCCATGGCAAAACTGGAGGCAGGCATCGAAATCATTGCGCAGGAGGTGCGGGCGTTGCTCTGATTGCGCCCCGCCATCTGTCCCTTCGAAAGCGCCGACCTGTCTCTCACCGATTTGCACGATTCTCAGCTAGGTGGATCGAAACGCTGGGCTCACGCGGCCTGAACGCACAAGAACAAAATTCGGGGAGGCGGTCCTTTGAAAGATCACATCGAAGAGAATCCGCATGTGACGCCTTTTCGCTTTCACATTCCCGACGAGACGTTGTCCGAGATCCTTGAGCGGGTGGCGAGGTATCCTTGGCACGAAATGCCCGATGACGGTGGCTGGGACTATGGAGCCAACCTGGAATACATGAAGGAGTTGTGCGCCTATTGGGTGGTAGACTTTGATTGGCGGGCTCAGGAAGACCGCAGCAACAGCTTTTCCCATTTCAAGGCACCGGTGGATGGGATCGATATGCATTTCATTCACGAACAGGGCAGCGGCCCGAATCCGATGCCCCTGATGATCAGCCATGGCTGGCCGGGTTCGGTTGCTGAATTCTTCGAACTGATCGAACCGCTGGCGCATCCTGAACGGTTCGGCGGCACACCCGAAGATGCCTTCACAGTGATTGCGCCGTCGCTCCCCGGGTTTGCTTTCTCAAGCCGCCCGCCGCGCCCCTATGGGCCGAGGAAAATGGCGTGTATAATTTACAGCTTGATGACCGATTCACTCGGTTTTGATCGCTATTTGGCTCAGGGCGGTGACTGGGGTGGCGCGATTTGTTCATGGCTGGGGTTTGACCATGCCCCGGCCTGCGCGGCGATCCACATCAATGTCCTCACGATGCGCCATCCTGATGGACCGCAGACGCCGCAAGAAGTTGCGTGGCAGGCAGAGTTCAGCCGCGACCAGATCATGCAGGATGGCTACCGGACACAGCAGGCGACCCGGCCGCAAACCTTGAGCTACGCAATGATGGACAGCCCGGTCGGGATTGCTGCGTGGTTGGTCGAAAAGTTCCATGATTGGTCGGACCTCCCGACCGGCGACATTGAAGCCGTCCATTCCAAGGACGCGCTTCTGACGAACATCATGATCTACATCGCGACGCGGACCTTCAACACCGCATCATGGATCTATTACGGTCGCCGCGAAGAAGGCGGGCGCGTCCTGTCGTCGGAAGGCCACCGGGTCGAGGTTCCGACGGGCTGCGCTGTGTTCCCGGCCGAGATGCTGAATTGGGCCCCACGATCTTATGTCGAGCGGATCTATAACGTCCGGCACTGGACTGAGATGCCGCGCGGAGGACACTTCGCCGCCATGGAGGAGCCTGAGCTTCTGCTTGAAGATATTCGCAAGTTCAGCCGCATGCTGCGCTAAGGAAGATCGCGTCGATGCGTAAATCTAGTCTGGTTTGAAGATTCCGATGACCTCCAGTTCTTCACCAGGACGCATGCGTATGACGACGACTTCGCCGGGGATCGTATCTCTGGCTGTCAACGCCTTGATGTTCGTCGAATGCGTCACGAAAAGTGCCGTCTCGCTTCGTCGCATGCTGTCGAGCAGCTCAAGAATTCTCTCGGACGCGTCCGTGTCATCAGACGCTGAAGGATTGAGAGCAGGTTCGATGGACACAGGTCGCAGTTCGAGCGTCTTCGCTGTTTCAATGGATCGGCACCACTCTGACGTAGCGAGGACATCGATGTGGACGCCGGACCGCTCGAAGACCTGCCCGAGCCGACGCGCTGTGTTGCGCTGACGCCGGTCCAGTGCTCGCTTGTCGACACAATTCGCTCTTCCCAAAGCCAGCGGCTCGCCATTCGCCTCATCACCGGCCTGACGCATCAGCGCATGGGTCCAGCGATCCTCCATGAACTGCAAGATCTGCTCATCCGCTCGGCCTGAGCTGGCAGCGAGCAGTCCGATCAGGAAAAGACCGATAGTCTTAAGTTTCACGACCTTTGTCATAGAGCTCCCTGAAAGCCCACCCGTTGCGCGCTGTCATCGAAGCGCTTGGAGGGCGATTGATTCTCCCGTGCAACATAGTGAGTTGAGGTCGCGACACCACCGCGCTCCTTTCGAATTGGACACGATGCGCCGGATTAACGCGTGATGGCGCTTGTCGGATTTAGGGGATCGAACCTCTGAACAGTCCCACATGCCATCAGACAGGCACGCCAGTCATCGCTATCCGATCCTTTGGCTTCGCGTTCAGCAGAGTTACAGTCCCGGAAAAACAATCCCAGCTCCCAAACCGCGGCAGAAGCTAGTACCACAAAGGCACTAACTGCCGCTTCGGCAGGATAGAAGCCTGTCGCGATGAGCACGACGCCAGGCAAGAACGAAGCGAGCTGCGCCGCTACTGCGGAACTTCCGTCGCCTTCCATGAAGAAACCTACGCCACTTTCACAGCGAGACCGCTCACACAGACTGTTGAACTACGGAAGACCCGCGATACCAAGTCGTCGACCCGCACACCCAAGGTGCGCGGGTCCGCGACCTTGAGAGGCCGTCCGCTAACGATCTACATCGAATCCGGATTGATCATACCGAGCGCATCAAGGTCGACCACGAGGCAGCTGTCATCATGTGGACCTGTGTCGAGCACATAGTCGTCGGTCGCCATATAACGATGCTTGCTACCGGCATCATGCGGCTCCCACGGCCAGGGGTCCGGATCTGGGTCATCGGGGTCGGGCGTGTACCCCACAACACTGAAATCAAACCGGTCCGCTCCACCGACGAGCTTGGCCGGATGCGGAGTCGGATTGGCTTCGACCAGACCTCGCTCAACGGTCAGATCGTCTTTGTGAGCGGCTACGATTTCGGCTTGCTGCAATTCTCGGAGAGTGTCTTCCATCTTTTCTTCCTTTCGTTTTGTGGACTCAAGAAAGCGCCGAAGCGCAGCCTGGATTCTCAGCGACTCAACCTCCGGTGGCTGTGAGGGCTGTTATTGTTTGGAAAGGGCGAGCGTGCAGTCTGAAGAACGATCCACGAGGCGCCACTGCAACGAATGCAGCGCCGAAGAGTATTGCGGTAACAACTTTTCTAGCTGCCCAGATGAGACAGTCGAAGTCCGAACAGTCTACGGAGACGATGTTTCTGCAAACATCAGGGGTTCAATCAGGACAGCTGGCGGTGCGCTCAATCAGTTGAAAAAAACCTGTTATTAACGTGCGTTAGCGTTATACGGGCGCTGCAACACAGCAGACCAAGGATAAGAACAATGGTTGAGAGCAACACAGAACACAGCGCGTTACTCGAGCTTACCTCAGGGATCGTGTCGGCACATGCCGCGAACAATCACGTCCCGGCGTCCGATTTGGCCGAGTCGATCCAGTCTGTTTATGCGACCCTCGTCAGTCTTAGCTCAGAACCCAAAGAGCTCGAGGTCGAGCTTGTGCCTGCCGTGCCAGTCAAGAAGTCAATTACCGACGAATACATCGTCTGTCTTGAAGATGGCAAACAACTGAAGATGTTGAAGCGCCATCTCAAGACAGCCTATGACATGACGCCCGAGGAATATCGCGCGAAGTGGGGTTTGTCGTACGATTACCCGATGGTGGCGCCGGCTTACGCACGTAAGCGACAGGAACTGGCCAAGAAGATCGGCCTCGGTCGCAAGCCTGCGGTAACACCAAAGAAAGCACCGCTCAAGCAACGACCGAAGCGGAAGTGATTGGATCGTTGGTTTAGCCTCAAGCTAATTCGTACGTTAAATTTTGAACTGGCCTGTCCCGGTAGATTGAGTACCCGCGAAGGGTAGATCGGATCTAGAGTCTTCTTCACTGAGTTGGTCCATCGCAGTGTTTAGCATTGCGGCGGATCAAAGATCGCGAAAAGGTCCGCCAAATCGGAAGGATTGTAACGCAGCTACGGCAGGGTGCGGTTTTCCTCGGCGTATGAATGCCGTTGGCAGTTGCGATCCGTAAGATTGGTATGACTGCTTTACCGGGCGTTCAATTCCACCCGAGGCATACTCACTCTGCTCTTGCGCCGCTTCGTGTTCATCAGCGAGCCTGCGCATGGCTGGGCGGGCTATGAGTTTTGTCAATCCCTAAGGGCGCACGCGGTTAATTGACGACCGAGTCGGGCGACTTGATCAGGAGCGCCTAACTACTGAACGCTTTGGCGGTGATTTTTTATCGTCAGCGAGGCGCAAAAGGGTGACCGGCAGGACAGGTAGATGCGGATAAGGGTAGAAATTATCTATTTTTATCAGCGCCTTACAATCAGTTTATGGAGCGGGTGAAGGGAATCGAACCCTCGTCTTAAGCTTGGGAAGCTCCTGCTCTACCATTGAGCTACACCCGCGTCGGGGCCGTAGATACGCCCGCTGACCGCACCGCGCAAGTAGGGCACGCCACGCGCCGCGCGTCAGACTCCGAAAAACCGGCGCAGGATGTCGTGGTAGATTGCCGAGAGCTTGCGGATGTCCTCGATCGGGACGCGTTCATCGACCTGATGCATCGTGTCGCCGACGAGCCCGAACTCCAGAACCGGACAGATGTCCTTGATAAACCGCGCATCCGAGGTGCCGCCACCGGTCGTCAACGCCGGGCGCTCCAGGACGTGGTCGGTGATCACGTCGACCGGGATTTCGGTCACTGGGCCGGGCTCGGTCAGAAAGCTCTCACCCGAGACCTTCCAGTCGAGTTGATAGGCTGCTCCGGTGTTTCGGGTTTCTCGATCGCAGATCTGGTCGGCCCAGATCATGATGCTGTCCGAAGTGTGCTGATCGTTGAAGCGAATGTTGAAGACGGCGCGCCCTTCCGCCGGGATCACGTTCGAAGCCGGGTTTCCGACATCGATCGACGTGAGCGCCAGCGTCGAGGGCTGAAAGTGCGTCGACCCCAGATCCATCGGTGTATCGGCAAGCGCCGCGCAGATACGCGACAGCACCGGAAGCGGGTTCACGGCGCGTTCGGGATAGGCCGTGTGACCTTGGCTGCCCGCAACGGTCAGCGTACCCGTCATCGATCCGCGGCGCCCGATCTTGACCGTGTCGCCCAGCATGTTGACCGAGGTCGGTTCGCCGACGAGGCAGAAATCAGGGCGCTCTCCGGTCTCTCGCATCCAGTCAAGGATCGCGGCCGTGCCATCGGTCGATGGGCCCTCTTCGTCTCCGGTAATCAGCAGCGCGATCGAGCCGTCTGGCGGTGTCTGCGCAACCAGATTGGCTGCCGCTGCTGCGAAGGCCGCGACGCCAGATTTCATGTCGACCGCCCCTCGACCCCACAGAACACCATCCTCCTGCTCTGCCGAGAACGGGCTGTGTGTCCAGGCGTCGATGTCGCCCGGAGGTACGACGTCCGTGTGTCCGCCAAAGGCGAAGACCGGCGTGCCGCTGCCCCAGCGCGCATAGAGATTGCTGACACCGCCCCGGTCGATCCGCGTGCAGTGAAATCCGCGTGCGGCCAACAGATCCGTCAGCAGGGTGATCGCCCCGGCTTCGTCTGGCGTGACCGAGGGACAGCGGATCAGGTCGGCGGTCAGCGCCACCGGGTCGACGATCTGATTCATGAGGCAGCCTCCGTTCAACCCACGGGTAGCGCAGCCATAATGCGGGATGCAAGACGCAGGGGCGCTCAGTCGTCGAAGGTCTGGATCTGCGTCACGATCACGGCGTTTTCGGCCAACGCCCGGTCCATCAGGGCGGCGTCCTCCGGCGTGATCTTTTCGCCCTCGGCCTCGCGTTCGGCCCGCGTGCCATAGACATCGACCTCGAGTGGCGACATGCCGGCCTGGCGCAGCACGTTTACGGTCTCGTCGACGGCGTTCTTCTCATCCCGCCCGGCAGAGAAGCACAGGATCGCCGCCCCGGTAGCGCCCTCTGGCAAGCCGTCATCCTCGGCTCGGCCGACCTGCACCATCAGTGTATAAACCTCGGGGTCGGCCATTACGGGTCCTTCGTCGCGGGGAAGCGTCCGGGCGGTTGTATAGAGAGCACCGAGCGCCTAGACCAGCGCGATGACTGTGGACCTGAACATCATCGAGATTGCCGCCGACGGTGCCGAGACGAAGCCGCCGCTGGTCGTGGCGCACGGGCTGTTCGGCTCGGCGAAAAACTTCAGTTCGCTTGGACGCAAGCTGGCGGACGGGCGGCGCGTGGTACTGGTCGACATGCGCAATCACGGCGAGAGCCCTTGGCACGACGATGTGACCTATCCGGCAATGGCCGAGGACCTGGCCGACGTTATTCGGACGCATTGCGGTGGCCGTGCCGTGGTGCTGGGCCACTCGATGGGCGGCAAGGCAGCGATGGCGCTGGCCTTGGAACATGAAGATCTCCTGGCCGGGCTGATCGTCGCCGACATCGCACCGATCGCCTATGATCACACACACCAGCCGTTCATCACGGCGATGCGGGCGGCGGATCTGACGGGCGTGACCCGGCGGTCCCAGGTCGATCCGATGCTGGCCGATGCGATCCCGATCGACATGATGCGGGCGTTCATCTTGCAGAACCTGCTGATCGAGGATGGCACTGCGCGCTGGCGACTGAACCTCGTTGCATTGGACGCGGGGATGCCCGCTCTGATCGGCTGGCCGCGCGCGTTGATGGAGACGCAGTTCGGCGGGCGCGCCCTGTTCGTCTATGGCGGTGCGTCGGATTACATGTCGCCGCTTTTGCAACCGCGCGTGCTAGAGCAGTTCCCGAAAGCACAGTTCGACGCCATCCCAGGTGCGGGCCATTGGCTACACGCGGAGAAACCGGCCGAATTCCTGTCGATCGTATCAGGTTGGCTGGACGCGCTTTGATCTTCAGACTTGCTGACGTCAGGTCGCGAGAACCCTGCCAAAAGAAGAGCTTCCTTCGCCGTTCTGCGGTTACGCCAAGGAATCGTCGTCGTCGATCAGCGAGGCTGTCGGTGTATCGCTCTCCACCTGCACGGTTTTGACGACCCGGTTGACCGAGACCTTCCAATATCGCTCATCCTCCAGAATCTCTGGCGGTAGGGCTTCGCGGTTCAGCGAGCGGCGCGTTTGCTCGACGATGCGCGCGGTGAAGTCCGCACCGTCGGTCTGACCCGTCTCGGCGATCTGATCCTTGAGCTCGGTCTCGCGCGTCTTAAGCCGTTTCATCTCGGCGCGAATGTGCCCGAGCTCATCGGCGGGAGAGATATTGCGGCGGTCGGTCACGTCACTCGAGCTCGCAGTCACCCATCTGGACAAACCTCAATCCGGTCCGGCCGGTCGTCTTGCCAGTTACGCGCCTGACACAGAGCAGAGCACCGGGCTTAGGCCATACTTCGGTTCGAGCTTGGACATCCAAAACGGCGCCATCCTGTAATTCTATTGCCCAGTACCGTTGTACGCCTTTGTCTTCCTGAGATGCCCGGTGCTGGAGGTAAATGGCTGTTTCTGCTGCTCCGACGCTTCGGTCTTCTCCTCCAACCAGAACATAAACAGCAACGACCGGAACAAAAAGGATCGCCAAGATCGCGAAGTCTTTCAGGTGATTGACGATCCATAGGATTGCAAACTTTGTCCGGTGCTTACTTCTCACGCCGCTTCGGCCACCGTTTCTCCGACCAGTGCCGTGATGTCGGCCATGATCCGGTTCAGCTCAAAGTCCTTCGGGGTGTAGACCCGCGCGACGCCCTTGGCTTTCAATGCTGCGGCGTCTTCATCCGGGATGATGCCGCCGACGACGAGCGGGATGTCGTCGATGCCCTGCTCGCGCATCTGCGTCAGAATGTCGGTGATCAGTTCCATGTGGCTGCCGGACAGAATGCTCAGCCCGATGACGTGGACGGACTCCTCGAGTGCGGCATTGACGATCTGGGCAGGCGTCAGCCGGATGCCTTCATAGACGACCTCCATCCCGCAATCGCGCGCCCGCACGGCGATCTGCTCGGCGCCGTTCGAGTGCCCATCAAGTCCGGGCTTGCCGACCAGAAACTTGATCCGGCGGCCAAGTTGTGCCGAAACGGTGTCGACATCTGCACGGATTGCATCCAGCCCGTCCGATGATGTGGCCATCGCCTTGCCGACTCCGGTGGGCGCGCGATACTCGCCAAAGACCTCACGCATCACACGGCCCCACTCACCAGTCGTCACGCCTGCCTTCGCCGCTGCGATCGAGGCGGGCATTACGTTTCGGTTTTCCTGTGCCGCGGCGCGCAATTCGGTCAGTGCAGCCTCCGCGGCTGCCGCGTCACGGGCATCGCGCCAGGTTTTCAGACGGTCGATCTGTTCGGCCTCGACGGCAGGGTCGACAACCAGAATACCACCTTCACCCGTGGTGAGCGGGGATTGCTCGGTCTCAAGGTACTTGTTCACGCCGACGACCGTGGTCTCTCCAGTTTCGATCCGGCCCAAACGCTCGGTGTTCGAGGAAACGAGCGCACTCTTCATATAGTCGATCGCCGCGACAGCACCGCCCATCTCGTCGATCCGGGAAAGCTCCGCGCGGGCGCCTTCCTTGAGTTGCTCGACCTTGGCGTCCACAACCGGCGAGCCGTCGAACAGATCGCCGTATTCCAGCAAGTCCGTCTCAAAGGCGAGGATCTGCTGGACGCGCAACGACCATTGCTGGTCCCAGGGGCGCGGCAGGCCAAGCGCCTCGTTCCAGGCAGGCAACTGCACGGCACGGGCACGGGCATTCTTCGAGAGCGTCACCGCCAGCGTCTCCAGCAGGATGCGGTAGACATTGTTTTCGGGCTGCTGTTCGGTCAATCCGAGAGAGTTGACCTGCACACCGTATCGGAAGCGGCGCAGTTTCGGGTTGTCGACGCCATAGCGGTGCTCGCAGATCTCGTCCCACAGATCGACTAAGGCGCGCATCTTGCACATCTCGGTGATGAACCGGATGCCCGCATTCACGAAGAAACTGATCCGCCCGACGACGCCGGGGAAATCCGCGTCGCTGATCGCGCCAGAGGCTTTCACCGTATCCAGCACAGCGATCGCGGTGGCCAGCGCATAGGCAAGCTCTTGCTCTGGTGTCGCGCCTGCCTCCTGCAGATGATAGGAACACACGTTCATCGGGTTCCACTTCGGCACGTCCGAGTAGCAATAGGTCGCGACGTCCGAGATCAACCGCAACGACGGCGCGGGCGGGAAGACATACGTGCCGCGCGACAGGTACTCCTTGATGATGTCGTTCTGCACCGTGCCGGTCAGCTTGGTGATGTCCGCACCCTGTTCCTCGGCGACTGCTACATACATCGCGAGCAGCCAGGCAGCGGTCGCGTTGATCGTCATCGAGGTGTTCATCGTCTCGAGCGGGATCTGGTCGAACAGCGTGCGCATGTCGCACAGATGGCTGACGGGTACGCCGACCTTGCCGCCCTCGCCGCGTGCCAGCGGGTGATCGCTGTCATACCCTGTCTGGGTCGGTAGATCGAAGGCCACGGAAAGGCCCGTCTGCCCCTTGGAAAGATTGGACCGGTACAACTCGTTCGACTTGGCCGCCGTCGAGTGTCCGGCATAGGTTCGGAAAAGCCAGGGGCGGTCGCGGGTCGTCTCGGTCATCGGTCGAATCCTTTGGCTGTCGGCCGGATTATGCTGCGTTGCAGCGGAGATATCCTGGCAAATATAATTTCGCAAGGCAGTTTGTGAGGGGAATAATCTTGCGAGACACTCTCGCATGACAGATATGCAACCGCGCACATTGCTCACGAACGGCCACATCCTCACATCAAGATACATCTTCCAACATAAAGTGAACGGGAGCCACGCATGGACAGACCTCCAGTCGTATTGCAGCGCGCAGACTGGGCGCGGAAGCCGGATCTCTGGTCTGGGCGCGCCGAAGGCAAAACCCTTGGGACGGACGTCACGGTGCTGTTCTTCTCTTCGGAGGAGGTTGGCGATGGTCCGCCGCTGCATGTCCATCCCTACGATGAAGTGTTCATCCTGCGGGCGGGTCGGGCGCGCTTCACCATCGGCGATCTGGTGCTCGAGGCCGAGGCCGGGCAAATCCTGATGGCACCCGCCAACATGCCCCACAAGTTCGAAGTGCTCGGCCCCGGGCGGTTCGAGACGACGGACATCCATCTCAGCCCGGAATTCATCCAGACGAACCTGGAATAGTCTGACGCTGGACACCCCCGGGACAATCGACGACGGTCCCCGATATGTGGGAGACCGTTTCAGTACCCGTCTGGGCCGTATGGCTCACGGCCATCCTTGCGACAATCGCGCTGCTGGATCGCGTGATCGGTCCGTCGCTGCGCTGGATGTTCAGGCGACGGGTCAATCGGGCAATCGACCGGTTGAACGAGCGTTTACAGGTCAAGATTCAGCCCTTCAAGCTGACGCGCCGCCAGGTGTTGATCGAACGCTTGGTCTACGACTCCGAGGTCATGGCCACGGTCGAGGCGCACACCGAAGAAACCGGAATGCCGCGCGATGCGGCGGTCGCGCTGGTCGAGACCTATGCGCGCGAGATCGTGCCCTCGTTCAGCGCCTACGCTTATTTCGCGGTCGGTGCCCGGATCTCGCGCTGGATCGCGCAGGCGCTCTACCGCGTGCGCCTGGGCGCGTTCGACGAAGCTGCGTTGAGGACGGTAGACCCGAATGCGACCATCGTCTTCGTGATGAACCATCGCTCGAATGTCGACTATCTGTTGGTGACCTATCTGGCATCGACGCAATCCGCGCTCTCTTATGCTGTGGGGGAGTGGGCGCGCGTCTGGCCGCTCAGCCGGATCATCCGCGCGATGGGCGCCTACTTCATTCGGCGCCGCTCGCGCGACGCGCTGTACCGTAAAGTGCTGGCGCGATATGTGCGCATGGCCACGGACGCCGGTGTGACGCAGGCGATCTTTCCCGAGGGCGGGCTTAGCCGCGACGGCAAGCTCCAACCGCCGAAGTTGGGGTTGCGCAGTTATATCGTGGGCGGGTTCGATCCCGGCGGAGAGCGCGATGTCGTCTTCGTGCCGGTCGGCTTGAACTATGACCGGGTGCTCGAGGACCGGATACTGCTCGGAGCAGGAGATGCCGTGCACGGTGAGACTCGCTTTCGCGTGAGCCCTTCAACGGCACTTGGCTACATCGGACGGCTGATCTGGCTCAGGCTCACCGGCCGTCTCTACCGGTTTGGCTATGCATGTGTGAGTTTCGGCGCACCGCTGTCTCTGCGTGCCTTTCTAGCAAGCGTCGAAGACGAGCCCCGCGTTCAAGACCTCGGCGAAGAACTGACCCGCCGGATCGGGCAGGTGGTGCCTGTCCTGCCGGTGAGCCTGCTTGCGCGCGTTCTGCTGAAAGCCGATGGCCCAGTGTCGAGCTTCGATCTGAAATTGAATGTCTCGGATCATCTCGATGCGTTGCACGCGCGCGGCGCGCACAGCCATATCCCGCGCGCCGATCTGGACTACGCGGTCGAGGTCGGGCTTCGGATGCTGCTGTTGCGGAGCCTTGTTGTCGAGACGGATGACGGCCTCGTGGTCGCGCCCGGCGAACATGCGGTGCTGGAGTTTTACGCCAACGCAATCGGTCACCTCTAGGCTTGTCATAGACGAAACCTATGGGATGTGGCGTTGACTGTTGCGGCGCAACACGGGAATGTTGCAGGCGCTCAAAGATTCCGGTTGCAGACCCACATCGGGAAATGTAAGCAACGATTCGAGTTGCAAAACGAACGAATGTTGCGCAATTTTATTGCGTCAATTGATGGAGACACGAAATGGACGGTGCGGCCATGCCCGAAGCTCCTGCCAAGGACCTCTACGATATCGGCGAGATACCGCCCCTGGGCCACGTGCCGAAGCAGATGCGTGCCTGGGCGATCCGGCGTGAACGCCATGGCCCGCCGGAAGAGGCCATGCAGGAAGAGATTGTCGATACGCCGATCCTGGACAGCCATGAAGTACTGGTTCTCGTGATGGCAGCGGGCGTCAACTACAATGGCGTCTGGGCAGGTCTGGGCGAGCCGATCTCGCCGTTCGATGGGCACGGCGCGGACTATCACATCGCCGGATCGGATGCGTCAGGCATCATCTGGGCGGTCGGCGACAAGGTAAAGCGTTGGAAAGTCGGCGACGAGGTTGTCATCCACTGCAACCAGGACGACGGCGACGACGAGCACTGCAATGGCGGTGATCCGATGTACTCGCCCAGCCAGCGGATCTGGGGGTACGAGACGCCGGACGGGTCATTCGCGCAGTTCACCAACGTTCAGGCCCAGCAGTTGATGCCGCGTCCGAAGCACCTGACTTGGGAAGAATCCGCCTGCTACACGCTCACGCTCGCGACGGCGTACCGGATGTTGTTCGGGCACGAACCGCATGATCTGAAACCGGGCGACAACGTTCTTGTCTGGGGCGCGTCGGGCGGCTTGGGATCTTATGCGATCCAGCTCATCAACACGGCAGGCGCGAATGCGATCGGGGTCATCTCGGACGAAGACAAACGTCAGTTCGTTCTGGACCTTGGCGCCAAGGGCGGCATCAACCGCAAGGACTTCAAGTGCTGGGGGCAACTGCCCACGGTGAACACGCCGGAATACAAGGAATGGTTCACCGAAGCCCGCAAGTTCGGCAAGGCGATCTGGGATATCACCGGCAAGGGCACCAATGTCGATATCGTCTTCGAACACCCGGGGGAGGCAACCTTCCCGGTGTCGACATTCGTAGTCAAGAAAGGTGGTATGGTCGTGATTTGCGCCGGGACCACTGGCTACAACTGCACGTTTGACGTCCGCTACCACTGGATGCATCAAAAACGCCTGCAAGGCAGTCACTTCGCGAACCTGATGCAGGCCTCGGCAGCGAACAAACTGATGATCGAACGGCGCCTCGATCCCTGCATGTCCGAAGTCTTCGATTGGCGGGACATCCCGGCGGCGCACACGAAGATGATGAAGAACGAGCATAAACCGGGCAACATGGCCGTGCTCGTGTCTGCGCCAGCGACGGGTCTGAGAACGGTCGAGGACGCGCGGGCGGCGTTGGGCTGAGGACTGATATCAGAGAAGTTGTGACGATAACCGGCGGCAGAGCCCGCCGGGACCGTCAGCCACACTGATCCGACGACTGGGGCCGGTCCAGCGGCGCTACTCTGATCGGCTTGAACTAGTTGTTCGATCGAGACGTTTGTATCCCGCGGCCGCATCCTCGCAAGCAAACGTCTCGATCAATAGAACCACTAGCAACTATATGTTTTCTAGTGGATTTTCCGACTCAGACATTTGGATAAGAGAATGCGGCGAGTGGATACCA
>JBHJIZ010000152.1:0-23643 GCA_050043005.1 Paracoccaceae bacterium
CCGCGGCGGCCAGCGCGTGGTGTCGATCTCCTCGACGTCGAGAAGTTGTTTGATGAGGCGGAGTTGGTCGTCGGTGTCCAGGATCGTGAAATTGCTTTTCAGATCAACCAGTTCCGCGTGACGCCGCAGGATCTTGACGCAGATCGCGTGGAAAGTGCCAAGCCATGGCATGCCCTCGACCGCGCCGCCGATCAGGTTGCCGACGCGGTGCTTCATCTCGCGCGCGGCCTTGTTGGTGAAAGTGACCGCCAGGATCTGGCTGGGCCAGGCGCGGCGCGTGTGGATCAGATGCGCAAGGCGGGTTGTCAGCACCCGCGTCTTGCCGGTACCCGCTCCTGCGAGCACCAGCACGGGGCCGTCCAGTGCCTCTACCGCTTGATGCTGAGGATCGTTCAGCCCCTGCATATAGGGGGCAGGCGCCATCGCTCGCTGAGACAGCGGTTGGTCGAATTCCTCGAACGCGTCGTCTTCGGAGAAGGATCCCTGCATTGCGGCACCATAGCGTGCACGAGTCCTGAAGGGAAGTCGCGTTCGCGAAATGTTCGGGTGTTTTCAATGCGCTCGCGCGAGCGTGTTAACCGGGCGTGCGATGTCCCGCAGCGAGCAGTGCAAAGGTATGGCTTTGGTAATGCAAACGTGTGGTTTTCATACCGCAAATGTATGCGTTTGATTCCAACGCGGACTCGACCTCAAAAGGGTTAACGGAGCCGTGGAGACGGAAGGGCGGACCGCTTCACAAGCGCTGCTCAGATCGGTTCAAGACGCCTCTGCCTTGCGCGTCAGCAGGCCGAACTTCGGCGCGAAGAGGAAGGCGAGTGTGAAGAGCGCCGTCATCACCACGACGATGGTTGGCGCAGGTGCACTGTCGAGGTGAAAGCTGAGCGTGATGCCTGCGGCGGCCGAGAAGATGGCTATGGCGATGGAGAGCGCCATCATCCGGTCGAACCGATCGGTCAACAGGTGCGCCGTAGCACCGGGGCCGATCAGGAGCGCGATGGCGAGGATCAGGCCGACGGCCTTGAGAGCGCCGACCACGACCAAGGCAATGACCGCCAGCAGGCCATAGTGCAGCCAGCGGACGGGCAGGCCGACCGTCCGCGCGTGCTGCGGATCGAAGGCAAACAAGAGCAGATCACGGCGCAGGCCGATGATCAGTGCCAACGAGAGCCCGGAGATCAGCGCGGTCTGGATGATGTCTTCGCGCGCGATGCCCAGCATGTCGCCGAACAGGATGTGATCGAGATGAACCTCGGTCTGGATCGCTGTGTAGAGGACAACGCCGAGACCGAACATCCCCGCGAAGATCACACCCATCACCGTGTCCTGTTTGACGCGGCTGTTGTCGGCCACAAAACCGGTCGCGGTGGCGCAAACCATGCCGGCGGCGAAGGCGCCGATGATCAGCGGAATGCTCAGGATGTACGCGAGCACGATTCCTGGCAGCACCGCGTGGGCAATCGCGTCGCCCATAAGCGACCAGCCCTTGAGGACCAGCAAGCAGGAGAGCGCCCCCGCCGCCGCCGCGATCAGCGCACAGACCAGAAGGGCCTGTTGCATGAAGGCAAAGCTGTATGGCTCGAATAGAAAGGACATCATGCGTGTCCTGTTTCGTTCTGTGGTGGGAGCATTGATCCAACGGACTGGACACCGGCAGGTGGTTCTGCCGCGCGTGTGTCCGCCGCCCGGCGGCGCGCGGCCAGCAGCCCGTGTGTCGGGGCAAGGATGAAGGCGGCGAAGAACAGCAAGGTTTGCAGACAGACGATCACACCGCCCGTCGCGCCATCAAGGAAGTACGAGGCGTACGCGCCAAGAAACGCTGTCCCGGCACCGATAGCGACCGAGAGTGCGATCAGGCGGGGAAAGCGGTCGGTCAGCAGGTAGGCCGTGGCACCGGGTGTGACGACCATGGCGATCACGAGGAAGGCGCCGACCGTCATCAGGGCGGCGACGGTGCAGGCGCTGAGCAGCGTGAAGAACAGAACGTTCAGCAGGCGCGGGTTGAGACCGATCGAGCGGGCGTGGCTTTCATCGAAGAAGGTGACCATCAGATCCTTCCACTTTGCCAGCAGGATTGTCATCGAGATGCCGCCGATCAAGACGATCTGCACCGTGTCATCGGGCGTGATCGCCAGGATGTTGCCGAAGATGATCGTCTTGATGTCGATCGGGGTCGGTGAGAGCGAGTTGATGAAAAGCCCGATACCGAAGAAGCCCGTGAAGATCAGGCCGATCACGGCATCCTGCTTCAGGCGGGTGCGCTGGCCAATGAACAGCATGGCCATGGCGGCGAGCCCGCCGGACAGGAAGGCGCCGAGCGCGTAGGGCAGCCCGAGGAGAAACGCCCCCGCGACACCGGGGACGACGGAGTGCGAGAGTGCGTCGCCGATCAGCGACCAGCCTTTGAGCATGACGAAGGCGGAGAGGAACGCGCAAACGGCGCCGACAAGGGCGCTGACCAGCATGGCGTTGGTCATGTAGGCATAGGCGAAGGGTTCGAGGAGCGTCGTCATCGCCGGTCTCCCCGCGCGTCCCAGGAAAGATCGTGCGCGGTGGCGACATTTGTGCCCACCCACCCACCCGCGCGGGGAGACCGGCGGCACGAGATGGCGGGTATTGATCGGGA
This sequence comes from Paracoccaceae bacterium, assembly GCA_050043005.1. Lineage (GTDB taxonomy): Bacteria > Pseudomonadota > Alphaproteobacteria > Rhodobacterales > Rhodobacteraceae > Thermohalobaculum. The sequence continues at coordinate 2,624 of JBHJIZ010000152.1, forward strand.
CATGAGACGGTCAGGCATCGGTTTTCTCGGATCTCGACGCTGTCTTGGTCTCGTCGTCGTAGACCACGAAGGGGCGCTCGTCGTCAGTGATCACGGTCAGGGTGCGTTCGTCGGCATCGTCGTGCAGGTCGGCGCCGCCCATGGTGAACTGGCGCAGCCCGCCGCCGAAGGCGCGCTCGAGATTGCTGCGGGTGAAAACCTGCTCGGTCGCGCCGCTGGCCAACACAGTGCGGTTGATCAACACCACCTCGTCACAGAACTCGGGCACCGAGCCGAGATTGTGGGTCGAGACGAGCATGACCCGGCCTTCGTCGCGGAGATCCCGCATCAGCGCGATGATCCGTTCTTCAGATTGCACGTCGACGCCGGTGAACGGCTCGTCGAGCAGGATGACCTGCCCATCTTGTGCCAGGGCGCGGGCGAGGAACACGCGTTTCTTTTGCCCACCGGAAAGCTCACCGATTTGCCGGTGGCGGTACTCGGTCATGCCGACCCGGGCGAGTGCCGTGTCAACGGCATCGCGATCGGCGCGCCCGGCGATGCGCAGGAAGTTCATGTGTCCGTAGCGGCCCATCATCACGACATCTTCGACAAGGACGGGGAAATCCCAGTCGACATCTTCGTTTTGCGGCACGTAGGCGACGGCGTTCTTGGCGAGTGCCTTGCCCGCGGGTTGGCCGAGAATCTCGACCGTGCCGCTGACAACGGGTGCAAAGCCCATAATGGCCTTGAACAGGGTCGACTTGCCCGACCCATTGATCCCGACCAGTGCGCAGATCGTGCCGCGCCCGATCCGGAAAGAGGCATCCACGAGGGCTGTGTGACCGTTGCGGTAGGTGACCGTCAGGCCATGCGCGCGGATGCCGTCGCTCATTGTGTCAGACCTCGTGTGAGGCCTGCGGCGATGGTGCGGGCGGTGACTTCGAGCAGCGCGAGATAGGTCGGCACCGGGCCGCCTTCGGCTGAGAGAGAGTCGACATAGAGCACACCACCATAGGTTGTTCCGGTCTCGCGTGCGACCTGACGGGCTGGTTTGTCGGAGACTGTGCTTTCCGAGAACACGGCGGGAATGTTGTTCTCTTTGACGGTGTCGATTACCTTGCGCACCTGCTGGGGCGTGCCTTGCGAGTCCGCGTTGATCGGCCAGAGATAGAGCTCGCTCAGGCCGAGATCGCGCGCAAGATAGGAGAACGCGCCTTCGGACGACACCAGCCAGCGGCGGTCCTGGGGAATCTGGTCGATCATCGCCTGGATCGGCGCGCGGGCGGCTTCGATCTCGGCCTTATAGGCGTCTGCATTGGCGGTGTAGATCGCAGCGTTGCCCGGGTCGGCCTCGACCAGCGCTTTGCGAATGTTCTCGACATAGATCAACGCGTCGGAAAATGACATCCAGGCGTGCGGGTTTGGTTTGCCGTCATATGGGCCGGACCCGATCGACATCGGCTCGATGCCTTCGGTCAGGATCGCGGACGGTGTGTTGTCGAGCTGGTTGAAGAACTTCTCGAACCAAAGCTCGAGGTTCAGGCCGTTCCACAGGATCAGATCGGCGTCCGCCGCACGGATGATGTCCCGGGGTGTCGGGGAATAGTTGTGAATCTCGGCGCCGGGCTTGGTGATCGAGACCACGTCGGCCGCATCTCCGGCGACGTTCTGCGCCATATCGGCGATGACAGTGAACGTGGTTGCGACTTTCAGCTTTTCAGCTTGGGCGAAGGCGGGGATCAGGCAGAGGGCGGCAGCCAGAAGGATGCGCATGGGGTCTCTCCGTGTTGTTACGGAGGAGAGCTAGGGCATGTTGTGCGCTGCGTCAATGCAATTGCAAATCATTTTCAACAAGAGCTGACCCGCGTCCTTGGGGATGAGCCAGTTGCAAAGGCTTTTCATCTGGGCCATATCGTTCGCATGTCAGAGAGGCCGGATTACGAGCAGGTGCTGCGCGCGGCGGGCGTACGGATCACGCGCCAGCGAGCGGTGATCTTGCGCGTGCTCTCGGACTCGGATGATCATCCGGATGCGATGGGAATTTTCAGGCGTGCCTCGCGGATCGACCCGAGCGTGTCGCTGACCACGGTCTATCGGACCATGAAGCTGCTCGAGGAGAAGGGCGAGATCCACCGCCATGCCTTTGAAGGCGGGCCGTCGCGGTTCGAGCATGCGGATAGTGATCACCACGACCACCTGATCGATCTCGACTCAGGTGAGGTGATCGAGTTTACCTCGGATCGGATCGAAGCGTTGCAACGCGAGATTGCAGCCGAGCTGGGCTACGAAATTGTGCATCATCGGCTGGAGCTGTATGGCCGCAAGGCCAAGGGCTAGCGGTTTGCACGAAAAACAGACAGGTGTTCGGAGTTGAGCGGTCCCGTGGTCCCTGCCTGAACGTGTCATTGCGGGTGGGACGTGATATCCTCGAAATCGGTATCCTCATCACAGATGTTCTGCAGGGCGAGCCAGTCGCGGTCGACCAGAACGGGCACGAAGGTGCCGTTGCCGATCCGATCGGCTGCCAGCGCGCGCGCGGCACGGCCCGAGAGATCCGGGTGGCTGGCCAGATAGCGGAACGGGCCGGTGGAGTCTCCGTGTTCCTCATGGAGCCGGTCGAAGAAGTTCGCGAACGGTGTCACCGGCAGTTCGGCATCGCCGAGCAGTCGGTAGGCCATCTCGTCCGCCAGGGTCTCTGCCTCGCGCTGGTGGCTGGCATTCAGGATGGCGTCGGACGCGGCGGCGAGGACCGTGGCGCCGAAGATATCCCCGAGCAGAAGGCCAATGATCCCGGCGGTCCCAGCGGCGCGCAGAACGCCGCGCGTCGGGTCGCGGTTGACGACATGGCCGATTTCGTGGGCGAGGATGCCCGCGACTTCTTCCGGGCGTTGGGCGTTCTCGATCAGGCCGCGGAACAGCAGAATGCGGCCCCCCGGCAATGCGACTGCATTCACGAGGCCATGGTCGATCACGTTGACGCGCAGTGGATAGGGCAGTTCATCCTCGGGCGACACGCGACGGGTCATCAGTGTCAAGGCTGTGGTGCCGGACGGTTCGGTGCAGAGAGCGGGGCGCTCGGATGTCTGTAGCGCCAGCAGGTCGCCAAGCTGTTCGGCGACGGCGTCACCCAGGGCCTGTTCCCGTTCGGGCGGGATGTATTCCGCAAGTTGGTCAGCCAGGGTCGGGATTAGAACCAGGAGGATCAGAACAACCGAGGCGATTGCACCGACAGTCCAGAACGCCGCACGGCGCAGGACCGGCTTGTCAACATGACGGTGGTACAGGTTTGGGCAGACCTTCGAGATTGCCTCGATCATCTCGCGGTCCTGAAGCACGACACGTTCATCGCTGGCGTGATCCGGTACCAATTGTACAGTGGCCTCGGCTGGATCGCCGAGCGAACGCAAGGTCGCCAATGGCCAATGTGCGATTGCGCGGTCATCCATCCCGACGATCACGAGCGAGCGGCCACCGAAGCTGACGGCGACATCGACGGGATTTGCCGACTGACCATCGAAGTACCGGGCTTCGGCTTCCAGCTTCGTGTAGTCGGCGAGAGCGGTCATCAGAAACCGGCGCCGACGTCCACGCCAAGCGCATCGGCGAAGCCGCCTGCGTCACGCGCATCATCGTGACCGCGCTGCCGGCTTTCGGCAAGCGCCGAGACGTTGTAGATCTGCATCCCCTCGGCCTTGCGGCGCAGGATCGGACGCGTGATGAAAATCTGCGCAAACGCGAAGGCTGCGGCACCGATTGTAATATAGCCGACAACGGCGCCAAGGATGCCAGCCCAGTAACCTGCCGAATAGACCGACGTTGTGTCGCCATCCGCGCCGTCCTCCGCAGGCAAATTCGATAACAGCGCGGTCAACGTATCTTGTCCGATCAAAAAGTACGCAAGGCCGCCGAGGACCGAGAGTATGACGGCACCGACCAGGGCGGCGCAGATGCTGGTGGCGATCGAGCCGCCGATATAGACGCCGATCACCTCCCCCGTATCGATGTCATTCGAAAACCGAGCGCCCCCCAGAGTGCGATTGCCCCAAAGATAGCGAAAGGCCGCGACCTGATAACGGATACCGACGATGAAGATCGCGATGTAACCGAAGATCCCCGCCACGATCGCAAGTGTCCGGGCCGACGCATTCTCGGGTGACGCGACAGCGCCAGCAATGGCCGCTGCTATGATGGCGGCGATCACGTAGAACCAGACCCAATACTTGAATAGCTGCACCCAGCTTCCGCCTTGCTCAAAGCTTAAGTCGCCGAACCAAGTCCGGTCGGTCTTGAACTTCTCGAGCTTGAAGTGTTGGTAGGGGTACAGCAGACCCAGCGTGACCATAGAGAGTAGCGTGAGCAAAAGTGCCCGCCACGTGTACTTCCACGCAGCCTGTTCCATCCCGAAGCGAATCCCGCGCCAGCGCGTGCGTGCCAAGATGTAACGCCGTGCACGATACGTCGCGAAGTAGATCAGCGGTAACGACGCGACAAAGGATAGCCATGTCAGGACCTGAAGCTCAATGGGATCATCCAAACTGAGCAATCCGCCGAAGGTCAGTGCGAGATTGAAGACGCCGAGATAGACGGCCAGGATGATCACGGCGATCAGAAAGCCGAGCAGTTTCTCGAGCCCGGTGCCGGAATACTCGAATGGATCACCGAGCACGCGAATTGCGCGCCAGTAATGGCGGCGCAGATTGGTCGTCATCCAGAAACGGTAGATGCCGAGCGTGATCACTGCGAGAAAGACCTGCCGCATTGAAAGCCAGAAAAGCGATGGACCGTCCGTGTGATAGTCGCCGCGGGTTGCATCCAGCACCTGCCCGGCGGGAATGCGGTTGGCGTCCGGCAGCGCGTGTCCTGCCGCGGTGGCGTCGGTCATTTCAGCAGGTCCCCTCGGTCGGTCTGATGCCTATCCCCGATCTTTCGGGCGGAATAATGATGTGTTTGATCACAATTGTCACGGAAGCGATGTGGGGATTCCCACCAGGCTGGCGGCAAAACCCTGGATGCGGTAGGGTCTGGGCGAGGGGGCTCCGCTGTTCCGCCACAGTTTTGTTGGTAAGAGGGGCTGAATGAGACGTTTGCTGAAGATCCTATGCTTGCTTGCGGGGGCCGGAGTTGTGGCTGCCTGTGCGACGCTTGATCCCGAAGAACGCGCGCGGGCTTGTGCCGCGACCGACTGGGAGCGTTATGGGCTCAACGATGGCAAGCTCGGTGTAACGACGTCCTCGCGCGCGGATGCGTTCGAGGAATGCGCCGATGTCGGTCAGCCGGTTGATCTTGCGGCCTATCAGCGTGGCCGGACGGACGGTTTGGTGGAGTACTGCACGACCGAGCACGGCTACCGCGTCGGTTACGAGGGCCGAAAGTACACCAAGGTCTGTCCGCCAACCCTGGAGCCGGACTTTCTGCAAGGTTACGACCTTGGCCGCAAGGAACGACCAGCCGTCTCGCTGTTTCCAAGCATAGGGATCGGGATTGGATCGGGCCGCGGACGCGTGCGTACGGGGATCGGGGTCGGAATTGGCGTTGGTTCGTTCTTTGGATGCAACCGATACGGCCCGTACTGGCGCCATCGTTATAGTCACCGCTGCTGGTGAGCATCGGGTCCGCGCAGAACCGAGCATAGTTCTTTCCGATCCGCAGCTAACGAATTTAGCCGATCGAGCGAAACGGTATCACCGTGGCCGTCACTGGCACCGAAGGTTCCAACGGAGTATCGGGATCCCGTGCGATTGATCTGGTTGATTTTATCCGCCGCGCCAGGCGTTCTGTCTCGGCGCGCGTAAGAACCCTGCGCGCGGTCGGTCCATAGCCTGAGACGGGGTCTTCGCGGACACCGGGAAAGAGGGTCTCGATGGCCGTGCGATGTTCGGGCAGGATCATGCTCAGCGCTGTTGGTCCCGGATAGAAGCTTTCGGACAGGGCGCCTTCGGCAACCAGAACCTGGTGGTTTTGCAACAGAACGCTGAAGAATGTCGCTTCGCGCTTTCCGTTCATCGCGCGCACGTGATCGAGGCCGACCAGTGCCTTTGCGAGCGCCAGGACCTCGGAAACTCCGAACAAATGCTCGACCTCGTGGCCACGCACAAGCATTCGATGTTGCGGCGAAACGATCAGGCGTCGGCGCGGCACGCCGGGTCCAAGGCTGTCCGGTTTAAACTCGATCGGCTTACGGTCGTGCGGCCCGGGTGGATACCAGTGGCGTGTATGACCGATCCATCGGATCGGCTGCAGACCTTGATCCAGCGTCAACACCAGATCTCCAGGCTTCAAACTCTCTACCGGCGTGTTTCCGGATGCTGTTCTGATCAATGTGCCTGGGCAGTAGCACACCAGGACGGATGTTGCGTTGAAGGTGCCGTTGCCGGATTCGCCGGAGTCCGAAGTGTCCCCGTCACCGTTGTGATCAATTGTTCGAACGCGGTCGATTTCTTCGTCTTCGCCGGACTGGAACGTATCGGTGATCGAAAACACCAACTGACCTCCGCTGATGCCGGAGAAGGGGCCGGACGCTGCCGGGCCAACCGAATCGTTGGTGGTGAAGAAAGTGTCGCCCTGTTCCTTTGCGCCGCCGCCACCGGATTCCTTCACCTTGGATCCGGCATTAACGTCGAGGTCGTACCTGACCCCATCCCTGATCACCGTGACACGAGAGAACCGGACCTCGCTGTTGTCGAATTCACCATTCGCACCGATGTCCGCATCGTTGATCTCGATCTCAACCGTATCAGTAGACTGAAAAGGCGCTTGCGAGATGTCGATCTCGACTTCGCCGCCGTCGTCTTCGATACTGCTGAAGAACGCGACCTGGTTGCCCGCGAAGAACAGTGTCGGCATCGATCGGTGTCCGTTTCATCGTGTTCTGTCGTGTCGTAGTAAAAAGACGCCGTCGCGGTGCGCGAGCGCGGGCTTAGTCTTGTCGTCTTAGGGTTAACAAAAGTGCTACGGGCTGGCTTATGTGAGCGTCCCGGGCGGTGCTAGGTTTGCCAAGGCGGCTCGATAATCTGCCCGCGACCGCGCGCGGCTACTTTGGTTTGCGCGCAACCCAGGTCAGCACGGTTACCGGCATGTAGGCGCGTGACAGGTACGCAGCGGAATTCAGTTTCTTCAACAGATCCTGATTGACCGGTTGTGGCATCAGAAGCTGGAAAATCTCGGCTTCGAGCTTCAGAGCTTCGAGGTCGGTTGCAGGTTCGCCATCGCGCGTGATCTTGTAACACGCATCGGATGACCCACCGGAGTACCAGGCGTCTTCAGGCTCTAGGCCAGGGAACAGAACCCGAAGTCCGGAGAACGAGATCCGCCAATAGTCGTCAGGGAAGTCGTGAAACGCCTGCACCCAGGGCACCTGGATGAAGGCCGACCCGCCAGGCTGCAGAAGGTCGGTGATGTTGCGCGCGGCGCGAAACGGATCCCGAACATGCTCCAGCACATGCGCGCAGATGACTGTGCCGAACGCCTTCGCATCAGGGAGTGCCGCGTGGATGCGGTCAAGCTCCCACGTGATGTCGAAGATCGCGTCGACGTTCTGACCTGCTTCAAGATCGGCGCCGGTGAACGTCTCGGCAGGCAACCGGTCGCGCCAGGTGGTGTGATTACCGGACTGGCGATCGATCACCTGTGTGCGAGAGCCGATCTGCAAGGACGGACCACTGAGGCCGCGCGCCACACGGGCGATCTCGTCCTGGTACGAAAGTTGTTTGACGTCGAGCATCGGCCGGCGGGCTTGCAGGTTATTCGGCCGCCTGTGCGATCGTCGAGCCGTGTTCAGCCAGGAAGCGTTCGGCTTCCAGTGCGGCCATGCAGCCCATCCCTGCCGAGGTGACAGCCTGACGATAGACATGATCGGTCACGTCACCGGCTGCGTAGACGCCCGGGATCGACGTCGCGGTCGAATCCGGGGCCGTCACGACGTAGCCGCCCATGTGTGTCTCCAACTGATCCTTCACGAGTTCGGATGCAGGCGCATGTCCGATTGCCACGAAAATGCCTGCGGCACCGATCTCGCGGGTCTCGCCAGTCCGCGCGTGCGCCAGCCGCGCTCCGGTGACGCCGTCGCCATCGGTCCCGAGGACCTCGTCCAGAACGTGGTCCCAGATCACCTCGACCTTTGAGTGTTCCATCAACCGTTTTTGCAGGATCGCTTCGGCCCGCAAGGAATCGCGCCGGTGGATCAGCGTGACCTTTGAGGCCAGGTTGGCGAGGTAGAGCGCTTCTTCTACCGCCGTGTTGCCGCCGCCGATCACCAGCACCTCCTTTCCGCGATAGAAGAAACCGTCGCAGGTGGCGCACGCCGAGACGCCGAAGCCTTTGAATTTTTCCTCCGAGGGCAGGCCAAGCCATTTTGCCTGCGCCCCGGTCGCGAGGACCACGGCATCCGCTTTCCAGACCGTGCCGGAGTCGCAGTGCGCCGTGAAAGGGCGCGCCGACAGATCGAGCGTATTGACATGATCGAACAGGATCTCGGTCCCGACGGCTTTTGCGTGCGCCTCGAACGCCTGCATCAGATCGGGGCCTTGGGTTTCGATGACACTTGGCCAGTTCTCGACCTCGGTTGTGATCGTGAGCTGTCCGCCTGGTTGGATCCCCTGGAGGAGAACCGGATCCAGAAGCGCCCGCGAAGCGTAAACCGCCGCTGTGTATCCGGCCGGACCGGATCCAATGATCAACAGACGGGTGGTGCGGGTCTCGGACATCTGGTGCTCTCCTTGCGACATGAGCGACCTAGATACGGGCTTGGGCTGGTTCCGCCAAGGGGCTAGCATCACCACTCGACGTGTTGTGACCCTGGAGCATGACCATGCGCGGTATTCTTCTCGGAGAGATCTTGCTTCTGTCGACCGGATTGGCACGGGCTGACGAGACGATGACCGCCGACGATGCACGGCGCGCGGCGCTGTCGGGTGAGGTCACGCTGGTCGATATCCGCACACCTGAGGAATGGGCAGAGACCGGGGTTCCCGACGTTGCCCATGCTCTGAATATGAAGTCGGATGGCTTCGTACGAGACTTGCTGCCCCTCTACAACCAGCATCCGGAGAGGCCCCTGGCAGTCATTTGCGCCACCGGTGGAAGGTCGGGTTATGTGACGGAGGTCCTGGCGCAGCGCGGGATGACTCGGATCGTGAATGTTCCCGAGGGCATGTTCGGCGCTGGCGGCGAGCCGGGTTGGCTTGCGCGATCCTTGCCTGTTCGCACGCCAGAGGCGCCACGAACCTCGAATTAGGAGGCCCGTGGCCTTTTAGGTTCCGTTCACGATTTCGCTTAAATCTCTAGCAAGTTTCACATGCCACTTTGCAGTGATGAAGTGTGGGAGAAACTTTTTATGAGCTCGGTCGGTAGCGGTGGCAGTACGGCAAAGGACAGTGCTCCCTCGATTTCCGACGGCGAGCTGCCGCTCGGGGGTGGCTCGCGCCGGTCCGAGGGGCGCAATGTCGTTTCATATTTTGGGATCATCCAGAATGGCGACGGTAACGTCATGCAGGTCAATCTGGTCGATCTGTCCGCGAACGGTGCTCGAATGGTTCTGCCAAAGGACTACGAGCCACCGAAGCAGATCATTCTCCGCGTGCCCGAGACGGGTGCGAGTTTCCTGGCAGAGGTCGTTTGGCAGCAGGAACGGACCTGCGGTCTGAAGTTCATGAACCCGAACAACGACTGAACCTGACCGGCGCCAACGGTCGCATCCGGAACGCTTGTCGACGTCCGCGTCTCCTGCTAACCGCGCGCCATGGCAAAGCAGCTCGACTATCATACGATGCGCGAGGTTTTCTCGCGATTTGCCGAGGTTGCGCCGGAGCCGAAAGGCGAGTTGGACCATATCAACGCCTACACACTGGTTGTCGCCGTCGCACTTTCCGCGCAGGCGACAGACAAAGGTGTGAACAAGGCGACGGCCGGATTGTTCAAGGTCGCGGATACGCCCCAAAAAATGCTCGCCTTGGGCGAGGACGGGGTGATCGAGCACATTCGCACGATCGGCCTTTATCGCAACAAGGCCAAAAACGTCATCAAGCTGAGCCGAATCCTGGTCGACGAGTACGATGGCGAGGTTCCGTCATCCCGTGCCGCTTTGTCCTCACTGCCCGGCGTTGGCCGAAAAACCGCCAACGTGGTGCTGAACATGTGGTGGGGACATCCGGCTCAGGCCGTCGATACGCATATTTTCCGTGTTGGGAACCGGACGGGCATCTGCCCGGGCAAGGATGTCAACGCCGTGGAAAGAGCAATCGAGGATAACGTCCCGACCGAGTTCCAGCGCCACGCGCATCACTGGCTGATTCTGCACGGCCGGTACGTCTGCAAAGCGCGCAAGCCCGACTGTCCCAACTGCCCGATCCGGGACCTGTGTCATTTCGAGGAGAAGACCCTGTGAGCAATCGTTTGGATGTTGTCGCGATCGGAAATGCGATTGTCGATGTCGTGGCCCAGATCGAAGACAACTTTCTGGGCTCCAATGGTGTCGAGAAGGGGATCATGACGCTGATCGACCAGAACCGTGCTCAGTCGCTTTACAGTGCCATGCCCGCTGCCACCGAGATTTCGGGCGGTTCGGCGGCGAACACTGCGGCTGGTGCGGCCGCGCTCGGGGCCTCGACCGGGTTCCTCGGCAAGGTGCGTGATGACCAACTTGGACAGATCTTCGGCCATGACCTGCGGGCGCAGGGCGTCGAATACTCTGGTCCGGTGACGTCAACGGACAGCGACGCGGAAACGTCGCGTTGTCTGGTGCTGGTGACGCCGGATGGTGAGCGTTCGATGAGCACATTCCTGGGCGCTTCGGTCGATCTGGTTGCCGATGATATCGACATCGATTTGATGGGCCGCGCCGACTGGCTTTATCTGGAGGGCTACTTGTTCGACACGCCCGAGGCCAAGGCCGCCTATGCCCGTGCCAGCTGGGCGACGAAGAAGAATGGCGGGCGGACGTCGAGCACGCTGGCGGATCCGGGCTGCGTCGACCGCCATCGGGACGATTTCCGCCGTTTGATCCGTGATGAGATGGATCTGCTCTTCGCCAACAAGGCCGAACTGATGTCGCTTTATCAGACCGATGATCTGGCGAGCGCACTGCATCAAGTCTCGAAGGATTGCGCGATTGCCGCTGTTACCATGTCGGAGGAGGGCGCGGTGATCGTTCGTGACGAACAGCGGACCCGTGTACCTGCGCAGGCGACCGAGGTGGTGGACACGACCGGGGCTGGCGATCTTTTCGCTGCCGGTTTCCTTGCTGGATTGGCGCAAGGTGCGGACGACGCACGCTCTGCGGCAATGGGATGTGCTGCTGCGGGCGAGATCATTAGCCACATCGGCGCACGGCCTCAGGCGGACCTGAAAGCTTTGATCTCGCAACTCTGAGGACTCTCTGTCTTCTGCCCCGCCGAGCGACGTTGGTTCTTCCGTTGGGTGGAATAACAGCGCCGTTTTTGGAAAGACTTCGTGCCATCCAGACTGGTCGGCATAAGTCAAGGCGTTTTCATGCTTTGATCTTTTGGATCAAGGTAGTAGGGTTCCTCTCAGCAACGTGAACTTCCAGATCTGCGACCGGGGGGTGGAGATCTGGGAGGCGCAGCTGGAGGGGAACATTGAAGGCGCTTGCAGCGACGGCATTGGCCGTCACATCTCTGTTATCAACGCTGGGCGGGGCAGCGTTTGCGGGGTCGATTGACGACCCGCACACCTACAATGGCGCGGCGAGCTGTACGCAGGCCGGATGCCATGAACTGACTGCCCCAGCGACGGACTCGAATGTTGATCGCAATGAATATGCGGTCTGGTCGCAGGGACCGCATTCTAAGTCTTACCTAGTGCTGCTGAGCGATCAGGCAAATCGGATTGCGCGCAACATGGGTGTCGGCACGCCAACGCAAGCCGATCTTTGCCTGGATTGTCACACCACGAATGCGCCGCTCGATCAGCGCGGCTCGCTTTACAATGCTGAAGAGGGCGTGAGTTGCGAGTCGTGCCATGGTGCCTCTGGGCTGTGGTTCGAAACACACTCGGATCTGGACGTCACGATCGAAGAGTTGCGCGCACAGGGGTTGCGCCCGACGCACGACCCGATCCGCCGGGCGGAGATCTGTCTGGACTGTCACTTCGGTGCGTCGGAGCAGTTCGCCGGGCACCGGTTGCTGGCGGCGGGTCATCCGCGCGTGAGCTTCGAGCTGGACAGCTATACCGAGATCAACGCGCACCACACCGTCGACGACGATTATGTCGAGCGGAAATCGAACGTTGACGGCGTGCGCGTCTGGGCGATTGGCCAAGCGATGGCGATCGAACGCCGGATGTCGCTGCTGGCAGATCCGAGGACGGGGACGCTGGGCTTCTTCCCGGAGATGGCATTCTTCGATTGCCACAGCTGCCACGCGCCGATGAGCGTGAAGCGCAAGGCGTCTGTCAACAAGCGTGGGCAACCCCGGTTCGATGATGCACATATGAAAATGCTGAGCATCGCGATGCGGTTCGCCGAACCGGGTCTGGGTGATGAGATCGCCGGAGATATCCGGCGTCTTCATGCGGCAGCAGCACAGAGTCGCAGCGCAGTGGTCTCTGCCGCGAAGCAGATGCAGTCCACGGCGCAGCGCGCGGTTGAAAGCCTCGCCACCCGTTCCTTCCAGGGCGGTGAGATGCGCGAGATCCTTCAGGTGCTTGCGCGTGACGGCGCCTCGGGCCGGTATTCGGATTATGCAACGGCAGAGCAGACGGCTCTGGTGATTGATTCGACACTCGCGGCCCTGATCAACGGCGCGCACATTTCCGATGCCGACTACGACCGCCTCAGCGGGGCGCTCGACCAAGTGTTTTCAACCGTCGAAAGCGACGACCGCTATAGCGCCAGCCAGTTTACCTCGGCGATGCGCGCATTCCAGGCGTCGCTTCCTTGAGCGTGGGTTCCGTGTGCTCCGGGTTTTGTGCCTGCAAGATTTTGACTGAGAGGGTGATACAGACCCGTGACGACATATAAGGTAGCGATTGTCGGTTCTGGACCTGCGGGGATCAGTGCTGCGACCCGTGCGGCCTCGATGGGCATGAGCCACGTATTGCTGGAACGCGCGCCGCAATTGTCGAACACGATCTTCAAGTATCAGAAGGGCAAGTACATCATGGCGACGCCCGATGCGTTGCCATTGCGCACAGAGGTCAAGTTCGAAGCGGATTCGCGTGAAGCGATTCTGGAGAGCTGGACCGCGCGGGTGAACGATCTGGGCGTGAACGTTCAGTACAATGCCGAAGTGACGGCGATCGAAGGCACCCAAGGCAGCTTCACCGTCCAGTTGGCCTCGGGCGAGACCGTTCAGGCGGAGAACGTTGTGGTTGCCATCGGCCTGCAGGGCAACTTGCGCAAGATGGGCGTCGAGGGCGAGGATGACGGGCTGGTGCATTACCAGCTCGATGATCCGAAAGAGTACTGGGATAAGGATATCGTCGTGATCGGCGCTGGCGACGCCGCGATCGAGAACGCCGTTGCTTTGGCGCAGAACGAAAACCGGGTCACAATCGTCAACCGCAAGCGCGAGTTCGCGCGCGCCAAGCCAGGCAATATCTCGTTGATTCTGGGCGCGATCAAGGACGAGATGATCGAGTGCGCGTATAACACCAATCCGGTGCGGATGCAGGACGGCGCGATCGTTCTGAAGGGGCCCGAGGGCGAACAGATCGTCCGCGCGGACCGGGTGATTGCCCGTCTGGGGGCGATTGCACCGCGCAAGTTTATCGAAGTAATCGGCGGTGTGTTCGAAGAGGGTGCCGACTACCCGAGGGTCTCGGAGAACTACGAGAGCGACCGGCCCGGCATCTACTATGTCGGCGCGCTGGCTGGTTATCCGCTGATCAAGCATTGCCTCAACCAGGGGTACGAGGTGATCCAGAGCATTGCCGGACAGCCTGTCGATGGCGCGGACATCCCGATGCTGACCGAGAAGTTCAGCAGCATGCTGCAAGGTCGGTCCGTCTATGACCTTCTGAACGAGGTTCGGGACACGGTTTCGCTGTTCAACGGTCTGACAATCCTGCAACTGCGCGAATTCCTGCTGGAAGCCGACATCCAAACCTATGAACCCGGTGGGAAGATCATTCGCAAGGGTGAGGCGGGCGACAGCCTGTTTGTCATCGTGCGGGGCGATGTCGATATCCCGATCAGCGATGCGGTGTCGTTCACCGTGCCGCAAGGCTCGTTCTTCGGCGAGATGGGCCTTGTGATGGGGCGACGCCGGAATTCCGATGCACTGGGCGGCAAGGATGGCACCTCGGTCATCGAGATCCCACGCAACGCGGCTTTGCAGCTGATCGCCTCTTCGGCGACAGCGCGCAAGACGCTGATGGACACAATCGTGCTGCGCAAGATGCAGACGTTCCTGTCGCCGGGCCTCACGCCCGAGGATCTGAAGGAAGTGCTGGACACCTACGAGGTGATCAATTTCTCCCGCGGCGAAGCGCTGATGCAGGAGGGCGAGGAGGCCGATGCGGTCTATGTCGTCCAGTCGGGCTCGACCGCTGTGACGAAGGAGTTCGGCGGCAAGGACGTGGTGCTCGCCTATCTACCGGCAGGCAGTCTGGTTGGCGAGACCGCGCTGCTGAACGACGCGCCACGCAACGCGACGGTCCGGGCGTCGGTCGGTGTCGAGGCGTTGAAGATCCGCAAGGACGTGTTCCAGCGCCTGCTCGACAGCAAACCCAAGGTGCGCCAGATCGTGCAGAAGGTTTCGGCCGACCGCGCGGCCAGCACCGGGGCGCGGGCGTCAGGCAACGAAGCGAAGAGCAAGATCGTCGACTTCTTGATGCAGAATGGGATTGGCGAGGCGACGAACGCCATCGCCATCGACAACAAGCTGTGCGTGCGGTGCGACATGTGCGAGACGGCGTGCGCCGAAACGCATGACGGCATTCCCCGTCTGAACCGCGCTGCGGGCCCGACCTATTCCGCACGCGACGCGCAAGCTCAGGTGCACATTCCGATCTCGTGCCGTCACTGCGAGCATCCGCATTGCATGGCCGATTGCCCGCCCAACGCACTTTATCGCTCGCCCGGCGGGGCGGTGCAGATCAACGATACCTGTATCGGCTGCGGGAACTGTGCCCGGAACTGTCCCTATGACGCGATCCAATTGAGCGCGTCCCCCCGCAAGCGCGGCAACCTGTTGACGTGGCTGCTGTTCGGAGCGGGCGACAGTCCCGGGAAACGGCGCCCTGCCCAGAAGTCCAAGGAAAACAAGGAATTGGCGCGCAAGTGCGACCTCTGTGAGGACGTGCGCGGCGGGCCTGCTTGCGTGCGCGCCTGCCCGACCGGCGCAATCATACGGATCGGACCGGAGGGGCTGATCAAGAAAATACAGGATGCTGCCTGATGTATGTACAGACGGGATTTCTCGCCAGCAGGCTTTGGTTGTGGATCGGGATCCTCATCTCGACCGCGGCGCTGGTTGCCTATTTCGCCCACAACCCGCCGCAGGGCCGGGATGGATCGACCATCGTCGGTTACGGGTTGGGCGGGCTGTCGGCTTTGATCGTCGTTTATCTGTCCTGGCTAGGCGTGCGGAAACGGCGCTTTGCCTCGTCGACTGGGCGGCGGCGCAACGTCGTGTCTGCTCATGTGTTCCTGGGCTTGGCGCTGATCGTCACGGCATCTCTGCATACCGGGTTCGAGTTCGAGTGGTCGGTTCACACGCTGACTTACGTGCTGCTGATGATCGTCATCCTGTCGGGCATCTGGGGGATCACCGTCTATTCTGGGCTGCCGGACAAGATGGGGCGCAACGTCTCGGAGATGATCATCGAGAAGAAGCGCCACGATATGACGGATCTTGAGCAGCTTGATGAAGACGTCGAAGAGATCGACCGCAAGCTGGAACGAGCGCTGCAATTCCTGCCAGATGCGTTTCGCCCGCCGGTCAAGCTGTCGCTGGAAAAGACCCGGATCGGCGGGGGCCTGATCTCGATCCTGTCGGGCTCGTCCAAGGGCTGCGCGACCGCCAAGGCCTATGATCAGGTGCGCGAAGTCGCCGATCAGGGTGACTGGGGCGAAGACGAGCGCAAGCGGATCTCGGAACTGGTCGCCGACATGTCGCGCAAGCGGGAACTTGCGGCCTGCCTGCGCCGCGACGGGCGATACCGCGCGTTGCTGTCGCTCTGGCTGTGGTTCCATGTCCCGATCACCGTGGCGCTGCTGGTGACGCTGATCATCCACGTCGTTCTCGTCTTCTTCTACTGGTGACGCCATGAAACTGCTGTTGGTAACGATCAGAAAGCGCGCTGGATCGGACGAGGTTTCGAAGCGCGAAACAATCCTCGAGGGGAGCGAGATCCACATCGGCCGCGCGGTGTCGATGGAGATCTGCCTGCCCGATATCGGTGTCGACTATCAGCATGCGACGGTCGAGATGCGCGACGGCAAGCTGATGATGAAGGCGGCGGGCGTTGGCGGCATAAAGGTTGATGGGGCCGACCGGGACGAGGCCGATCTGGGCACCGACAGCGTCAAGATCGGCCGCTTCACGTTCCGTGGCGAACCGGCCCGTGACGGCGCCGATGCCGTGATGGTCATGGAAGAGGCCGCAGCGGCGGAAGCCCCGACCCACAAGCGGCGCGGCAAGCGGCAGTTGGAGAACGTGCTCCCGTCGCGGCGTATGCTGGCTTGGGTGTTCTCGCTGACGATCATCGGCGTCTTCCTCGGCTGGCCAATGTATGACGTGATGCAGCGAGAGGCTCCGGCGAGCGAACCGATCGTGGTCGAGGGGATGGCCCGCACCGATGTGCCGAAACCGACGATCATGGAGATTGCGTGGACATCGGGACCGATCTCGCAAGCACATTCGATGATCGAGAATGACTGCGCGGCCTGTCACCAGCGCCCGTTCGAGATGACGACGAACAATGCCTGTCTGGCCTGTCACGCGACGACACAGAACCACGCCGACACCGCGCAACACCCTGTCCTGTCGCTGGAGAATTCGCGCTGTGCATCCTGCCACAAGGAGCACAATGGCGGGCTTGAGCCGACTGCGGTCGCCGAGACGGCCTGCTTCCAGTGCCACTCCAACATTCAGTCGGTCTCGCCAAACTCGAAATTCCCGAACATCACCGACTTCGACGTCGACCACCCGCCTTTCAAACTGGCGCTGGTGCAAACGGTCGAGCAGGCCGACGGAATGCTCGAGCCCCAGGTGCAGCGGGTCACGTTTGAGCCGAACAAGCCGTTGATCGAACAATCCGGCCTGAAGTTCCCGCACAACAAGCACCTTCAGGCGGGCGGCGTGAAATCGCCGCGCGGCATGGAGCAGTTGAATTGCGCGAGTTGCCACGAGATCCTGCCAGGCGGCAAGCTGATGCGGACCGTCGACATGGAACGCGATTGCGCGCGCTGCCATCAGATGACATTCAATGCTGCCGGGATCGAGCGCACACTGCCACACGCGAATGAAGACGAGGTCGCGCGTATCCTCGAGAATTACTACATCGCAGCGGCTCTCGAGGGCGGTGTCACTTCCGAGACAGCGCCTGAACCCGTCAAACGCAAACGCAAGCGCCGCATTGCCGGGCAGAACACCAATGAGCAGCGTGCGGTGGCGCTGAGCGATAACGACCGCGGCATCGCGATCGAGTGGGCCAGGCGCGAGGCACTGGTTCAGATGGACACGATCTTCGGCGTCCGGCTGTGCGGCACCTGTCACGAAGCGCAGAAATTCCCGGACGAGGCCGGTGTCGAGCGGTGGCGTGTGCAGCCTGCGCTGATCCAGCGCCAGTGGATGGTCAAGGGTGGCTTCGCCCACGATCCCCACAAGGCGATGGAATGCACCTCGTGCCATGAAGCGCCGAAATCCGAACGCTCGAATGACGTGCTGATGCCGGATCTCGCCTCGTGCCAGAGCTGCCACAAGGGCTCGGACGAGCCTGATGGCGCCCGCGCCGAGTGCGTGACCTGCCACGAATACCACATCGACAGCCGCGAACCGATGTCGCCGGAGCATGCCGAGATCTTCCATGCCCGTGCGTCCGAACGGCAGCAGTCGCCGAAACAGAAGTGAGGGGTCTTCCGGGTGATGAGCGCATGGGGAAGAGCATGACTGGACGGATCAGCAAGATCGTGATGGGGGCGGGGTTGGCGCTGGGGCTGCTGACGCCCGGAGCCTCTGCGCATGACGTGAAGGCACTGGGGGCGACGACCTGCGGACAGGCGACCTGTCACTCGGCCGAGACGCCGTGGCCGAACTCTTCGGTGACACAGCGTGAATACGTGACATGGAAAGCGCGCGATCCGCACGCGAAATCGTTCCAGACCTTGCAGACCAAGAAAGCGACTGCGATCGCGCGGGACCTTGGTTATCGCTCGGCAACCTCGGCCAAGCTTTGCCTGGATTGCCACACGTTCAACATCAGCCCAAAGCACCGGGAAGAGACATTCAACCAGGCCGAAGGTGTGACGTGCGAGGCGTGCCACGGCCCGGCCTCGGAATGGATCGGCGTCCATCAGGCGGGCTTGTACTTCTACCAGCGTAATGTCGACGAAGGGATGTACCCGACGACCGAGCCGACCAAGCGCGCCGAGCTTTGCCTGAGCTGTCACATGGGCACATCGGACAAGTTCGTCAGTCACCGGATGTTCGTGGCCGGGCACCCGCGCCTGCCGTTCGAACTGGGCTTCTACAGCTGGTTCTCGGAAGCGACTCCGGGCCGCCGGGCTGGATATTCGCACTTTCAGGTCGATGACGATTACCTGCAGCGCAAACCATGGCCCTTTGGCGTGAAGGTCTGGGCCGTTGGCCAGGCGATGCAGATGAAGAAGTTCGTCGAACTGATGACGGACCCCGACGTCGGGCAGGAGGGGCTGTTCCCGGAGTTTGCGTTCTTCGAATGCCACTCATGCCACAACGCGACGCTGGACGGAAAGTCGGCCACCAGCCGAACCGGTGTGCCACGCATCAACGATGCCAATGCCTACTTCGTGCAGCTTGCCGCGAGCATGGTCGACAAGCGCTTGGCGGGCCAGTTGCAAGGTGACATTGCCGGTGTCCGGGCGGCGGCTGGCGGATCCTGGGAGGGCATGCGCTCTGCTGCCAACCAGTTGAAGCGCAGCTTGACGCAACTGGTGCGCAAGCTCGAAGCCCGCAAGTTCTCGGACCGCGACACGCGCTATGCCCTGAACCAGATTGCGGCTGCGTCTCAGCGCGGCGTGTTCACAGGTTACTACGAAGCCGAGCAGGCGGTTCTGGCCGCAGGCTCGCTGGTCGATGAACTCGACAGGCTGGAGGCGCTTGGCCCGGGGCAGGCGATTGCCGCGCAAAAGGCCATCGCCAATGGAATGGCGGCCTTCAAATCGATCGATCGCCACAATGCTGGCCAGGTCCGCGCGGCACTGAACGAAGCCGCCCGGCTGGCACGATGAATTGAGACGGACTGGAGTAGCAAAGATGATCTTTACGAAGCCGATCCGAACCTTGATCGCAGGCGCGTTGGTGTTGCTCGCAGGACCTGCGCTGGCGCAGGTCGGCCCTGCCTGGGACAAGCCTTCCTACACCGAAGAAGGCACGCTGACGGTCGCCGAGCAGTCCGAACTGGTCGCACCGCGCGATCCGCATTCCGACGCGTTCAAGGAAAGCCCGTTCCCGTCGGCCGTCCAGTGTGCCGAGTGTCACCAGAAGATCTTCTGGGAGTGGGCGTCTTCGAACCACGCCTATGCCTCGATCTCGCCGATGTTCCACAAGTTCGAACAACGCATCAACGATCTGGCCTCCGGCACGATCAACACGTTCTGTGTCCGCTGCCACCAGCAGATCGGGACCCAACTGGACGAGCCGCGCTGGCAGGCACTTTGGGAGCGGTCGCAGATCGCGCGTGAGGGCATCACCTGCGTGACCTGCCACCGGGTTTCGGAAGAGTTCAACAAGGTCAATGGCCAGCGTCACGTCCAGCCGGGCACGATCTACGAGCCGATGTACAACGCCTCGAACGCGCCAGGTGTCGCGACGGTTCTGAAGGACCGCGAGCGCTACAAGGTCTCGTCCAAGCCCGAGGAGGATGGCTCGCCGATCCACACCGGTGCGATCGAGTTCCCGCAGATCAAACGCTCGGATTTCTGTGTGTCCTGCCACCAGGTCGCCGTGCACCCGGGCATCAAGCTGGAAGTCGTGTGGGAGCAGTACCGCGCCTCGCCCGCGGCCGAGCATGGCATCACGTGCCAGCAGTGCCATATGGGTCGCGTGCCCGGTGTGCCGTCCTATGATGGTCTGCCGGACAGCGACCCGAAATCCTACACCAAGTGGCCGGTGGCGATTGTGAACGGCCGTCCTGTGGGCGATCCTAACCGGGATCACCACAACCATGCCTTCTACGGGCCGGGCTATCCGATTGCGCACCCTGGCATCTTCCCGTTCAACCCGCGCGCCCTGCGCTGGCCGATCACGACCTGGCTGAAGTTCGATCACCGCACGCCGTGGGGCGATCCGGATTGGGAAGATCAGGTCGAAGCCGGTGAGGTCCAGGCCGAGTTCCCGCCAGAGTGGTCGGATCGTCAGGAGCGTGAGACCGCGCGGTATGTGATCGATCAGAACTACCGTCTGCTCGAGCTGAAGCGCCAGGATCGCATCGCAGTCATGGAGAACTCCAGCCGTATCGATGGGCCGTTCTTCGATGGAGAGACGCCGCGTGTGGGTGAAAGCCTGGATGTTCGTTATCGGATCACAAACATCGATGAAGGCCATAACCTGCCGTCTGGGTCGCTCGGGGCACAGCCCGAGATCTGGTTCAACGTGGCCCTGATCGATCCGGATGGCGAGATCGCGTGGGAGTCCGGCTATGTCGACAAGTACGGCGACATGGTTGATCTGCACTCGATCGAACTGGCCGAGGGCACCATCGAGCATGACGACCAGTTGGTGAACCTGCAGACCAAGTTCCTGGTGACGGGCGTCAAGGGTCCTGACCGCGAGATGTACCTGCCGGTCAACTTCGACATCGACCAGATCCCGCACATCCGTCCGTCGGGTGTACCGTCTTCGGTGTTGAACCACCCGGCCTTCATTCGGATGGAAGGCCGC
>JBHJIZ010000153.1:0-37572 GCA_050043005.1 Paracoccaceae bacterium
TGGACACCCGCAAGAACTCGATGATTTGAGGCGTATTGGCGCTGTTGAGCACGAATGGGCATGCGTTCTCGCCGGATCGGATTGATCCGGGCGTTGTTTTGATGTTTTCGGACAGACTCATCCCATGGCGTTTTGGCGCTCATGGAAGATCAGGCGGTCGAAGTTGTAGGCGAGGTTGGCCAGGGTCAGTTTCGCCTTGGCGCGGGCCAGGCCGATGGTGCGAATGAATAATCCGTAGCGGTTCTTCTGATGGGCGAAGACGTGCTCGACGCGGGCGCGCACCGAGGACTTTTTCGCGTTGGCCCGGGCCGTCGCCTTCGGCATCGGCTTGCCCGTCGGTTTGCGCCGGTGGATGCGGCTGGTCAGCATGCGCTTGGCCAGCCATTTTTCGTTGCGCCGCGAGCGGTAGGCGCTGTCTGCCCAGACCTCCGAGCCGGTGTTGTCTGAACTGACGACATGCTTCAATTGCTTCCCGTCTGCCGAGGATGCTGACGTGACCGTCGCTTCTCGGATGAAGCCAAACCTGCTATCGATCGAGATATGCGACTTGTAGCCGAACACCGGCACCGCGATCATCGGTAGGGGTGTGCCGTCCGGGCGATAGCGCACCTTACCACCGATCTTGAGCGTCCATCGGGCATGTGTGTCCTTCTGGCGAGCCTTGTTCGGCTCTTCAGGCCAGATCTCCTCGGCTGATTTGCCCGCCTTGATGGCGGCCTTCTCATCCTCGGTGTTGCGCTGCTTCGGTGCCGGAACCAAAGAAGCGTCCACAATCTGGCCGGACATGGGGATGTGCCCTTTCTTGTGGAGTTGCCAGTCAAAGGCTGTCATCACCCGCTTCAGCGTGCCCGTCTCCGTCAGACGGTTGCGGAAGTGGCGGATCGTATTCTCATCGGGTGTCGGCTCACCAAGGTCGAAACCCAGGAACCGCATCCAAGAGAGCCGGTCACGGATCATGAACTCCATGCGCGCGTCGCTCAGATTGTGCTGCGCCTGCAGGATCAGGGCCTTGAACATCGAGACCGGGTCGTAAGGCGGACGACCGCCCTTCGATCCATCGCCATAACAGAGGCCTTCTACCAGCCAGCCCCGAAAATACTCGAAGTCGACCGTCGCATCGAGCACATCGAGCACATCGAGCGGATCGCCGTCCTTGCTCAAGCGTTCAAGGTGGTCGGTAAGGCTAAAAAGACTGCTGGGAATCATAATCGCACCTCCGTGCAGTCAATGAATCATAACCCAATCAGATCCGGTAGGTTTTTGCGGGTCTCCAGCTTTCTCGAGACATTTGTGCAGAAAACTGTGCTCAGGAGTACCTCAGATGCAAAAACCGTGTGTGTATGACGGCTTCAAAATCCTTAACGGGGTTTTCTGCACCCAGCCCCACTCGACCCCACAGAGGGCGAATTCGTACGCTAGGTGGGAAAGTTTACCGTTCCCGAGCCAATCTTGCAGTGGTTCTTTGTAAACTATTGACTGCCCACCGACTGAGCACAATTCAATGTTGCGTCCAGGATCATGTCTTCCGTTATTCTAACGCAACTCTGAGCAACGAGATCAGCGTTGAACCACCGACGCCCGCCGCCGGGGCCAGACCCGCGACATGAAACAGCTATACTGACGTTCTCCCTCAATGCGTCAAATTCAAAGTTTCCCCTACTCCCCCCATTGTCACTAACGTTCCGAACTTCAGGTATTGAACCTGGACAAATTACCCTACCTGCTCCAGCAGAAACGGATATCCGCCCCGACCTACTGTGCTTCCTGGTTCTGGGAGGAAAGCCTACAATGTCACCCTGAGGACAAGTAACTCCACCTGACCCTATGACCTCACGAGCCGACTCTGCTTGCAATCTTGAGGTCGTTTCTGAAACGCATTGCCGAACAAGTGCGCGACGGTCATTTTGTGCAAACGCATCAACTGTGAATAATAAAGTAAGAAGAACCAATATTATATTCCGCATTTTTATAGTCCTTTCTAATCAGCGCAGTTGATAATTGCTTCAGGATCTCTTGAAAGGTACGCAAGAGAGAGGCATTGATCAAAATCCTCTTTTGCGTTCTTCGGCTCTGATGTCGCGGATGCCAATATCTCTTCACCGCTAATTTGAATTTCACTACCGTCTAACTGTGCAACACCAGCCATCTCATTTATTGGGAGGATACTACCCGCGTGTTCGGCAATTTTGGAAAGCAGCTTTCCTTCATTGAAGGCATTTCTTCCGGTTGCCTGAGCCCCGCAACAATGGATTGCGACAAGCTCATTCCGGTCCGAAAAAATCGGAGCGC
Organism: Paracoccaceae bacterium; assembly: GCA_050043005.1. Classification (GTDB taxonomy): domain Bacteria; phylum Pseudomonadota; class Alphaproteobacteria; order Rhodobacterales; family Rhodobacteraceae; genus Thermohalobaculum. The sequence continues at coordinate 2,290 of JBHJIZ010000153.1, forward strand.
CGGAGCTTCCCGGCAATGTGTCACATTTATGCGAAAGTGAACCACGAGGCACACTGATTACCCTGCCTCCCCTACAGCGACCGCGTGTCGCGTGCTTTATTCGACCACCTGGATGATGAATTATGAGAAGTTGCTCTGTGTTTTCTGGCTGCCGTATACTAATTTGAACAGTCCCAAAAATAGCTCCTGGATTACCATCAACTGTTAAAATAGAATAGTCTAGTTTTTTTTGAAGAGCTTATAGGATTAATATCAACTTCAAATGACATAAATTCAGGGTTATTTTCTTCATCAATATAATATCCCATCTCTAGTTTGGCTGCTTGCACTACACCATGGCGGCCAGAACCAGGAATACAGTGATAGTTTGTGATGGCTCGAGCATCGGCTGTTAACGATGCAGTGCACGTCGTAAACTTACCCGATGGATATTGAATCTTAAGTCGACCAACTGGCTTTACAATTTTACGGATGAGGCTTTGTTTGTGATATGCAAGCAATGGCTCAAAGTTTATATTATAATCAAGTATCGAATCAAAAAAATTACTAGATTACTCATTCGAAAATATTGTCGTTTCATTTCAATATTGAGGTTCATACAAATCTTCCTCGGCGAAGGATAGTATATTGAGAGAAAATAAAGCCATAATGCATAAAAAACGCATCAGATGCTCTCCTGGTAACTTTGGATGAACTTTTTGAATTTAAGCATTCAGAACCTTACCAATGCAACTGCACGTGTATCACTGAAAACAGCTGTCTCTTCTAGGGTGCCGTCCGAAACACCTTCACCAAATCGCGCAATGTAGTCATCCACTTTAGCTTCGTGATCGGCTGACAAGCGATTCTCGGCGCAACGTCCCTTTTGGAACCAAATTCACCGCGATATCGGACCCGCAACGGCTACCGAGATCAACTTCGGCGCAACATCGTTGGGTTTTACTCTTTTTGCTACAATAAGCCCCTTAATCGCTTCTCCTAGAACCTCCGCGCTTTCGATGAAATCCATCCGACCAATTGACACCTCGTCGGGCGTTGCGGCGCCATCCGTGAAGCATTTCTTTGCAACGAATAGCCAATCATGGATCATGTAAGCAGGAGCATATCCCCAAGGCGAAAAGCCTTTGAAGACCTGCGCGGCGCGTGGAATAGATCCTCCATCTGTATAAATCGCGCCGGGCTTAATTAGTGAAACAGTGGCGTCTGGGTTGCGCCTTTGAAGCGTTAGTTCATCTCCTGGTACTGGCAAGTAAATGAACTTGCCGTCGCCGAGACCGCCGTCGTTCTCGCCAACCCACAAGACTAGCACCGACCCAGAAAACTCGGCTGGCTCGAGAGCGTCATAGTCTACACTCCCGCATCCAGTTGTAAGGACAAGCACTGATACAGCCGCTACGATTAGAGCAATTCTTCTACTCATAAGCTGGCATCCCCATTTGAAGCGCCAGTTTTAATGGTGCCCTTGGCACTCGCCACGGTCAAGCGCGTTATGCGCTTGGGATGCTCGAAGGTCTCCGTTCTGGGTGCTTGACCACAGGGCGGGAGACACACTTTGCGTTGAACGTGGTTCATAAGTCATGATCCGCGCTCCACAGATGCGGGCCACGATCTTCGGACCTCACATGCGGTGCATGACTCCGGTGTGGAATTGAATGCGTGGCGTTTAACGGAATTGGTAATTCGGTTAAATCTCGGGCGTCAACACGCGCGGCGATCGCAAGCTAGCAGAGCGCAAATGACCGACTTTCGAAACGCACTGCGCAAAGAGGTTGGCAAGATCGAAAATCAGATTGATGGGTATCTTGAGAAGATCGCGGACGCAGCCTCTGAAACCGCTGTGATAGCCTATGAAAGGCGCATCGATAAGCTCGAGGCGACGAAGCTGAAAGTGCAAGGACAGCTCGAAAATGCCTGCCTGCCACACGCCACCGCAGCCGACTTTCTAGAACCGGCCATGCAGTTCTTCTCAAGCCCTTGGAAAATCCGGAAAACCGGGCGCCAGGACTTGCGCAGATTGGTGCTGAGATTAGCTTTTTTGGAGCCTTTAGCTTATTGCCGCGAAATCGGACCTAGAACCCCAAAAACCACCTTCCCGTTCAATACGTTAGGTGGAAAATTTTGCTCTGATGCAGCATATGGTGGCGGGGGAGGGACTCGAACCCGCGACCTCAGGATTATGAGTCCTGCGCTCTAACCAGCTGAGCTACCCAGCCCCAAGACAGGCGCGCGTATTACGCGGCGCACCCAACCACGTCAAGCGCAAAGCCCTTTGCTGTCAGGCGTTAATCTCTACACGCCCGTCGCTCCCCTGTGCTAGCATTTGACAGCCAAAAAAGCAGACGACACGCGAGGGGACACATGGCCAAGGCATCAGACCTGTTTATCAAGGCATTGGAGGACGAGGGCGTCGAGTACATCTTCGGCATCCCGGGCGAGGAAAATCTGGACTTCCTCGACTCGCTCTCGCGATCGACGCAGATCAAGCTTATCCTCACGCGTCACGAACAAGCGGCCGGGTTCATGGCAGCGACTTACGGCCGTTTCACAGGCAAGACAGGGGTTTGCCTCTCTACTCTCGGACCGGGTGCCACGAACTTCACGACCGCGGCCGCCTATGCGCAACTGGGCGGAATGCCGATCCTGATGATCACGGGTCAGAAACCTGTCAAGAAGTCCAAGCAGGGCCGCTTCCAGATCCTCGATGTCGTCGAAATGATGAGCCCGATCACCAAGTATGCTCATCAGATTGTCGCCTCGGACAATATCCCAAGCCGTGTGCGCGAGGCTCTGCGCCTGGCCGAGGAGGAGAAACCAGGCGCCGTGCATCTGGAATTGCCCGAGGACATTGCGGACGAAGATACCGAGGAACTGCCGATCCCGGTCTCGTACACCCGTCGTCCGATCCCTGAAGACAAGGCGATCCGAGCCGCGGTGGAAAAGATCGCTGCTGCGAAGTCTCCGATCCTGGTGATTGGTGCAGGCGGCAACCGAAAGCTCACCGGCAAGATGCTGACCAAACTGGTCGACAAGTTCGGGATCCCATTCGTGACGACCCAGCTTGGCAAGGGCGTGATCGACGAACGTCACCCTCTGTTCATGGGGTGCGCGGCTCTTTCAGCTGGGGACTTCGTTCACCGTGCGATCGAGGCCGCCGATCTGATCATCAACGTTGGTCACGATGTCATCGAGAAGCCACCATTCTTCATGCAGCACGGGAAACCAGCTGAAGAAAGTGGTTCTGACGTAAATCCCGTACAGGTCGCCGAAGGCACACAGGTCATCCACATCAGCTTCCGCTCGGCCGAGGTCGATCCCGTCTACTTCCCACAGATCGAAGTGATCGGCGACATTGCGAACGCGATCTGGCAAATCAAGAACGGCTTGTCCGAGCACAAGGATGCGTCCTGGGATTTCTCACGTATGATGGAGGTCAAGGACCACCACGATGCCAACATAGCCGAAGGGAATGACGACCCGCGCTTTCCGATTTACCCGCAGCGCCTGGTGGCAGAAATTCGCACGGCAATGCCCGATGATGGGATCATCTGCCTGGACAACGGTGTCTACAAGATCTGGTTCGCGCGCAATTACAAGGCGCACCAGCCGAACACAGTTCTGCTCGACAATGCACTGGCGACGATGGGCGCCGGCCTGCCCTCGGCGATGGCAGCGCACCTTCTGTATCCCGAGCGCAAGGTGATGGCGATCTGCGGCGACGGCGGTTTCATGATGAACCGCCAGGAGCTCGAAACGGCTGTCCGGCTCGGTATGAACCTGACCTGCCTGATCCTGAACGATTCCAGCTATGGTATGATCCGCTGGAAACAGGCGAACATGGGTTTCGTCGATTGGGGTCTGGAGTACGGCAATCCCGACTTCGTGAAATACGCCGAAAGCTACGGCGCGCACGGACACCGGGTCGAAAGCTCGGACGGGCTTGCATCATTGCTGGAGAGTTGTCTTTCAACCCCCGGCGTTCATCTGATCGATTGTCCGGTCGACTATGCCGAAAACGATCAGATCCTGAACATCGATATCAAGAAGCAAAGCGCCGCGATCTGAGCGCGCGCCAGACACCATCAGCCCGTCACCTCCGGGCGGGCGGGTGGGGGAGGTGGCGGGCTGATGGGCCCCGCCACAAGGAGAGGATCCAGATATGCTCCAGGACATCTACCCATACTATTTGGCGAACGAAGCGCAGCAGCCAAACACCGACCTCGCGGTTACCGACAAGTATACGGGCGAGATCGCCTTCCGGTGTGCATTGGCCGATGCGAACGCAATTGATGCCGGCATCGCCGCGGCCGTCGAGGCGGCTGAACCGATGGCCGAGCTGGCAAGCTACGAGAAGCAAGCCGTCCTTGATCACTGTGTGGCGCGGTTCAGAGAACGGTTTGACGAGCTTGCCTACGCGCTCTGCATCGAAGCTGGCAAGCCGATCAACGACGCCAAGGGCGAGGCAACGCGCCTGATCGATACGTTCCGGATCGCTGCGGAAGAGTCGACGCGCATGCATGGAGAGTTGCAGGCACTCGATATCTCGCCCCGCGCGAAAGGGTATCGAGGTATGTGGAAACGGGTGCCGATCGGGCCCTGCTCGTTCATCTCACCCTTCAACTTCCCGCTCAACCTCGCGGCTCACAAGATCGCGCCCGCCATCGCAGTTGGCTGCCCGTTTGTCATGAAGCCCGCGTCCAAGACCCCGCTCGGTGCGATCATCATGGGCGAGGTTCTGGCCGAGACCGGTTTGCCGAAAGGTGCCTTCTCCATCCTGCCGTGTTCGCGCGACGGCGCCGATCTCTTCACGGTTGACGAACGCCTGAAGCTGCTTTCCTTCACCGGCTCTCCCGGCGTTGGCTGGGATCTGAAGGCGCGCTGCGGAAAGAAGAAGATCGTCCTGGAACTGGGCGGAAACGCTGCCGTCGTCGTCGACAAGGACACCAACCTCGAGGATGCGGTCGCAAGGATCATCTTCGGGGCGTTCTACCAATCAGGTCAGTCCTGCATTGGGGTTCAGCGGATTCTTATCCACGAGGATGTGTATGATGTGATGAGGGAGAAGCTCGTCGCGAAAACTGCAACGCTGATCGCGGGTGATCCGAAAGACGAGAAAACTTTCATCGGACCGATGATCTCGGAGAGCGAAGCCAAGCGGCTCGACGGCTGGATCCAGGAAGCCATCGCAGCAGGTGCTACGCTGCTGTGTGGTGGCAAGCGGGACGGTAACATGCTGGAAGCCACGCTTCTGGAGAACGTGCCGCACGACACCAACGCAGTGCGCGAGGAGGCGTTCGGTCCACTGGCAATTCTCTCGAAGTTTTCCAACTGGGACGACGCCCTCGCCGAAGTGAATGATTCAAAGTTCGGGCTTCAGGCAGGCATCTTTACGCGGGATTTCTACAAGATCCAGAAAGCGTGGGACAAACTCGATGTTGGCGGCGTTGTGGTCGGTGACGTGCCGTCTTACCGGGTCGACAACATGCCATACGGTGGGGTCAAGGATTCCGGACTGGGCCGAGAAGGCATCGTCTTTGCGATGGAAGACATGACCGAGATCCGGAACCTTGTCATCCGCACGCCGCCCGACGCGTGAACCATGTCGACGTTGCCGGTCATGGATGCCGCACTGGCAACGGCTTGTTGACCGGTTCGTGTTGACTATAGTGCCCACGTCTCGACGAATGCCGGAGAACCGATATGCCCGGAACTGACGCTCCCGAAGTGGAAGTTGTCACATCAACGCGGATCGCCTGCGACGGTGGCGGGGGTGCGCTTGGGCACCCGAAGGTTTGGCTGTCGATCGGCCCGGATGGCTGGGTCGACTGCGGATACTGCGACAAGCGGTTTGTGCTGGCGGGTGGCCCCGCCGACACTTAGAGGTGTGCTGGGCGGGTGTTTCTACCCGCCCTCCTGACTTCAGGCCCTGATCAACTCAGAGATCGTGTTCCCGTGATTGCGCTCCAGCCGTTTGCGCATTTTCCGCAAGGCCTGATCCTCAAGCTGACGAATGCGTTCCTTCGACAGCTTGAACTGCTGGCCCAGACTTTCGAGCGTCTCTGGCGAGTCACTCAATTTACGGGCAGCGATGATCTTGCGTTCCCGATCCGTTAACGCGTCGAAGGCATCGGTCAACCACGTCCGCGCGCGGGCATTGTCCGTGCGGTGCGTGACAATCTCGTCGGCTTGTGGTCCGTCGTCCTCGATCGTCTCGACCCATTCCCGGCCTTCTTCACCCGACTGCTGGGCGTTTAGCGAGAAATCCGAGCCCGAGAGGCGCGCCTCCATCATTTCGACATCCCGCAGCGGAACGCCCAGTTCTTCAGCGATTTCGTTGCGGATTTCGGCGTTGTCGATTTCAGAACCCAGAGCCGCATGCTCGCGTTCGATCTGCGCCCGCTCCCGCCGCATGTTGAAGAAAAGCGACTTTTGCGACGACGTCGACCCGGTGCGCACCATCGACCAGTTGCGCATGACATAGTCCTGGATCGATGCTTTGATCCACCATACGGCATAGGTCGAGAACCGCACGCCACGATCCGGATCAAACTTCGATGCGGCCTTCATAAGACCGATGTTTGCTTCCTGGATCAGATCCGGCATCGTCGCACCGTACCGCCGGTACTTCGCTGCCATCGAAATCGCCAAACGCATGTATGCAGTCACCAAGCGATGTAATGCACGATCGTCGCCATGATCACGCCACCGGACCGCAAGATCACGCTCTGTGTCCGCGTCCAGCAACTCGGCCGACATTGCGGCCCGTGTCATTTTAGATGCACTCTCTCCCTGCGCCATCTCGTCCCTCCGCGATGTGCTGATAGTTAGGGTTACGAACGGTCATGACGGACAGATCACTCGGTACGGAAGAAAATTTGGAAGATCCTTCCATTCTCGCAATTTCGTGATGAGCTGTAACACTTTTCCTGATTTGCGCGGCCATGCGACTGCGCGGATGATCAGGTTTGGAACAGGGAGCATCTCATGGATTTCACGCTGTATCTTGGCGACTATGCTTATTCGAGCTGGTCTTTGCGCGGATGGCTGTTGCTGGACGCATTCGGCGTCCCGTTCACGACTCGCTATGCGAACATGAACACGGCTGCGTTCGAAACGTTGCGTGCCGAAATGGCGCCGTCCAGGCTGGTCCCTGCCCTGGCTGTATCCGACGGCGTGCGCGCGCCGGTGATCGTTTGGGACAGTCTCGCGATCGCCGAAACAGTGCATGACCACTTCCCGCAGGCCGGTATCTGGCCGGTCGGCGCATCTGCACGCCCAGTGGCAAGATCGATCGCCGCCGAAATGCACTCTGGATTTACGGCACTTCGGAACGCATGCCCAATGAACATGAGGCGCGCCTACAAAGGCTTTGTCGTGAGCGACGACGTCCAAGCAGATCTCGCTCGTCTCTCAGAACTCTGGGGCCATGCGCGTGCGCGCAACACCTCGGATGGGCCGTATCTGTTTGGCGCTTTTTCGGCGGTTGACGCCTTCTTCGCACCCGTTGCCAGCCGCATCACCACTTACAATCTGCCCATGGCAGAGGATGACCTGTCATATGTCGCCGCAGTTCTCGGCCACCCATCCGTCCGGCGTTGGCGCGCAATGGGGATCGCAGACCAGCATCTGCAGAGCCATTATGAATTTGACTACGATGATCGACCGAATCCGCATGACCCCGAGGTCACCGGGACCGCTGTGACCGGAAAACCATCCACCAATGCTCATTGTCCGTTCTCGGGTAAGGACGTGGCGCCAGACAGTCTCGTCGAGGTCCAGGGGCGCGTGATCGGCTTCTGCAATACTTTCTGCCGTGACAAGGTCGCGGCAGATCCAATGGCATGGCCAGAGGCGGCTGCGCTGCTCAGGTAGTCTGCAACAGGCGCTCTATCAGCGCATCAATCGGTGCCCAGTCACTGGGTTCCAAGCGCACTTGCACCGTCATCACCTCTGTTCGCATCGCGACAGGAAGCCTGACGGCGTCCTTTTCTGTGGTGACCAGCATTGCGTCGGACATCCGCGCTTCGCGCAGCAGGCGCCGAAGAATTGCGTCTGAGTAATGCTGATGATCGCCGAACGCATGGGTGGCGACCAACTCGGCGCCCATCGCGCGCAGGGTATCAAAGAACTTCTCGGGCCGTCCTATTCCGGCAAAAGCCACCACAGCCTCGCCAGAGATCGGCAAGCCAGTACGCTGCGGAACCAGTTCCGCTTCGACGACGCTCACGCCGCGCAATTCAGGCCATTGAGCCAAACACTGCGACCGTTCCTCTGGTGTTCCGACGACGACCACCAGATCGGCGCGGGCCAAACCTGAGCTAACGGGTTCTCGCAAAGGACCTGCTGGTATCACGCGGCCATTTCCAAAGCCCTGTACCGCGTCGACCATGACGATTGATGCGTTCTTGAAAAGCGATGGGTTCTGAAACCCATCGTCCAAGACCACCAGTTCGGCATCCGCGTCGGCAGCCTTCGAGGCAGCCCGCGCCCGCTGCCGCGCAATCCAGACAGGACCATTGGCCGAGAGCATCAGCGGCTCGTCGCCAACATCCTCGAACGTATCACGGCCCTCGACCACCTGATGCGGTCCGACCAATCGCCCACCATAACCGCGCGATACGACGTGCGCGTTGATCTGCTTCGCCCTCAACCGGAACTGCAAAGCAGCAACCATTGGAGATTTTCCGGCACCGCCTGCCGTGAGGTTGCCGATGCAGAGAACCGGCACCGGAGCCTTCACTGCGTCGGATCGAGCTGCACGAAGGGCGGCACCGGCCTGCCAGAGAAAACTTGCGGGTGTCAGAAGAGACGAAACAAGCCCCGGGGACGCGCGATCATGCCACCAGAAGGCCGGCGCTTTCATGCTTTTATCCCGATCAAGCCGATCAGTTCATGCGCCAGCGCTTCGACATCCGGCTTCAACGCTTCATGAGTGTTATGGGCCGCTTGACGCATTCGCTCTCGTTCAATCGGGTCGGTAAGCAGAAGGTGCACGTGCCGTGCAAGGTCTTCTGACGACTCCACCGCGATCGAGCCTCCCGCATCGCCGAACGCCGCGTAGACGGGGACAAAATTGGCAACATCCGGACCATGCAAGACAACCGAACCGGCCATCGCGGGTTCGAACGGCGTGTGCCCACCGAGCGTGCCGAAAGAGCCCCCGACCAACGTCATCTGCGCTGCGGCATACCAAAGATCCATCTCGCCCAGTGTATCGACAAGCCAGATATCCGTCCCGGTTGTGGGTGCTTCCCCGTTCGAGCGCTGTGCGAGACTCAGACCCTCAGTCTTGATGCTTTCTGCGATCTGGTTTCCACGCTCCGGATGGCGTGGTGCCAGGATAAGCAACGGTTGCTCGCCCAGACAAAGTCTTCGCAAAGAGTTGTGCGCCTTGAGAACCACTGGTTCGTCCTCGGGATGGGTCGAGGCGGCAAGCCAGACCGGGCGATCGCCGATCTGACGCAGGATCTCCCCGATCCGGCCCTTCTCGGTTTTGGGCGGCGGTATCAAGGCTTTGAGGTTTCCCAGAAACTCGGCCGCGATATCGAATGCCCCTAGTCGCGCCACGGTCTCCTGATCCTGCGTCCGGATCATCCGAAAGCACTCGAGCAATGAGCGAAACATCTTGGGCACCCAGCGCCAAGCCCGGACACTACCCTCGGAGAACCTGGCATTGACCAGCGCCATTGGGATTTCGCGCCTCGCTGTCTCCCAAACCACGCGCGGCCAAAGCTCGCTCTCGACCCAACTCGCCAGATCTGGCCGCCAATAATCGAGAAATCGCTTCGCCGAGCCAGCGGTATCAATGGGAGCAAACTGGTGGATGACCCTTTCCGGTAGCAACGGCGCAATCCTGTTTGCGGATGTGACGGTGCCCGTTGTCACGAGAACCCGCAGATCGTGGTCGGAGTGCGTGAAAGCCGAGATGAGCGGCAGCATCGACATCGCCTCGCCGACGCTCGCACCATGCATCCAGATCAAAGCACCGCCTGGCCTCGGTTCCATAGCGTGACCCAAGCGTTCATGCAGACGATCCGGATCTTCCTTTCCGCGCCTCAGACGCCGTTTCAGCACCGGTCGCCCAAACGGTTCGGCGAGAGCAGACGCCAAAAGATACGCCCGAAGAGCGAGAGGCGTTGTCATCGCGGTGCAACAGGGTCGCGCCCGCACAAAACGTCAGCCCTTTGCGTCAGGTCGATCAAGCTTTCCTCTATCTCGGACAGAAATCCACTCACGGTCGGTTCATCGTCAGCGTCCGGAGGCCAGAGCGGCTCACCAAATATCTGAACGCCGCGCCCAAACGGGAACGGCACTAGAAACCGGTCCCACGATTTTAGCAGAATGCCCCATCGTGCCGAGAATGCGATCGGTTGCACCGGGCATCCGGTCGCGATCGACAACTGAGCAATCCCGCGCTGTGCCTGCATGCGCGGACCGCGTGGTCCGTCCGGCGTGATCGCCATCACGATCTTGCGTCCTGCGAGTTCCTGCGCGGCTTCCGCGAAGGCGCCAGCGCCCCCCTTGTCTCGTCCCTTGGCGCGGTCGTATGTGGACCCGCGCACGGATACGACGCCGAACCGTGCCACGAGATCGGCGATAACCTGCCCATCATCGGCGCGCGAGATCATCGCCACCGCCCGCCATCCACGAGGCACCCACATCGGTGCCATGCACAACCGCCCGTGCCACGCGGTTGCGATCACACCGGTGCCGGGCTCGAGAAGCTTGGCGTAATTCTCGGATCCTAGACGATCCCAACGGGTCGTCAGGTTAACCAACCTGACATACGCCGCGCCAACATGCGCCGCGATCCACCGCCCCAAAGACGCTTTACGCAGCCAGCCGCCAAAGCCATCCGAGGTCCGCGGCATCGGCGTCCTTAGTTGCCCAGAGCGGCGGTCTCGGCGCTGTCTTCTTGCTCGACGTCACGGAGCCGGTGCAGGTGCGCCACGAAATACCGCATGTGCGCGTTATCGACGGTGCGCTGTGCGGCGTTCTTCCAGGCCTGATGTGCCTTGGCGTAGCTGGGGAAGATGCCGATCACGTCGATGTTGTCCGGATCGCGAAACTCGGTCCCCTGGGGGTCGACGAGTTCTCCTCCAAAGACGAGATGCAGTTTGGTAGTCATCACGTGCTCCTTTGATCCCGTTTCGCGGCGCACCATACAGAGGGCGCCAAGCGGGGCAATCGACAAGTCCCGCACAAGCTGCACTGACCATTGACCCCACTATGGCTCGTCTCGGCGGTGCCGAAGGATCTGCGGATGCAGTGCTGGCGCGGACGCAATGATCCCGGCTTGCATGGCCTCGGGGCTGTTGAAGCTCAGATCGCCGCCATCGCCATTCGTCACGTGCGCGCCGGCCTCTGCCGCAATCAAGGCGCCCGCGGCGATATCCCATTCCCACGATTTCCGAAACGTGACCATGCAGTCGAACCGGCCTTCCGCGACCAAAGCAAGCCGCCAGGCAAGAGACGAACGGAAATGGCGTTCCAGAGGTGGCACACCGCCGGGCCAGCGATCAGGCAACATCTGCACCCGCGCTGCCAGGACGGTCGCACTCTGCAATTCATCGGCCTGAGATGCGCGCACCACCGAGCCGTTTTTCATAGCGCCGCCCCCAAGCGTCGCCGAAAATGTCTCGTCTCGTGCGGGAAGATGGATCGCTGCCGATACGATCCGTCCACGCTCCGCGATCGCCAGAGCGACCGAGAACCCCTCTTCGCCCGCGATGAACGAGCGCGTGCCGTCGATCGGATCAACAATGAACACGCGTTCGGTCGACAACCGCTCCGCCGCGTCTTCGCTTTCCTCGCTCAGCCAGCCATAATCCGGGCGCGCATCGCGAAACCGGTCGTGCAACATGTCGTTGATTTCAAGATCAGCGACCGTGACCGGGCCTGCACCGTCATCCTTGTCGCGCCGGTCCATGTCGGTGCGCCAGTACTTGAGCGCAATCTTGCCCGCCGCACGCGCTGCATCTGTCAGGAGGCCGGTATCCTGCGTGCGGTCATGCACCGACGGTCAATCCGTCGACAAGAAGCGACGGCACCGAAAACGATTTCCAGGGATCGGCATCGTTGGCTGGAACAATCGATTTCAGCATCTGTGGCAGGCTGCCTGCGACCGTGATCTCGTTCACCGGGTACGCGATTTCGCCACCTTCGACCCAGAAACCAGAACACCCACGCGAGTACGCCCCGGTGGTCGGGCTGACGGACGACCCGATGAAAGATGTCACCAGCAACCCTGTCCCCATCTCGCGCAGCAACTCGGCGCGCGTCCGCGTTCCCTGGGTCAGCGCCACATTGGTCGTGCCCGGCCCCGGCGGACCGCCAACACCGCGCCGCGCATTCCCCGTGGTTTGCAAACCAAGTTTCCGCGCGCTCGCAAGATCGAGCACCCAACGCTCAAGAATGCCATCCTTCACGATCGCGCTCGCCGCGGAGGCGATCCCCTCGGCATCGAACGGACGAGAGCCTTGTCCGCGTGGCCTGAGTGGTTCCTCGGTGAGGTCGAGACCTTGCGGGAGAACCTGCTCTCCGATGGCTTCGAGCAGCCAGCTTGCGCCGCGCGACACCGATGTCCCGTTCGCCGCCGACAACAAGTGCCCGATAAGCCCGCTCGAAACGCGCTCGTCATATAGAACTGGCACTGCGCCACCGGGTGGACGCCGGGGGTCAAGGGCCGAAACAGCGCGATCGCCTGCCCGGTGCCCGATTTCCTCGGGCGTCGGCAAGTCAACACGATGCCGACGGGTCTCGCCCGCGTAATCGCGTTCTCGACCCAGGCCTTCACCGGCAATCGCCGCGACACCAACGCTCGTGTTGCTGCGTTGATATCCGCCACTGAACCCATTGCTCGCGATCATCGTTATGGCCAGATCGGTACGCGTCGCGTGGGCCTGTTCGACCTGCGTCACGCCCTGGATCGAGAGCGCGGCATCTTCGGCCGAACGTGCAAGCGTTTCGAGCTCCTGTGGAGACAGCCCTTCCCGCGGATCTGTCAGCTCCAAGTCCGGCATATCACCGCCGGCACTGACCTGCTCGGGCGCCGCGAGGCCACAATGCGGGTCATCGGGCGCCACATGGGCAATCGCAACAGCGCGCTCAGCCATCTCGGCCAGTCGTTCAGGCCGAATGTCTGATCCCGACACACAGGCCTGCCGCGCGCCGACAATCACCCGAAGGCCAGCCTCGCGTCCTTCAGATCGTTCAGCCTCTTCCAACGTGCGGTCAGCGACACCGATCGCAACAGCGCTTTCCGCAATCACCAGAACGTCCGCCTGATCCGCGCCTGCCTTCAGTGCCGCATCAAGAAGATTGCTTGCGATTTCCAGATCCGTGCCACTCACAATGAATCCAATCCATGTCCAATGACGCCCAGGGCCGTTGCTCCCAACGGGAAGAAAGTCAGCATCATACCCAAAACGCGCATCATTCCGCCCTGCCGGACCTTGAAGAAGTGAATACCGTGCAGCACCCGCCCCGCAATGAACGTCAACCCCAGGAGCCAAAGCACCCAAGACGGTGTGCCAAGGCCTTCCGACAACCCAAGCAGGATCAGGAAGATCGGGATGTTCTCGGCGGCATTGCCGTGGGCGCGGATCAAACGCTCACCCATCACATCGTCTGCATGCCCCAGCGAGACGCGCGTACCGCGCCGGAACCCGATAACCCGGGTTTGCAGAAAGATCATCCAAAGTGCCAGCAATCCGGCGATGATCGCCGTGACAGGAAGTGCCATTCTGCCTCTCGTGCCTGGATCGTCACGGCGCCAGCGGTTAGCTGCGAGCGTAGACGTCCTCGTATCTGACAATGTCGTCCTCGCCCAGATACGCGCCGCTCTGCACTTCGATCAAGTGAAGATCCAGCTTGCCGGGGTTCTCGAGACGATGGATCGCGCCCAAGGGGATGTAGACCGACTCGTTTTCGGACAAGAGCCGGACGTCATCGTTGACCGTAACCTTGGCAGATCCAGCAACGACAACCCAGTGCTCGGAGCGGTGCACATGACTCTGGAGCGAGAGCTGCCCGCCCGGTTTGACCATGATCTGCTTGACCTGGAACCGAGTGCCGAGCGCAAGCGTTTCGTACCAGCCCCACGGACGGTAACAGCGCGGAAACTCGGTCGCCTGCGGCGCCCCTTGGGATTTCAGCGCATCAACTGCCAAGCGCACGTCCTGGGTCCGCTCCATATCGGCGACCAGAACCGCATCGCGCGTCGCAACGGCAACGATGTTCTTCAAACCCAGTCCAACCAGTCTTGTGTCCGGATCCTCTGACCGCAAAAGCGACGTCTCACACTCGATGGCCACGGTCCCTGGCCCAGCGGCGGTCCCGTTCTGATCCTGAGGCGTCTCCTGCAGCACGGTTTTCCACGACCCCAGATCGTTCCATCCGCAATCGATTGGTACGATCTTTCCCTGCACATGTTCCATGATCGCGAAGTCGATCGAGATGTCAGGCGCGGTAGCGTAGCTCTCGGGATCAAGGCGAAAGAAGCACAGATCCGTTTTCCCGTTATCGACCGAAGCCTTGCAGGCTGCGTCGGCAATCGGCGCGTGCGCGGCAAAAGCAGACAGGATCGCCTTCACCGAGAAGACGAACATCCCCGAATTCCAAAGGAACGTTCCTGATGCCAGCATTTCCGCCGCGCGCGCCGCATCAGGTTTCTCGACGAAACGCACGAAAGGCTGGGCGCCGTCGCCCGGCGCGGCGTCAAGCTCGATGTATCCATAGCCGGTCTCGGGCCGGTCCGGTTTGATTCCGAACGTGACCATCTGCCCGTCCCGGGCCGCCGCAACCGCATGATCGATCGCGGTGTGAAACGCATCGACGTCGGCCATCATGTGATCCGAAGGCAGCACCAGCAGAACCCCATCCGGATCCTCGCGCGCCACCAGATGCGCAGCGGCGCAAACAGCAGGTGCCGTGTTTCGCCCTTCCGGTTCGATCACGATCGATGTGGCATCCGATCCGGCATCCGAAAGCTGCTCTGCCACGATGAAGCGGAAGTCCTGATTGGTCAGCAAAAGCGGAGCACGATACCCCTGCCCGCTCAATCGTTCTATCGTTCGCTGGAAAAGCGTGCCGCCTTCAAAAAGCGGGCTGAACTGCTTTGGGTATGACTTTCGCGACAGTGGCCACAATCGGGTCCCTGAACCGCCGCACATAATGACCGGATAGATGCCGCCGTTGCCTGCCATGCCTGACCTCCTGGTCCCGGTCCTCAGAGCTTTGTTGGTCTGAGTTGCCTAAAGCCGGATTGACGCCCTCGCTCGGACAAGCACCGATCGTCAGTGTGTCCAGGCGCCACGGCGGTCATGTGCGAAGTTACCGCCGTACCCGCGCGGGCGGATGTTAGCCTTGCGCTTCTTTGGCTCCTCGATGGAGTAGGCGAGCCCATGCTTGCGCGCATAGTCGATTGCGGCATCCTTCGTGGCGAAATTCAATCGCACCTGGCTGTTCATATCACCCGAGCTGGTCCAGCCCATCAGCGGGTCGATGCGGCGCGGTTCCGCGGGAGCATATTCAAGCACCCAACTCTTCGTATTGCCTTGCCCCGAGGTCATGGCACTGCGGGCCGGTTGATATATGCGAGCCTGCATGATCGTTCTCCGTCGTCCACCTGCGTCCTGCAGCCTGACGGTTGATATCGCGTGAATGGGTCGAGCAGGCAAGAGATATAGCGTCCCGATTCACCGGCCCTTGCAATTGGCGACACGAGCGTTCGTTAGGTCGCAGGGATTTGATTTCAGGCAACTTGCAACGCCCTAGAACGAGATCCCGCACAAACCGCGCCTCAGATCGAGCCAGATCCAACTGAGACTGTCCCGGAGCGGGACTCGCATTGTGCAAGTGTTCGTCGAAAATTTTCCCCGAATTCAAGTTAACCAAATCATTTGGGAAATTCGAAAGAGATTTCACGCACATTCCCCTCAACTCAGTGACGAGTTGCGTACGTATTTGAGAGGAGTTTCGCTCATGTGCTTCCTGTGTGCATCTGATCCTGTGAATGCCATCAACGGTGCTCACACACAGATCGCCGACTATCTCGAGAAAGCCGGAACTGCCCAGGCGGTCACTCCAGAAACCATTTCTACAGACGTGCCGGTCGAAGACGTGTCCATCGGCGACTCGATCACAGGAACCTTGGCCGCCGGGGGCAACGAGACGTTCCGTCTTGATCTGGACGCCGGCGAAACCGTCACGATCGACCTGTTCGGCGCGGGGGACGACGCGCTGGAGGACACCGTCCTGTCGATCTACGACGCGGACGGCAACCTGATCGGGACCAATGACGACATCGCGCTGGGCAGCGACACCGACTCGCGCCTGACCTTCACCGCAGAAGACGGTGGCGAGATCTTTGTCCGCGTCGAAGGGTTTGCCGACCAGAACAATGCCGGCGATTACCAATTGCAGGTCGCGACAGCCAGCGCAGGCAACATGGCCTCGCTGGATACGCTCGCCAAGCAACTCTACGACGACTACTGGAGCCAGGACTTCAAGTGGAACCTGGGCGACAGCGGGTACCAGGCGAAAAACGGTACGTTGACGTTCAACATCTCCGGCCACTCTGGCGACTCGAATGGCTTGAGCAGCCAGCGCCAAGACCTCGTCCGTGAGGCGTTCAAGGTCTACGAGGAAGTCCTCGGCATCGACTTTGTCGAATCCAGCAGCGCCAGCGCCGATTTCCGCTTCTCCGATAACAGTTCAGGCGCCTATGCCGGATCGGCCTACGGCGTCGTGGGTGGCCAGGGTTATATCAGCTACGCCAACATCAACGTCGCGTCGAACTGGTACGGCAGCAGCAGCGTGGTCGACGGGTACACATTCCAGACGATCCTCCACGAGATCGGGCACGCAATGGGCCTAGGCCACCAGGGCAACTACAACGGATCGGCCAGTTACTCGAGTGATGCGCGCTTTGCCAATGACAGCTGGCAAGGCTCGATGATGTCCTATTTCAGCCAGACCCAGAACACGGCTATCGACGCGAGCTATGCCTTCCTGCTCAGCCCGATGGCCGTTGATTGGATCGCGCTCGACACGCTTTATGGCGAGTATGGTTTCACCTCCGACAACGCGTTTTCGGGTGACACCGTTTATGGCTTCAACACAAACATCAGCGGCAGTGTCTCGACGACATGGGCCGATCTCGCGACCTATGCCGACAGCATGGCCTTCACGATCGTCGACGGAAGCGGCACGGACACGGTCGACTTCTCGGGGTATTCCGCCGACCAGCGGATCGATCTGACCGTCACCGACGGGTCGATGACACAAGCAACCACCTCGGATATCGGGGGCGAGACCGGCAACATGCAGCTCGCCGAAGGCGTCGTGATCGAAAACGCCACGTCCGGCGACGGCGATGACGTGATCATTGGCAACGATGCGAACAACACGCTGGATGGCGGCGGCGGCGACGACACTTTGACAGGAGGTGCCGGCGACGACCACCTTATCGGCGGCACAGGAACCGACGCGGCTGTCTTCAATGGCGCCTACGCCGACTTCACCTTCACCGAAGGGTCGAGCTTCTTCGATGTCATCGGCGAGGGTATCGACCGCGTATTCGACTCGATCGAAAACCTGATCTTCGACGATCAAACCGTGGCATATGGCGACCTTGTCGGGAACGGCACAGCGCCCGGGCCAACTCCAACGCCCGCAGCGATTGATCCGGATGCCAGGAACGATGCACTCACTGTTGCCGAGGGCGGTACGATCACCGTCGACCTGTTCGCCGACAACGGCTCGGGCGCCGACAGCCATTCGGAAGGGGACAGCTTTGCGGTGACGGCAGTCAACGGAAACGCACCGGGTACGATCACGATGGCCTCCGGAGCGACGGCAACCGTCACCTCCAATGGTCAGATCACCTTCGACACGAACGGGGCGTATGACAGCCTGGGCGTCGGCGAGGTCGCAACCGAGACAGCGACCTACACCATCGAAGACAGCGACGGCGGGACCGACACCGCGACGGTGACCATCACCATCACGGGCGCCAACGACGCGGCAAGTGCTGTGAATGACACGTTCACGGTGGACGAGGATCTCGTTCTCACCGGTAACCTCCTGGCCAATGACAGCGATGTCGATACGAGCGACACGCTCACCGTCACGCAGATCGACGGTCAATCCTTCAACGGCACGATCACGCTGGCATCAGGTGCACTTCTGACCATCAATGCGGACGGTACGTTCAGCTATGATCAGAATGACGCATTCTCGAATCTGGATGACGGCGACACCGCAACCGAGACGTTCAGCTACACGCTCTCAGACGGCAACGGCGGCACGGATACAGCAAACGTTCAGATCACGATCGAAGGCCAGGATGTCATTGTTAACCAGGCCGGGGGCGCCGGAAGGGACACTCTGACAGGGACGGATTACGCCGACACTCTGATGGGTCATGGCGGCGACGACATGCTGGACGGCGGGCTCGAGGCCGACATGCTGAATGGCGGCGACGGACGGGACAAGCTCTACGGTGGCGGAGGCGCTGACGACATCGATGGCGGCCTGGGCCGCGACCGGCTCTATGGCGGATTCGGCGACGATCATCTCGATGGCGGACTGGGCGACGACAGCATCGATGGCGGCGCTGGAAACGACGAGATCGTGGGCGGTGACGGCCGCGACCGGATGGCTGGCGGCGGCGGCAATGACGATATAACCGGCGGGGCGGGGCGCGATGCCCTGGACGGCGG
Organism: Paracoccaceae bacterium; assembly: GCA_050043005.1. Taxonomy (GTDB): domain Bacteria; phylum Pseudomonadota; class Alphaproteobacteria; order Rhodobacterales; family Rhodobacteraceae; genus Thermohalobaculum. The sequence goes on from JBHJIZ010000153.1 coordinate 21,012, forward strand.
TGCCGGGGACGACGTTCTGTTCGGCGGCACCGAAAACGATCGCCTCGTCGGCCGCGACGGTGACGACGAGCTTTACGGAGGCGCTGGAAACGACCGCATGGACGGCGGTGCCGGTGTCGACATCATCACGGATACCGAGGGCAACAATACGTTCTCAGGTGGAGACGGCAACGACGTCATGACGGCGGGCGACGGCGATGACCGGATGCGCGGCGGGAACGATGATGACATCCTTTTCGGTGCCGAGGGCGACAACCGCATGAGCGGAGACAACGGCAACGACGAGCTTTACGCGGGTGCCGGTGACGACAATCTGCGCGGCGGGTCGGGAGACGACTTGCTGATCGCCGGGGACGGCGACAACCGGCTCTCGGGAGATCGCGGCAACGACCAACTTTATGCGGGTGATGGTGTCGACCGCATGAGCGGCGGCGCGGGAGATGACCTGCTGATCGCACTTGCCGGAGATGACAATCTGCGTGGCGGCAGCGGCAATGACAGCCTGTTCGGTGGCGACGGTGACGACAGTATCGACGGAGGCACCAACAACGACGTCATCGAGGGCGGACTTGGCAACGATTACATGAAGGGTGGACGCGGCATCGACCAGTTCGTCTTCAATCACGCAGCCTTCGGGGCCGACACGATCCGCGACTTCGAAGACGGCATCGCCGTGCTCGACTTCTCGTCCATCGGGCTCGACTTCCACGACTTCACGTTCACGATCGGCGGTACCCGGGACCGTGACACGATCATGACGTTGAACAGTGCTCCGGCACAGAGCGTGACGTTCATCCGCACCGATGTGTCCGAGTTCGATCAATCGGATTTCGTCTGACGCTAACGGCCCCGGGGTCTCTCCTCCCCCTGCTCTCCGTTCAGACGAAAGAGCGGCGCCCGCTTCCCCCGGCGGGCGCCGTTTCTTTCAAGGCAGAGCTGATCGGCAGATCAGAGCGTCAAACGCGTTGTCGCCAGCTTGACGCCGAACCCGATGAAGACCAGTCCGGTGATTGCCTTCAATCTGCGCTGAACACTGCCGCTGCGTGAGAGTGCGGTGACTTGCGCAAACAGCACGACCATCGCGCCGAACCAGACCGCGTTGATCAATGCGTGCAGGGACACGAGCAGGAATGCGGACAACACCGCAGCCTCACTGACCGGGATAAACTGGGGAAACGCAGCGAGATAGAACATCGAAACCTTCGGATTCAGTGCGTTGGTCAAGAACCCCTCGACAAAGGCGCGCTGCAGCGTGCGATGACGTCTCGCAGGTTCCGACGCCGTTTGTGATTGAACACCGCGATAAGCCTCGATCAATGCCTTGATACCAATCCAGCAGAGGTAGGCAGCACCAAGGATCTTCACGATCGTAAAGGCGGTCGCGGACTGGACCAGCAGAACCGAGATCCCCAGGATCGAGAGCGCTCCGTGGACGTAAAAGGCCGCGACGAACCCTGCGATGTTGGACGCACCTGCAATGCGGCCCGATGTCGGGACGGTTTTCGCGATCAACAGGCCGTTTGGACCAGGTGACATCACCAGCAGGGCCGCGACGACCGTGAATGCAAGAATGTCCGACCAGATCATCGCCCGCCCCTCTTCATGACTGCGCCAGCTACGCCGCGGCAACGCGTGCCGTCAACGGTGCAATCTATCGGTCGGTGAAGGGGGAAAGCGGGCGCGCAGAGCGGACACTTTCGGCCTTGGTACCGGCGGCGTGTCTTTGGAAGTCACGCCGCCAACCTGGTGCAGGGAGCGAGGGTGGGGTGGATGTTGCACCAAGCTGGCGGCGATCTGCTGCTTGCAAGAAGTTAATACACCTTTAACGGGAGTTCGGTCAACCGATTCCCCACCAAACCGCGAAAATGGTTAACGGTTAGCGCTATGTTCCTGAAATCCTTCGCATTTTGCGAGCGGGCGCGCCTTAGTTTCGACATTCTTTCGTCGGGTTTGCGCCAGCTTCTCGCCACCTTTGCCTCACTGCATCCGAATCGTCGCAGGGTTTGACGCGCTGCTGAACATAAGCAAGAGTCATCAGATCACACTGCACGCTGTGGCTGCGAGTTCCGTGACAGAGGCAATGGCCATGTACTTCGATGAACGCATTCCCCTCTATCTGAACCTCGCCTGCCGACAAGTTACCCGAGATCGCGGTGATCTTAAGTTCCTGACCGGGTCATCAGGAACGACGGTGACCTGCGGTGGGCGTGAAAATCAGGAAACTCAGGTTTTGAAGTTCGGTGGCAGCACCATCTGGATTGCCAACAATGATGACACCGACACTTTGATGATGAAGGCTTTTCTCGACAAACTTGGCATCGACTCGTTGGAAGCGCTTTCCAGTCACGTCGAAGACTACGCGGCCCGACTCTACCCGTCTCGCAAGGCACGAGGGGAGACCGTCGCGAAGGCCAACATCAGCGACGGCACCGCAGTCAAAGTGAAGCTTTTAGCCGAATTACAAGCCGAGGAGATGACCAGCGGAAAAACGGTGGCCGATATCGAGATCCCGGATCCAAAGGACCTTACGACGGTAACCGCTGTCTCAAACAAGACCTACAAGCTTTCCTCATCCAATGCGCCTCCGGCGGATGGAATTGTCTTCGTCACCGGCAACTACGAAGGCGACAAAATCACAGGCGGTGATCAGCATGCCGAACAGAAGCTTTTGGCGGCTCTCAGCAAAGCGCCCAGTACTATGACCGGTGCGGTGCGCATTATCGGGTGCAAATCGGCATGCAGCACCTGCGAAGCCGTCTTGCTGGGTGTACGCGACAGGCTGAAAGGCAAGATGATTGTAAGTTTCCAGAACCAGAACGTTGATAACTTGCGAACCGATTTGAGCCTGGGAAAAAAGAACACCAGTACGATCCGCGATCTGGCGCTTGACACCTACTTCCCTGCTTAAACGCCGGGCAGCAGCGTTAAACCTGTCAGTAGACCAGCGCCTCTCATCTCCTATATCTTTCTCGTATGAACGCACCCCTCCTGTCCCCCGACTCAGATCCCCGCCAGCGCGACAAGCTTGAAGGCGGCAGACGCATCGTCATGCAAACGCCGTTCCAGCCCGCAGGCGATCAGCCGACCGCGATCACCGAACTGGCCCAGGGCGTGAAGAGCGGCGAACAGGATCAGGTGCTGCTGGGCGCCACGGGCACGGGAAAGACCTTCACCATGGCAAAGGTGATCGAGGAAACCCAGCGTCCCGCCATCATCCTCGCGCCCAACAAGACGCTGGCCGCCCAGCTCTACGGCGAATTCAAGTCGTTCTTTCCGGAGAACGCGGTGGAGTATTTCGTCTCGTACTACGACTACTACCAGCCGGAAGCCTATGTTCCGCGCAGCGACACGTATATCGAGAAGGAAGCCCAGATCAACGAGCAGATCGACCGGATGCGCCACTCGGCGACCCGGGCGCTGCTCGAACGCGATGACGTGATCATCGTCGCGTCGGTCTCATGCATTTACGGCATCGGCGCGGTCGAGACCTACGGCGCCATGACCCAGGACCTGCGCACCGGTAACGAATACAGCCAACAGACCATCATGCGCGAGCTGGTCACCCAGCAATACCGCCGAAACGATGGCGGCTTCGCGCGCGGCTGCTTCCGCGTCCGAGGCGACAGCCTCGAGATTTGGCCCGCCCACCTCGAAGATCGCGCCTGGAAGCTCTCTTTCTTCGGCGAGGATCTGGAGTCCATCGACGAGTTCGATCCGCTGACGGGCGCAAAGACGGACAAGCTCGACCGCATCCGGATCTACGCGAACTCGCACTACGTCACGCCGCGCCCGACGCTGAACCAGGCCGTCAAGGGCATCAAGGATGAACTGCGCCTGACCCTCGACCGCCTGATCGCCGAGGGCCGGTTGCTCGAAGCCCAGCGTCTGGAACAGCGTACGAATTTTGACATCGAGATGATCGAGGCGACCGGCGCCTGTAACGGGATCGAGAACTATTCGCGGTATCTCACCGGCCGGCAGCCGGGCGAGCCGCCGCCGACGCTGTTCGAATACATTCCCGACAATGCCATCGTCTTCGCGGACGAAAGCCACGTCTCGGTCCCGCAGATCGGCGGCATGTACAAGGGCGACTACCGGCGCAAGTTCACACTGGCCGAGCACGGGTTCCGCCTGCCGTCCTGCATGGACAACCGGCCGCTGAAGTTCGAGGAATGGGACGCCATGCGCCCGCAATCGGTCTTCGTCTCGGCCACTCCGTCGGGCTGGGAGCTCGAACGTACCGGCGGGGTCTTCACCGAACAGGTCATCCGCCCGACCGGTCTCGTCGACCCGCAGGTCGAAATCCGCCCGGTAGACAGCCAGGTCGACGACCTGATGGACGAATGCCGCCGCGTCGCCACCGAAGGCTTCCGCGCGCTCGTCACCGTGCTGACCAAACGCATGGCCGAGGACCTGACGGAGTACCTGCACGAGAACGGCATCCGCGTACGCTACATGCACTCGGACATCGACACGCTGGAACGCATCGAGATCCTCCGTGATCTGCGGCTCGGCGCCTTCGACGTGCTCGTCGGCATCAACCTTCTGCGCGAGGGGTTGGACATCCCCGAATGTGCGCTGGTCGCCATTCTTGACGCGGACAAGGAGGGCTTCCTGCGGTCCGAGACCTCGCTTGTCCAAACCATCGGCCGCGCCGCCCGCAACGCCGAGGGCAAGGTGATCATGTATGCCGACAAGACCACCGGCTCGATGGAACGCGCGATCGCCGAAACCAATCGCCGCCGCGCCAAGCAGGTCGCCTATAACGAGGACCACGGCATCACGCCCGAGACGGTGAAGAAGAACGTCGAGGACATTCTGGAAGGCACCTATCAGGGCGATGCCGACATGAACCGCGTCACCGCCAAGGTGGACAAGGCCAAGGTCGGCGCAAACCTCCAGGCGCATCTGGAAGGCTTGCGCAAGGACATGATGAAGGCCGCAGAGAACCTGGAATTCGAGGAAGCCGCCCGCCTGCGCGACGAGATCAAACGTCTTGAAGCGGTGGACCTCGCCGTCGCCGACGACCCTCTCGCCCGTCAGAGCGCTATCGACGAGGCCGTCGCCGACTCTACGCCAAAGGCCCGGTCATCTTCTGGCAAGCCTGGAACGCGCGCCACGAAGTACGGCAAGCGGAAGAAGGGACGATAGAACCAAAACACTGCACTCTTGTTGGCTCTAGTTAACCCATGTGCGAGTTGTCACGCGACAGTTTCTGTGCTTCGCTTGTGTTCTTTAGTATTAGGAGTGAGAAATGATCAAATCCTTCGCGTCCACAATCTCGATAGCTATCGCACCACTTGTATTGATAGCGTGTCAAACGACCGGCAGCACGACATCTTCATTGACTCCCGCGTCCGCCCCGATGCCTGCGGTGGAACAGCGACTTACTGAGCCGGGGGCGTCCTACACGATCCTGCAACAGGATGGATCAGAGCTCGTCGTCGAGATCTTGTCAGTCGAGGGCGACCTGGTCCTTAGCAAGTCAAGCTCGGGCTGCACTTGGAAGCGCGACTTCACCGGATATCGTCCGAATCCGGAGTGGAACAATTGCGGCGGCAGTTCCGGGACTCAAACGTCAAGACGGACATCGGGCAGCATCTTCCCCCTGGCCGTCGGTAAAACCGAGACCTGGGACTACAGCGGGACGAACAGCAACGGCGACGCTTGGGAGAGCACGCGCGACTGCAAGGTCGAGGGTGAAGTCAGCGTGACAGTACCGGCCGGAACCTTCGACACTTATCACGTGAGGTGTGAAGACCGCTGGTGGGTACGAGAGTGGTTTATAGACGGGCGTGGATTGGCCGTTCAGTACGCAAGGACTCGGAAGAGAGGTGCTGCAGACGGGAACCGATCTGGCAAGCTTGTGAGCTATACCCCTGCAAGCACATAGCCCGTTCGTAGCGCATCTGTTTTGCGTCAGAACCTTTCTACGATCATCGGGTGTGCTCGATCGCGCCCGATGAAGCCACATTGTCTCCATGCTCAGCGCCGCCCTCATTTCGCTCAAGCATCGCAAGACCGAGGGATCAAGAGTTGCCGCCTGACAAATTCTGCATCCAGAATTGATCCATGCCTGAGCCTGCCCTTGGAATCGCTTGTAGTGTCATTCCCTGAGACCCTGACCAGCGCAGGCCATTACCTCATAAGATCACAGGATTGTCCTCCTGACCCGCATACCCTCACTGGCACAGGCGTCGCACACCTGGCCAAGTAATCTCACTTCTTCTTGCCGGCCCATTTCGACACCTTCGAAGCCGTGGTCGTTCCGGTGCTCGCCAACGTGCCGACGAACATCTTCGTGCCATCCCACCCGGCATTGGCAGCGCCCCCGGCCTGATCGCCGGTCCATCCGGCAACCTGCTCAACCGCATCCTCGGCGGCATCGACGCCTTCCTGCACCGTCTCCTTCACGTCTTCCCAGATCTGGCCGAAAATCCCGCCATTCACATCCTCAAGATCCCCGTCACCGATCTGTTGCGGCGCATCTTTTCTGTCGTTCATGATCACGACCCCTTCCCCGTCCCTTGTTTCATCGAAGACAAGTGTACTCCGATCACCGCTCGAAAACTGTAACAAACGCCGTACGCGACGAGCGCACCACAGGCTCTTGCGCATCCCGAGAGACGGGAGATACTCCCGCCCGTGCAACTTCCGAGAGGCTCGATGACATACACGCTCTACAATCGCCCGGGCTCCGGGGGTTTCGCCTGCGAGGCAGCGTTCGAGCTGGCCGGTCAGCCCTATGAGCTGATCTCGCTGGACTCAAAGCCCTCAACCCCGATCCCGGAGGACTTCAAGACAATCAATCCCTGGGGCCAGGTGCCGACACTGATCACCCCGGACGGCACCATGGTGACCGAAACCGGCGCGATCCTGATCTACATTGCAGGTAAATGGCCCGGGCCGCAGACTGGGCCGGAGCCGTGGACCGACGCCCACGCGACGTTGATGCGGTGGTGCGTTTTCCTCAGCGCGAACCTCTATGAAGGTATCCTGCGGTTTGCCTTTACCGACCGCTATACGACAGATCCCAACGGCCACCGTGCATTGCTCGAGGCGCAGGCCGCCCGCAACCAGCAAGCCTTCGAGCTTCTGGAAGCCGAACTGGCTGACACGCCCTTCCTTCTGGGCGATACGATGTCGGTTGCCGATGTCTATATGGCGATGCTCTACAGCTGGCACCGCGAACGCGAGAACCTGCCTCGCTGCACGGCTCTGACCCATGCGGTCGCGGGCCATCCGGTAGTCGCACCGGTTTGGCAACGCAACTTCGCGAGCCGCCAGCGCACCGATTGGGGCAATCCCTGAACGGTCGCGCCACTCCGTTACAATTGAAACGTCTGGCTCCGACTTCAGACATCGACCGGAAACGCACGTGCTCCAACGTCATTGGCACCCGCAACCATGAAGCCGGAGCAAACAGATGACGCCTCGACAGATCTCGCTGGTTCAGGAAAGTTTCCAAACGCTCGTTCCGAGCGCCGATGACGTTGCCGAATTATTTTATTCGCGCCTATTTGAGCTTGATCCCGGGCTCAGGCCGATGTTCAGCAGCGACATGACCGAACAGGGCAAGAAACTGGTGGTCATGCTCGACGTCGCAGTCAAGGGATTGTCACAGCTCGACGCGCTCGTCCCTCAGGTCATGGCGCTTGGCCGTCGGCATCGGGGGTACGGCGTTCAGGCCGCGCACTACGATACCGTCGGCAGCGCATTATTGTGGACGCTGGATCAGGGCCTCGGCCCCGCGTTCACGCAGGAGGTCGAGCAAGCATGGACCGCAGCTTATGGTCTGCTCGCCAAGACCATGATCACAGGCGCCGAAGACCTCGCCGCGTGAACGATTAATCCGCTTGGAAGGCAACTGATCCGACGCCTGATTGACGCGGCGATCTGCCCTGCACATCATCCTTTGGAAAAAGGGAGGCGGGGCATGAACCGGGCAAACTACGATCGCGATCGCGGCATGGCGCTGTTGCGGATGATGGAGCGTATCCGCGCCTTCGAGGAGCAGGCCGAACTTGCGGCGACGCGTGACGAGCTGGTGCTTGGCGCCATCCACCTGAGCATCGGGCAGGAAGCTATCCCCGCAGGCCTGCTGCCATGCCTCAACACAACCGATCTGCTGCTCTCGACGCATCGAGGCCATGGCCACACATTGGCCAAGGGCGCGAGCCCGGTCGCGATGATGAAGGAACTGCTTGGACGGGCGGGCGGCTGTTGCGGCGGCAAGGGTGGTTCGATGCACATTGCCGACTTCGGCGTCGGGATGCTGGGCGCCAACGGTGTTGTCGGGGCAAACATCCACATCGGCGCAGGCGCTGCCCACGGGGCGAAACTTCTCGGCGACGGGCGGATCGTCGTCGATATCTTCGGCGACGGGGCGATCAACCGCGGCCCGTTCCTGGAAGGTCTCAACTGGGCCGGTGTGTTCGAACTTCCCATCCTGTTCGTCTGCGAGGACAATCAGTACTCTGCCTCGACCCGAACCTCGGACATGACTGCCGGGGACGGCGCCGCCGCCCGCGCCCGGAGCTTCGGCATCCACACGACCGAGATCGACGGAAACGCTGCCGAGGCGATTGCAGCCCTCGCGCCCGAGCTGGTCGCCCGGATCCGACAGACCGGCCAGCCCGAGTTCCTGCACGCCCGGACATACCGGTTGCACGGGCACACCTATTTCGACCCGGCAGCGTATCGGCCCAAGGCCGAGTCCGATCGCCAATGGGCCGAGGATGATCCCATCCAGCGTCAACGCGATGTGCTGGCAAGCCATGGACAACAATCCGACGAGATCGACAAGGCGCGATCGGACGCAGTGACTGAAATGGAAGCAGCGCTCGCCGACGCCACAATCGCTCCCTGGCCCGCGGACAACACCGTTTTTGACGACGTGCAGGATATCGGTTCTCCGGCACAGGAGGCATTCTGATGGAGCAGATGACCTATGCACAGGCCGCCGCCCGTGCCGTCGCCGATGCCATGCGCCAGGATCCCGCCGTCTGGTGCGTTGGCGAAGACCTGGGCCGCGGCGGCGTCTTCAAGCAATATGCCGGCCTGCCCGAGGAATTCGGGCCTGACCGGATCTCGGACGCGCCAATCTCTGAAGCTGCGATCATGGGCGCCGCATTCGGTGCCGCGCTGGTCGGCACGCGTCCGATTGTCGAGATGCGGTTCGCCGATTTCGCGCTCTGCGCCACGGACGAGTTGGTCAACCAGATCGCCAAGGCCCGCTTCATGTTTGGCGGCCAGTCGCGTGCGCCGATGGTCATCCGCAAGCCGATGGGCATGTGGCGGTCCTCGGCCGCACAACACTCGCAATCCTTGGAAAGCTGGTACGTCCACATCCCGGGGCTGGTGGTCTGCTGCCCGGCAACGCCGCAAGACAACTATTCGATGATGCGCGCGGCAATCGCCTGCGACGACCCGGTGGTCTATCTCGAGCACAAGGACATCTGGGCGCTCGAAGGGCCGGTGGATGTGGCGGAGAGCTACGCATTCGGCAAAGCCCGACGCCGCATGGAGGGCGACGACCTGACCATTGTGAGTTGGTCGAACACAGCCAACGTTGCCACCCAGGCTGCTATGACGCTTGCCGGTGAGGGCGTGAACGCCGATGTGCTCGACCTTCGCTCACTCTGGCCTTGGGACAAGGAAAGCGTCCTGGAAAGTGTGCGCCGCACAGGACACCTGTTGATCGCGCACGAGTCCGTTCAGGTCGGCGGTTTCGGCGCCGAGGTTGCCGCGACCGCCGCTGAACATACACCCTGCCGCATAAAGCGCCTGGGGTCGCCCCGGTCGCTGATCTCGTATGCGCCCAACCTCGATGTGCAGTTGCGGGGCACAGAGCTGATGATCGTCGACGCGGCACGGGCCATGTATTCGTAGGGTGGGCGCCCCGCCCACCGTCACTCGACCGCCAATCCCGTCCCTACACATGATCTGCGCGTAGGGTGGGCGCCTCGCCCACCGTCACCTAAACTCCGGCAACATCCCCATATGCTTCAACATTGCGACGAATGCCGCCAACCGTTCGCGCTGATAGGCAGGGACGTCCAGTCCTTCATAGTCCAGGAACCCCTGTCCGGACCGGAGGCCGATCCGGCCCTCCTCCATATTGCGCCCGATGATATCCGGCGCCTCGAACCGATCCTCGCCCGTCGCATCCGCCATGTAGCGCGAGGCATGGTGCAGGATATCGCCCCCGCCCCAGTCGATGAACTCGAGAACACCGAGGATTGCGAAGCGAAAGCCCAGCCCGTACTTGGTCGCCTTGTCGATATCTTCGGCACTGGCAACGCCTTCTTCGTAGATCCGCGCAGCCTCGTTCATGGCCAATGCCTGGATACGCGGCACGATGAAACCGGGGCTCGCCTTCATGACGACAGGCACCTTGCCGATCCGTTCCAGCAGCGCTTTCAGCCTGTCCGTCACCGCCGGATCCGTCCTTGCACCTGGCGAGACCTCGACCAAAGGCACCAAAAAGGCCGGGTTCAACCAATGTGCGTTCAGGAACCGCTCAGGTTGCGCGACCATGCCTTGCAGGTCATCGGCCAGGATCGTCGAGGTCGTCGATGCAACGATGGCATCACGCCGCGCGTGCTCTCCGATGAATGCGAAGGCATCACGCTTGGTGTCCAGCACCTCCGGCACGCCCTCGAAGATTACATCCGCCTCGGCCAGCGCGGACGCGGCACCGGTTTCAGCAACGCAGTCGATGCGCGCCGCGACCCGATCGACATCTCCCGCGCTGATCATCCCGCACGCCACCAGCATGTCGAGCGTCGCACGGATCTCGCCCCGAACCTCGGCGAGATAGGCGGGCGCGTCTTCCCGAACCTTCAGGTCGACCAGCGCAACCCTGTGGCCAGCCAACGCGAAGACGACGGCCAAACCGCGCCCCATCCGGCCCGCACCGGCGGTCGCGATCCGCTCCTGCCCGAGCGTCACAACGGCCTCCCGAAAAACAGCACATGACCATCCGGGTCCGAAATTTCGAACCCGCGCAAAGCATCATCTGTGTCAGCAAGCGGAACCGCGAAGGCGACGTTCCGGCCAAGAAACTCGGCGGACAGTGCATCCGGATCGGGCGCGCTCACGAATACATCCCACCGTGCGTCGGGATCCCGCTCCGGATTGGGTAGCGGCGCCACCTCAACCGCTTTCAGCAAGATCCGCGCGCTGCCGCGCTCAATCACCGCAAAGAACGGAGCTTCCTCGGGGCTGAGATGCGCGACATGAAATCCCAGACCATCGCGGTAGAAAGCGACCGATTTGGGGAGATCACCAACAATCAGGAACGGCGCCGCCGGACCGAGTGGCGCACTCACGGTCCCACCTCCAACAGTGCCGCCATCGAAGTCCGATCCAACTCGGCCAAGCCAAATCCTTCCAGAGTTCGCCCGGTCTGCCGGAAGTCTTCGCCGCAGATCGCGGAGCCAAGCGCCAGCAGGCCCCGCGCGACCGGGCACGGCACCCCGGCCCACTCGGCCACCGAGACCAGAAACGCCAGTCCCATCGCCACGTCCTCACGCATGTATCGATGCTCGGACAGGATCAGCCGCTCGCGCCAATCGCCGGAATCCGTCAGTTTGTCATGCGCAAGGTTGCCGTACATCCAATTGCTGGTCGTGTAGTGGTCGATCAGCGGGAAGTGCGGGCCCCGATAGCCAAGCGCCTCTCGCGTCGCGATCCGCTCAGCGTCCAGCGCATCGGTCACGCGGCGGATCGACGGTTGCGTGCCTTCGTTGTGAATGTCCCAACGCTCGAAATGCTCGATCGGCCCGGCGTTCATCAGGATCAGCGGCGGGTGGATGATCGGTCCCGCATTCATCAATGCGCCGGAAAGCCCGTCGCCCGCATCCTCGACCGACGGGAAGGCGCGCCGGATCACTGCCAGCGCGTGCGCCTTGTTCTTCAGCGGCAGCACACCCGTCGGCAGACGCGACGCCCGGGTTGTGATCGCGATGGTCTGCGCGCCGTGCTTACGGGTCAGCCAGGGCAACGTCCCCGCTTCCGCAAAGCTGACATCGGCTGCATTGCCGGCCTCGCGCATCGCCTTGGCCATCAGGTATGTGCCGAAGGTACCCGGCGGCATGAAGACAACCTGCCCATCGCTCAACAGAGGCGTCAGACGGGCTGCAATGTCCGGCTGCGCCATCGCGGGCGTCGGGCAAACGATCAACGCGGCACCCGCGACAGCCTCGGCAAGGTCCGAGGTCATCACCGCAATCTCGACAGGACGGCTCCCCGCATGGTCCTTCAGGATCAAAGGCCCTGCCCGATGCATCTCCGCGACCGTCGCCGGATCGCGACGCCACAGGCGCCCGCGACAGCCGTGCTCCGTCAGCTCGGCTGCTGCCGCGAGGGATCCGTTCCCACCGCCAAGAACTGCAATCTCCATACCGCCCCCCAAGTCAGATTGCCCCGTAAGTCAGACCGTGGCCGACGTTACCTCGGTCAGTCGCATGTCGCCATCATAGCCGGCGACCGACAGCGAACCATCACCCGATGCCGTCAAAGCAAGACGGGTCAACGGGTTCAGGATCGGTGCGGCGAGTGCATCCAGCGCGGGCGGTTCGTCAACGGCCAAGACGGCCGACCGGCGGCCCAGGCTGTCAAAACCACGTGGACGCCATCGACCGTCGCTCACGGCCTCAAAATGATTGGCCGCCGCAGGGTGCGTAGCGATTGCGGCTGCGTTCTCGGTGCGCTCGATCGTCCTCGCCTCGCCAGGCCTCATACCGGCAATGGTGTAGATCACAGGCGCTGCGACAGGCGTTTCGGACAGCATGGCGCACGCGGCCTCGAAGTCAGGCGCCGTCTCGAACACCAACCGCAACAGATGCGGCGGCGGCATGCCTGTAGCCCTAAGAAACCGGCGCTTCGAGGCAACCCAGTCCCCGGCTCGCCCAAAGCCGGACTGCCGCTCGGGCGCCTGGTTCAACGCGATTGCAAACCGGCCGGGTGCAGCGCCGTGCAGACAGCCCACAATTCCAGGCCAGGTCGCCGTGACCCAATCGCCCGCCGGGCCGCGCAGTTTGACGATTTCAACCAGACCGCCCAGACCATCGAACGGCCAGTCCAATGTGCGAAAAAGCATGGGCGCGCTGCCCCGGTCAAACACTCGCGCAGTGCAGCCAAACTCGTAGCTCAGATTGAATGCGACCGGTCCGGGGCGACCAAGTGCCTCGCGGATCGCCAGGATCTCGGCACGCAAGGGATCCTTCATCGCGATCAGGCGACGATCGGCAACTCTGTCGGCCAAGGGAAGCAAAGCCGGGAGAACCCGACCCGCAAGCCCCATTCCATCGAGCACGGTCTGCATCACGCGCTCGGCGCGATCGATGGCGCCCAGAGCATGATCCAAAAGACCGGACTCCCGGCGATCGAACACCGGGATCCCAGCCAGCCCCAACGTCACAGCCCTTTGGGATGTGTCTGAAACTCGTCAATCACATGGTCCGGTGCCTTGACGTAGTCCGACACGCGGCTGACCGACAGACCTGTCAGGCGTCGCAGTTTCACCGCCATTTCGGCCATCTTCACGACAATCGGGATGCCATTGAGCACAGGCGCCGCGCCCACGCGATGATCCTTGATACCGCTGAACGCGAGCATCGGGATACCGCCCGCCGGAATCAGAATGTCGATACCGCTTTCGACCAGCGGTTGCCCCTGGGCTTCGAACACCTGCCGTGCGGCTTCAAGCTTCTCTGTGTTGCCGATCGCATCCATCAACTGACCCGGCTCGAACGCCATGCCATGCACGCCAGTCACCCGATGCTCCAACCCGTACTTGCGGATCTGATGCAGATGACCGGCGACGAAACGTTCGTTCAACGTCACCAACCCGATGCGCTGGCCCAATTGACAGGCATAAAGCATCGCCGCCTCACCCAGCGCGACGACCGGTATATCGACCATCGAGCGCACTTCGTAGAGCCCGCTGTCCTGGAAGTGTCCGACGATGAAGGCATCATAGCCCTCGCGCTCGGCCTGCACCGCCTGCACCATCATCTCGCGGGCACATCGCCATTCGACCACCGGGTGCGCATAGCTGTCAAAGGGCGTTATCCCCTTGATATCGATCGAGGTTTCCGGCTCCCGGATCGCATCCAGATGCAGTCGCAACGCATCCCAGTACTTCGCGCCATTCTCGTAATCGACATAGGACTGATACCAGAGCTTCATGTCTCTTCCGGCATGTCGACAAGCCCGCCCTCGGCGGTCAAAGCCTCACGGTTCTCCGTCGGGAGCGGGATCGCCTTGAGATTGCCGTCGTCCTTGATCTGCGCATAGATCCGAATGGCGCGTCCTTCAGTGATCACAGCGCCATCGCCGGAGTGTACGGCCTTGCAGTCCCAATGGACGGTCGAGCCGCCCAGTTTCACCAGCTTCATCGTCGTTCGAACCCGGTCGCCATAGGCAGCGGGGCCGATGAACCGAAAGTGCACATCCCCCATGACGAACGCCGTTCGATGGGTGGTGATCAACTCCTTGGTCCCGAAGCCCAGCCCGCGCAGCAGTTCGTGCTCGGTCTCGTTGAACCACGTGAACATCATGGGGTAATAGACCAGCCCGAACGGATCAGACTCCCCCCAAGCCACTGTCAATTCTCGGGAATACATGATCATAGGCGGCTTCCCCGGTCGTGTTTTGCCTTCACCATCCGGGTTTTTCACGTCAAGTCCAGTGTGCGATTGACACCCCTGCCGGGCGCCTCGAAAGTAACCACGACTTGGGTCCAGGGGAACCGTTCCGGATGAGCGCGGCCATCAGCGACAGCAACGTGAGCGAACGTTTCCGCCGGGCAGCGGGACGCTGGCCCGACCGTGCATTCCTGAACGTCCTGCCGGAAACGGCCGAGGCTTACGGTATTGCCTCCGGCGAGATAGCCTATGCGCACGCGCTCGACATCGTCGATGCACTGGCCACCCAATATCGTGCGGCAGGCTACGGGGCGGGTCACCGTGTCGGCCTCCTCCTACAGAACCGGCCCGATTTCATCTGGCACTTTCTGGCCCTGAACAGCTGCGGTGTGTCAATCGTGCCAATCAACCCGGATCTGCGCGCGGCGGAACTGAGTTATCTGGCTGAACACTCCGAGATGGTCCTGGCGGTTGCGGTCCACGATCGGGTTGCGGATCTGCAAGCGGCCGCGCCGGAACTCAGTGTAGTCGGTGCCAAAGGTGCACCTGTGGAACTGCCGGTGGCGCCCCAGCCCGGCGGGGCAATGGCGTCCGGGCCGGACGCAGAGTGCGCTTTGTTGTACACATCCGGCACGACTGGAAGACCGAAGGGCTGCATCCTTTCGAACTTCTACTTTCTGAACACCGGGGACTGGTACGCCAGCGTCGGCGGGGCTCTGACGATCCACGAGGATCCGCCCGAGCGAATGCTGACGCCGTTGCCGCTCTTCCATGTCAACGCTCTGGTCTTTTCGATGATGACGATGATCACGGTTGGCGGATGTCTCTCGGTGCTCGATCGCTTCCATCCGAAGACCTGGTGGGACAGTGTCAAAGCCGCCGACGCCTCGATCATACACTACCTGGGCATCATGCCGCCGCTGCTGATGAAACAACCTGACCGCCCAGCGGACCGAGATCATTCCGTTCGGTTCGGCTTTGGCGCGGGGATCGACCCGGCATTGCACGTCGCTGCCGAGGAACGCTTCGGTTTCCCGTTCGTTGAAGGCTGGGCGATGAGCGAGACCGGTGCGGGTGGCGTGATCATGGCCTCGGACGATCCGCGCGATCCGGGCACGGCAAACTTCGGGCGCCCGCGCAACGGTGTCGAGGCTCGGATCGTGCTGGATGACGGCGCCGAGGCGGCCATTGATGAGCCCGGTGAGCTACTCGTCCGTCGCGCGGGAGGTGATCCACGCCGCGGCTTCTTTTCGGGATACCTGAAAAACCCGCAGGCAACCGACGAAGCCTGGGCGGGCGGCTGGCTGAACACCGGCGACATCGTTCTGCGCGATGCAAACGGCAACTTTCGCTTCGTTGATCGCAAGAAGAACATCGTGCGCCGATCGGGAGAAAACATCTCTGCCGCCGAGGTCGAGAGCATCCTGCTGCAACGCGATGACATCCGCAATTTGGCCGTGGCGCCTGCACCCGACGACGTGCGTGGCGAAGAGGTCATAGCGTTGATCATCGCGGACGGAGCGCGTGACGCCGGACATGCGGCGGCCATCACACATTGGGCGCTCGAGCAGATGGCCTATTACAAGGCGCCCGGGTGGATCGCGTTTATCGATAGCCTGCCGGTGACCGCCACCGAGAAGATCCAGCGCGGCGAGATCAGGGCGCTGGTCTCCAATCTTCTGACGAAGGGTGCCGCGCACGATACGCGCGCGCTCAAGAAACGCGCATGAAGCGCCAATCCTATGACGGCGTGGCGGTCGCGGTACCGGTGTCCGTGCCGTATGTGCGCTATTCGATCGAGACCGCGCACTGGTGGATCGCGCGCGCGCTGAAGGAGCTTTGCGATCGCGCCGGGATCGCACACGGCGACCTCGACGGCCTGTCGGTTTCATCCTTTACACTTCATC
>JBHJIZ010000154.1:0-23856 GCA_050043005.1 Paracoccaceae bacterium
GCGTCACATATGATCCGAACGGAGCATTCGACGCCCTGGGCCAAGGCGACACGGCGATCGACACGTTCACGTATACGGTGACGGACGGCAATGGCGGGACCGACACCGAGACGGTCAGCGTGACGGTGACCGGCGGCAACGAGGGTCCGACGGCGAACCCGGATGTCGCGGATGTCGGCGAAGACGACACGGCGCCGACGGTGATCGACCTGACGGGGAACGACAGCGACCCGGACGGCTCGGACGATTTGGAGATCGCCGCGATCGACGACACCGGCACGCTGGGCACGGTGGTTGTCAACGCCGACAACGACACGGTGAGCTACGACCCGAACGGTGCGTTCGAGAGCCTGGCCGCGGGCGAGACGGCGATCGACACGTTCACCTACACGGTGACGGACGGCAATGGCGCGACGGACACCGAGACGGTGTCTGTGACGGTGACGGGCGCGAACGATCTTCCGGTTGCGGTTGCGGATACGCTGACCACATCATCGAGTGACACTGTAAGCGCTGTCCTCACTGGAAATGACTCGGACCCTGACGGCTCGGACGATTTGGAGATCGCCGCGATCGACGACACCGGCACGCTGGGCACGGTCACGGTCAACGCCGACAATGATAGCGTCACATATGATCCGAACGGAGCATTCGACGCCCTGGGCCAAGGCGACACGGCGATCGACACGTTCACGTATACGGTGACGGACGGCAATGGCGGGACCGACACCGAGACGGTCAGCATAATCGTTGGCGGAGAAAACGACCTACCCGTTGCAGTCGATGACGATACGATCGTTGGGCAGGGGCAGGATGTCACGATCGACGTGCTGACCAATGACTCCGATCCAAACGGTGACACACTGACGGTGATCGACGTCACGAACGGAGCATCGGGTATCTCGACGCTCAACCCGGATGGCACTGTCACTTTCATCTTCGGGCAACTTCCGTTCGACAGCTTCACCTACACTGTTTCGGACGGTCGCGGTGGGACGGATACGGCGACGGTTTCGGTCGGACAGAACTTCGCGCCCTTCTTGCCGGAGCCAGTGGTGTTCAGCGTACCGGAGGGAACGATCCTGGCAGCCGATCTGGAAGCCTTCGATGTCGAGAACGATCCGGTGACATACACGCTTGCGGGGGGACCGGATGGCGATCTTTTCACGCTCGACTCGGTGACGGGGGAACTGCGTTTCATTGCGGCGCCGGACTTCGAGGCTCCGGTAGATGCAGACGGAGACAACGCTTACTTTATCGATGTCACGGTCGCGGACGCCCTGGGGAGCAATACGCAACGGGTCGAGATCAACGTGACAAACGACGCGTCAGACGATCTGGATGATGCGCCCGAGATCACGTCTCCGGTCCCGCTGGCGCCTTCGCAGCCGGTCCGACAGTTCCTTTCGACCGTATCGATTGGTGTCGTGACACAGGTTGAGGCTGAGGATGACGATCTCCCGAATGGAGATACTCTTCAGTTCCGGTTGTTCGGCGAGGATGCCGGTTTCTTCGATATTGATTCTGCGACCGGAGCGGTTTCGTTGCTTGCGCCACTGACCGACCCGTTTGGCAGCTTCGACGGCGATGCGGTGTACGAAGTCGAGGTCCTTGTTGAAGACTCGACGGGACAAACAGATACGCTCGAGATCGAGTACCTGCTGTTCATAGGCGGGTGATCGCGCGAAAACTGAAGAACGGGCGCCGCCGCGAAGAATGGGCGGCCCCGTGTCGAAGCTTGGATTGTGGTGCCTCGCCTTAGCTGATCCGGGGCCAGATCGGCCGGTTGGCTTGACCTGAACCCGTCGTCCTGAAATGTTCGCCGCGACTGAAATTGCGGGGGCACGAGATGGCGGTCATCGCCTCGAAAATTTCGACCCGATCGGATGATTTTTCGGCGAACCGGGACGCAATGCTGGCGGCCTTGGACGAAGTCGGCGAAGCGGCCGCACTCGCACGTGCGGGCGGGGGCGAGAAAGCGCGTGCACGTCACGTTGCGCGCGGGAAACTGCTGCCGCGGGACCGGGTCGAACAACTCCTGGATCCTGGAACGCCCTTTCTGGAGTTTTCGACCACCGCTGCGCACGCGATGTATGACGGGGCAGCGCCCGGAGCTGGGATCATCACAGGTGTCGGACGGGTCAGCGGACGGGAATGTCTGATCATCTGCAATGACGCCACGGTCAAGGGCGGCACCTACTACCCGATGACGGTCAAGAAGCATCTCCGCGCGCAGGAAGTCGCGATGGAGAACCGGCTTCCCTGCGTTTATCTGGTCGACTCCGGCGGTGCCAACCTGCCGCAACAGGACGAGATCTTCCCCGATCGGCATCATTTCGGCCGCGAGTTCTTCAATCAGGCGAACATGTCCGCGCAAGGCATTCCGCAGCT
Organism: Paracoccaceae bacterium; assembly: GCA_050043005.1. Taxonomy (GTDB): domain Bacteria; phylum Pseudomonadota; class Alphaproteobacteria; order Rhodobacterales; family Rhodobacteraceae; genus Thermohalobaculum. The sequence continues at coordinate 2,392 of JBHJIZ010000154.1, forward strand.
CGCGGTTGTCATGGGGTCTTGCACGGCAGGCGGCGCCTATGTCCCGGCGATGTCGGACGAGGCGATCATCGTGCGCGACCAGGGGACGATATTCCTGGCCGGACCGCCCCTGGTCAAGGCGGCGATCGGAGAAGTCGTGACGGCCGAGGAATTGGGCGGCGGCGATGTGCATACGCGCCTGTCGGGCGTAGCCGATCACCTGGCGCGCGATGACTACCACGCATTGGCATTGGCGCGGCAGGTCGTGGCGGGTTTGAACCACGAGAAGACCGTGGATGTGAAGCTCCAGCCCTCTGAGCCGCCCGCCTATGATCCCGATGAAATCCTCGGCATCGTTCCTCAGGACTGGCGTGTTCCCTATGATGCGCGCGAAGTGATCGCCCGGCTGGTCGATGGCTCGCGATTTGAGGAGTTCAAGGCGCGCTATGGGACGTCGCTGATTTGTGGATTTGCACATCTTCACGGCATTCCGGTCGGCGTGATTGGCAACAACGGCGTGATCTACTCCGAGAGCGCGCAGAAGGCCGCGCATTTCATCGAGCTGTGCTGCCAGCGCAAGATCCCGCTGGTCTTCCTGCAGAATATCACGGGTTACATGGTTGGCCGGAAATACGAGGCCGAAGGCATCGCCAAGCACGGCGCCAAGATGATCCATGCGGTCGCGACGGCGCAGGTGCCCAAGGTGACCATGATGATCGGCGGCTCGTTCGGCGCCGGAAACTATGGCATGTGCGGCCGGGCCTACGGGCCGCGGTTCCTGTTCTCCTGGCCCAATGCGCGGATCTCGGTCATGGGCGGCGAGCAGGCGGCGGGCGTGCTGGCGACCGTGCGCAAGGAAGCGGTCGAGCGGTCGGGTGGTACGTTCACCGAGGAAGAGGAACGCGCCATCAAGGACCCGATCATCGCACAGTTCGACCGGCAGTCGCATTGCTTATATGCCTCGGCACGGATCTGGGATGACGGCGTGATAGACCCGAGGAAGACGCGGGATGTGCTGGGACTAAGCCTGTCGGCGGCGTTGAACGCCCCGATTCCGGACTTCCACTTCGGCGTCTTCAGGATGTGATGACAAGGGATCGTAAGCACCTCACAACAGCGCCGGTAAACCGATCGCTTCGTAGGTTTGGCAAGCGCAGGCTTCCCAAGGGGGCAGGCGGCCGAGAAGTCTCGGGAACTCATGGGAGGTGGCGGCCATGGTTAAAAGTTCTCGTACTCGCACTTCTGGCTGGTGCTACCGTCTATGCCCGAGAAGCTTATCTTGTCGCACGTGGAGCAATTGTCGGTGGCACTTGTAGCGTTTCAAGTGTGATTGATGGGGATACGGTCCGCCTGTACTGTCCTGGCAGAGGGTTGATCAAAGCGAGATTGATGGGCTTCGACACGCCAGAGGTGTTCTCGCCGTCATGCATAACCGAATTTTGGCTCGGTACCCAGGCGACTTGGACGCTCCGGAAAAAACTATGGTTCGCCAAAGATGTAGATATCGTCCTTGGTGGACAAGATCGCTACGAACGACGCCTCGCCACTTTGCTGATTGATGGAAAGAGTGTTGCTGAGGCGATGATCTCTTTAGGACTGGCAAAGCCTTATCGAGGCGGGCAACGCAGCGGGTGGTGTTGAATGTTCTCTAAAATCCTTATCGCCAACCGAGGCGAGATCGCCTGCCGCGTCATACGCACCGCTCGAGACATGGGTGTTGCCACGGTTTCGGTTTACTCGGATGTCGATGCCCAGGCGTTGCACGTCCAGATGGCGGACGAGGCGATGCATATCGGTCCGGCGCCCGCGCGGGACAGTTACCTCAACATGGACATCATCATTGACGCGGCGCTGCGGACCGGCGCGCAGGCGATCCATCCGGGATACGGGTTCCTCAGCGAGAATCCAGATTTTGTCGAGGCGGTCGCGGCCTCGGGCCTGACCATCATCGGCCCTTAGGCGGACGCGATCCGGGCGATGGGCCATAAGGACGCCGCGAAACGATTGATGGAGGAGGCCGGTGTCCCTGTGGTTCCCGGATATCACGGCGATAACCAAGATCCGGCCTTCCTGGCTGCCGAGGCCGAAAAGATCGGTTACCCGGTCCTGATCAAGGCCAGCGCCGGTGGCGGTGGCAAGGGGATGCGCAAGGTCGAGGGCCCGGACGGGTTCGAGGCCGCACTCGCGGGCGCCAAGCGCGAAGCGACCGCGGCGTTTGGCAACGACCATTGTCTGATCGAGAAGTTTGTTACCAAACCGCGCCACATCGAAGTGCAGGTCTTCGGCGATGGCCAGAAAGCCGTGCATCTGTTCGAGCGCGATTGCTCGTTGCAGCGGCGTCATCAGAAGGTGATCGAGGAAGCACCGGCTCCCGGCATGACCAACGAGGTTCGCGCGGCCATGGGCTCTGCCGCCGTGCGTGCCGCCGAGGCGATTGGCTATTCTGGTGCGGGCACAGTCGAATTCATCGTCGATGGATCGGACGGACTAAAGCCCGACGGGTTCTGGTTCATGGAGATGAACACACGGCTGCAGGTCGAACACCCGGTGACCGAGGCGATCACCGGGCATGATCTGGTCGAGTGGCAGTTGCGTGTGGCGTCGGGTCAACCTTTGCCGGTGGCACAGGAAGATCTGACAATCGACGGTCATGCCTTCGAGGCCCGGGTCTATGCCGAGCACGCAGCCAAGAACTTTCTGCCTGCGACCGGGCCGCTGAAGCACCTGAAGCTGCCTGACGGGCTGGCGCGATGTGACTCCGGCGTGCGCTCGGGCGACCGGATCACGCCGTTCTATGATCCGATGATTGCCAAGGTGATCACCCACGGTGCAACGCGCGAGGCGGCTCTGGCGGCTTTGTCAAACGCGCTGGGCGCCACCCAGGTGGCCGGAACGGGCACCAATGTCGCGTTTCTTTCTGCACTCGCGGCGCATCCGGGGTTTGCAGGCGGAGATGTCGACACCGGGCTGATTGAACGCGATCTGGGCAGTTTGCTGCACGTGCCGGAAGTCCCGCGCGCCGCTGTTGCCCTGGCGGCGCTCGACGTGCTCGGTCTGCTCGATCAGCCCGATACGTCTGATCCCTGGAGCGCGCTGACCGGGTTTCGCATCTGGGGTAAGGGGCGGCAGGCTGTTCATCTGGACTGGGGCGAGGGTAACCAACTCGTGGTCGTCGAAACGCAAGCGGCGCGGCGGTTTACGGTTGGGATGCCGGACAGCACCTTCGATTTCGAGGCCCGGCGAGATGGCGACAAGATCAGACTGTTCCTGACCGATCGTATCTGGTCTGCGGGATTGTTCCGCGATGATGCCAACGTGACTGTGTTTTTCGAAGGCTCTTCGCATGTCATCACGGTACCGGATATGCTCGCGACCGATGATGAGGCAGATGCGGGCGGTGACGCGGTGACAGCACCGATGACCGGTGCCGTGCGTGCCGTGCATGCCCAGGCCGGTCAGACGGTCCGCGAAGGGGATGTGATGGTGCTGATGGAAGCCATGAAGATGGAGCACACATTGACCGCCCCGCGCGAGGGCGTGGTCGCTTTGGTCAATGCGGCAGTGGGCGATCAGGTCGAGGAAGGTGCTGTGCTGGTTGCCCTGGAGCCAGGAGATGACTGAGACTGCGCATGATGCGGTGACGGGAGCCGGCCGGGAGATGGTCACCATCTTCGAGATGGGACCGCGCGATGGATTGCAGAACGAAGCCCGCATGATCCCGACCGAGGACAAGATCAAGCTGGTGAACATGCTCTCGGAGTGTGGGTTTCGAAAGATCGAAACCGTCAGTTTTGTCAGCCCGAAATGGGTGCCGCAGATGGGTGACGGTGCGGACGTGATGGCAGGGATCACGCGGAAACCTGGCATTCTCTACACCGGTCTCACGCCGAATATGAAAGGCTATGCGCGCGCGGTGGAGGCTCGCGTAGACGAGGTCGCGGTGTTCGGATCCGCCTCGGACGGGTTCTCGCGCTCGAACGTGAACTGCTCGGCGGAGGAGGCGATCGAACGGATGCGCCCAGTCGTCGATGCCGCAAAGTCCGACGGTATCCCAGTGCGCGGCTATGTCAGTTGCGTGGTGGCCTGTCCGTTCGATGGTGCGGTTGCGCCCGATGCTGTCGCCCGTGTGGCTGGTATCCTGATGGATGCCGGATGCTACGAGGTCAGCCTTGGCGATACGATTGGTGCCGGAACACCGGAGACGATTGCAGCCATGCTGGACGCGACGATTGCTGAGGTCGGTGCCGAGAACCTCGCCGGGCACTATCACGATACGAATGGCCGGGCGCAGGAGAACATCGGCGTAAGTCTCGATCTTGGCTTGCGTACCTTCGACGGGGCCGTCGCCGGTTTGGGCGGTTGTCCGTATGCTCCGGGATCGAAAGGCAACGTTGCGCCCGAGGCAGTGGTCGAGATTGCCGAGGCCAAGGGCTTTGTAACGGGAATCGATAAGACCCGGCTGGCCGAGATCGCGAACTTCGCGCGGACTTTGCGTTCTGACGCGGCTGCCGCATGAAATGGACATCTCCGCCGCGTGGGGTTGGATCTTGTCAGATCCCGCCAACCAAAGTCCTTCGATACGCAGTACGCATCGGACGGCAGCGGGTTCGGAGAGCGGGTGAGGAGGCATAATGGCGTTCGAGACCATTCTGGTGGAGACAGACGCGGCCGGCGTCGCGACCGTCACGTTGAACCTGCCAGAGAAGCACAACGCGCTGGCCCCGCAGATGATCGCCGACCTGCATCGGGCGGCGGTGGAACTCGGAAGCGATGACTCGGTGCGTGTGGTCGTGCTCACTGGGGCCGGGAAGTCTTTTTGTGCGGGTGGAGATCTGGGCTTGATGCGTCAGCAGTTCACCGCAGCACGGGAAGATCGCATCGCCGAGGCGCGGAAACTCGCCGCGATGCTGGGTGCCCTGAATGAACTCCCGAAGCCGCTGATCGGCCGGATCAATGGCCAGGCTTACGGTGGAGGCATGGGGATGCTGTCCGTCTGCGACGTCGCCGTGGCCGTCGACACTGCGCGGTTCGGATTCACCGAGGCGCGGCTTGGCCTGATCCCAGCGACGATCTCTCCTTACGTGCTCGCACGTATGGGCGAAGGGATGGCGCGCCGGGTCTTCATGTCTGCGCGTCTGTTTAGTGGCGATGAGGGCCGAGACCTGGGGCTGGTGGCCAAGGTCGTGACAGGCGAAGAGCTTGATGCGGCAGTGGAGGCCGAAGTCGCGCCTTACTTGGCCTGTGCGCCGGGTGCGGTTGCAGATTCCAAGCGTTTGGCCCGGATGCTGGGCACGCCGATCACAGAAGAGGTCATCGACGCCACGATTGCGGCCCTCGCCGACAGTTGGGACAAGCCCGAGGCGCATGAGGGCATCGGCGCGTTCTTCGACAAGCGCAAACCCGCCTGGTCGACCTGAAGCCAATGACGATCCGCATCGCGATGTGGTCGGGGCCGCGGAACATCTCGACCGCGATGATGCGCGCGTGGGATGCGAGGTCGGATTGCACCGTGATGGATGAGCCGTTCTACGGTGCCTATCTGGCGTCGACCGGGCTTCAGCATCCGATGCGGGCCGAAATCCTCGCAGCGCATCCGGTAGACTGGGAACAGCTCGCCGATGAATGCGGCGCGCGTGCAGATGCTCCCATCATCTATCAAAAGCACATGTGCCAGCACATGACCGAAGACGCTCCGCTGGATTGGACAGCATCTTGTCGCCACGCGTTCCTCATCAGACCGCCTGAAGAGGTTGCCGCGTCGTTTGGCGCAAAGTGGGAAGGGTTCGGCCCTGATGATCTTGGCTTTCGGCGCCAGGCGGAGTTGTTCGATCATGTCTCGTCACTGATGGGACAGCCTGCACCGGTGATCGAGGCGCGCGATGTGCTCACCGATCCGGACGGGATGCTCCGCGCTTTGTGCGACGCATTGGACGTCGTTTTTGATCCTGCAATGTTGTCCTGGAAGCCGGGCCGCCGATCCACCGATGGCATTTGGGCAGCGCACTGGTACGGGTCCGTCGAAGCTTCGAGCGGCTTCTCACCACCTCGTCCGGCACAAGATTGCCCGGAGTCCCTTCGCGAAATAGCTGATGCGTGTCGACCGCATTATGAAAGCCTCGCAGCGCATCTACTGCGCCCGATCTGAACCGAGCCTTTCAGGCGATGAACCGGACCGGCAGTTGGTCCAAAGCATGGATGGCATTGTTCGGGCGCCAGACGGCGTCACCGGTCATCTCGATCCCGGCGACCCGCGCGGCGATTGCTGCGAGCACTGCCTCGCCCTCGGCCCGAGCGACGTTCTGGCCGACGCAATTGTGGATGCCGATCCCCAACGCAAGATGGCCCATGGTTCTGCGCTTGATGTCGTACCGATTGGCACTGGGCCAGTGCGCTTCGTCGAGATTGGCCGATCCCAGAACACAAATGATCTTCGTGCCCTCTTCGAGATCCACGCCGGAGACGATCGTATCCGCTGAGACTGTCCGGCAGAATGCCGCAACTGGCGAGGTGTAGCGCAGTGTCTCCTCGAACGCCGCGCGCGCAAGAGTTGGATCCGTCTTCAGTTTCTCAAACTCACCTGGGTTTGTCGCCAAGCACCAGAGTGCGCTGCCCAACGCTGTGACTGTCGTGTCGACGCCCGCGGACAGGAGCGACCGGACGAGCATCCCTGCCTCGTCCTCCGTGATGTCTCCCGCCTCTGCGGCGGCGTAGACAGATGCGCCAAAGCCATCAGGCTTCAGGTTGTCCCGCAGGCACTGCTGGTTGATCCAGGGAACGATCTCCGGTCCCTTCGCCATTGCCGTATCGCGAATGGCGTTGTCCGGGCCAAGCGCATTGAAAACCATTGCGCCGTAGTCGATCAGCTTGCGCGGATTGGCGTTTTTCAGACCAACAGCCTCCGGAAAAACGCGTGTCGGAAATACCTCGGCAAAATCGGCCACACCATCAAATCTGTCTCGCGTGAGCAGTTCATCAACAAGGCGATCCGCTTCGGCCCGGAAGCTCTCCCGCAAGTCGGCGACGGCTTTCGGTGAAAGGGCACGCGTCAAGACCCGGCGAGTGCGCGTGTGGTAGGGCGGATCAACCTCGAGCACTTTTGATGGCGGGCGCCAGGGTTCCTCGAGCGCGAAGTCCTGAAGCCCGACACCGCGCGCCGATGTGAAGCGCTCCCAATCACCGAAAACCTCGGACACCTCGGCATGGCGTCCGCAAGCCAGCACCGCGTACTTCGGGATATACGCGAAGGGGCCGCACGCGCGGAGTTCAGCATAGAAAGTTGTAGGGTTTGCCAGAACCTGTTCGTCGTACGGGTCGATATCGAGCACCGGCACGCCGTCAGGCGGGTCGATCGGCCGGTGGCCTTCGATCAAGTCGGTCATGGGCATCGTCCTCCGACGTTCAGACTTTCGTCGATTTCTGCCATTGGCAAGAGAACCCGCTGATCGGCCATGCTGTTTGGTGTCGCTCCTGCGACACCAGACTGCCGGAAATCCGCTTGCGACGTCTCGTATTCTGACTAGCGTCATCCCGTACACGAGGGAGAGCTGTGCTATGGGCCGCTACAATGCGCTCAACGTCTTCTGGCAAGGGCTGACGGGCAACAAGGGATGGGAACGTGCCTGGCGCGATCCTCAGCCGAAGTCGAAATATCAGGTCATCATCATCGGCGGCGGTGGCCACGGGCTGGCGACGGCGTATTACCTGGCGAAGAACCACGGCATCACGCGGGTTGCCTTGCTCGAGAAAGGCTGGATCGGCGGCGGCAACTCGGGCCGGAACACGACGATTGTCCGCTCGAACTACATGGTTCCCGGTAACTGCGAGTTCTACGAGCACTCGCTGAAGCTGTGGGAGGATCTGAGCCACGAACTGAACTACAACGTGATGTTCAGCCAGCGCGCGCATGTCAGCCTGATGTTCTCTCCGGCGCACACCGATGGCGGGCGACGGCGCTACAACATCATGCGCACCAACGGTATCGATGGCGAGTATTGGAACCTGTCCAAGCTGAAGTCCGAGATCCCGTACCTGAACTATTCAAAGGACTCGCGGTTCCCGATCGAAGGCGCCTTTGTGCAGCCGCGCGCCGGAACGGCCCGGCATGACGCGGTGAACTGGGGATATGCGCGGGCCGCAGATCAGCTGGGCGTCGACATCATCCAGAACTGCGAGGTCACGGATTTCATCCACGAAAATGGCGCGGTGGTTGGCGTCAACACCACGCGCGGTGAGATCCGGGCGGAAAAGATCGGCATGGCGGTGGCCGGGTCGACCTCGACCCTGGCGGGCAAGGCGGGGCTCGGCAAGTTGCCCATCGAGACGCACAAGCTTCAGGCTTTCGTGTCAGAACCGCTGAAGCCTCTGATCCACCATGTCATCGTCTACGGATATGGCCACGGACACTACTATATCAGCCAATCCGACAAGGGCGGACTGGTGTTCGGCGGCGATCTGGACATGTACAATTCGTACGCCCAGAAGGGAAATCTTCCAATCTATCAAGATGTCATGGGCTGCACGATGAACGTCCTGCCGATGGCGGGACGCATCAAGGTGTTGCGCCAATGGGCCGGTATCATGGACATGTCGATGGATGGCTCGCCGTTCATCACCAAGACCGACGTCAATGGCCTCTATTTGAATGCCGGATGGTGCTATGGCGGGTTCAAGGCGATCCCGGGGTCCGGCTGGTGCTTTGCGCATACGATCGCCAAGGACGAGCCGCACTGGGCGAATCGGCGCCTGACACTGGACCGGTATCGCGAGGGACGGCAGATCGACGAGACGGGAGGCGGCCCCGTGCCGAAGCATCATTGATGGTGTTGCGCGAGGCGACAGACCTGACTGAGGCGTCCCGGATGTTTGCCGAGATGTACTCCTATCCCGGTTACACGCTGACAGAAGCAGACGCGCATCGGCGCCTGACGATCATGCAGGCCGGTCCGTGGCGTGTCACTCAGGCGCGCCTGGACGAAAAGATCGTCGGCTTTGCGCTGTGGACGGATCTGATCGAGTACATCTTCCTGCGTAGTTTTGCCATCGACCGGGCCGCGCGGACCGGAGGGCTGGGAAAACAGTTTCTGGCTGGGTTGAGGCAGGACATCTGGCCTGCCGGGCGGCAGGTTCGGATCGAGGTCGCCGATGGTGGCCCGCGCGGGTTCTGGGAGAAGCTGGGCTTCAAGGCGATCACGACCGGCATGTGGCTGTACGACGAGGCCCCGGCATGACCGATGTTGCGAAACTGAAGAGCAGTCTTTCGAACCTGGAGAACGTGCATCCACTTGCCGGATGCACCATGCGCCGGTTCGGGGGCGAAAAGGTGATGCTGCAAGAGGCAACGATGCCCAAGGGCGCCGTGTTCGCGCCGCATGCGCATCACAACGAACAGCTTGTGATCGTGCTGGAGGGCCGGGTGCGTCTGGATGTCGGCGAAGATGCGACGCCGGTGGAATTGGGTCCTGGCGACCTGATGCGATTGCCACCGCATGTCCCGCATGGCGGTGAAGCGCTTGAGGATTGTCGTCTGATCGATGCGTTCAGCCCGCCGCGCACGACGGTTCTGGGTGAGGAGGAGCCGGAATGATCCGCATCGATTGCCCGTTCTGTGGCCTGCGTGACCACACCGAGTTCTCCTATGAAGGTGATGCAACCATCGAGTACCCGGCGCTCGACGCCAGTGAAGACGCCTGGTTCGATGCGGTCTTCCTGCGCGAGAATCCGCGCGGCTGGCACCGTGAATACTGGCGGCACGGCTTTGGCTGTGGTCTGTTCCTCGAGGTCGAGCGCCACATGGTCACGCACGAGATCCGGTCCGTGAAGATCGCCCATCCCGGCATGGCCAAGGTGGTGGCGGAGGCGGACAAATGAGCGGATATCGTTTGCCAAAGGGCGGGCGGATCGACCGCAGCCGCGCGGTCAGTTTCACCTGGGACGACACGCGGTACATGGGCTTTACCGGTGACACGGTCGCTTCGGCGCTTATGGCGCGGGGCGAACGGATCATTGGGCGTTCGTTCAAGTATCACCGTGCACGCGGGATCATGTCGGCAGGCGTCGAGGAATCGGGCGCAGTCGTGTCGCTGTGGTCGGATGCGCGCCGCGTGGCGAACGTGAAGGCGACACAGGCCGAAATCGTGCCGGGGCTGGCGGTTTGGGGGCAGAATGCGTGGCCCTCGGTCCGCATGGACCTGGGCGCGGTCAACAACCTGTTTGGCCGGTTTTTTGCCGCAGGTTTCTACTACAAGACGTTCTTTGGCATCTCGGGTCGAGGGACCTGGGAGTGGATGCAGTTTGAGAAGTTGATCCGCCAAGCAGCGGGCATGGGCCGCGCGAGCGACAAGCCGGACCCGGATCACTACGAGATCGTGCATGATCACTGCGATGTGCTCGTTGTCGGTTCGGGACCGGCGGGTCTGAGTGCAGCGGCGGCTCTTGCATCGCAGGGCATGGATGTGATCCTGGCCGAGCAGGACTTTGCAGTCGGCGGATCAATTCTGTCTGGCGGCTCGGACGACGGCGGCCCTTCTTCAGATGCCTGGCTCGCATCGACGGTCGAGGGTCTCACGGCCAAAGGTGTGCGGATCTGGTCGAGGACAACGGCCTTCGGCTTGTACGATCATGGCGTGGTTGGTCTGATCGAACGGGTCACCGATCATCTCGAGCATCCGGGCGACCTGCCGCGCGAGCGTTGCAGGATCGTGCGTGCTCGGCGGATCATCCTGGCGACCGGCGCGGTCGAGCGACCCTTCGCCTTCGGCGACAATGATCGCCCGGGTGTCATGTTGGCCTCGTCCGCAGCGACCTATGTCTCTCGTTTCGGTGTGGCACCGGGCAAGCGCGCCGTGATCGGCGTCAACAATGACTCCGGCTATGCATCGGCCATGACGCTCGCGCAGGCGGGGGTCGAGACGACGCTGTTGGACGCGCGCGCGTCCGTGCCGAGATCTCTCGCCTCCACAGCGCGGGAGGCGGGGATCGATGTCCGCGCGGGAATGGTACCGGTTCAGGCCATTGGATCTCGCGGCGTCAGGGCTTTGGACATCGGTCGATACGATGGCGAGCGCGCCCTCGCAGAGGATCGTTTGTCGTGTGACATGATCGGTGTCTCAGGGGGGTGGACGCCCGTGATGCACCTGATCTCTCACAAGGGGATCAAGCCGGCCTGGAACGAGGAGCTTTCGGCATTCATCGTCGAGGATACCGGGATTGAACCCGTAGCCCTCGCCGGGTCCGCCGCCGGCCACTTCACGACCGAGGCGGCGCTGAAGGGCGGTGAACGGGCGGCGGCTGAAGCGATCAAGGCGCTAACAGGAAAACGCCGAACAAAGCTGCCAGAGCCGGAGACCGATTGGGAAGCGCCGTTGCAGCCGGTTTGGGAGATACGCGAGCCGGATCGCAAACTAAAATGCTTCATCGACCCCCAGCACGATGTGACGACCGAGGATGTCCGACTCGCCCATCGCGAAGGTTATGTCAGTGTCGAACACATGAAGCGTTACACCACGCTTGGTATGGCAACCGACCAGGGCAAGATGGGCAATGTGGTTGGTCTGGCGTTGATGGCCGAGGCCGCAGGGTCGACGATCCCCGAGACCGGCACGACGACGTTCCGTCCGCCGTACACGCCAGTTTCCATTGGTGCCTTGGCCGGAGATGAACGCGGGACACATTGGCGCCCGACCCGACATACCCCGATGCGGTTGGAGCACGAGCAACTGGGTTGCAAGTTCGTTGACGCAGGGTTCTGGCGCCGATCCTGGTACTATCCAGAAAAGGGTGAGAACCTGGCCCGGGCAGCAAAGCGCGAAGCAAAGGCCGTGCGTGCATACGTGGGCATGGTCGATGTCTCGACACTCGGCAAGATCATGGTGCAAGGGCCGGACGCGACCGAATTCCTGAACCGGGTCTATTCCAACCCCTTTGCCAAGTTGCCGGTGGGCAAGGCGCGCTATGGCCTGATGCTGCGTGACGACGGGTTCGTCTTCGATGACGGCACGACATGGCGCCTGACCGAGACGGACTATTTCATGACCACGACGACGGCGAATGCCGGGCCGGTCATGTTGCACCTCGCAAACCTGTTGCAGACGCGGTGGCCGGAGATGCGCGTTCATATCACCTCGGTCTCGGATCACTGGGGCGGGCTTGCTGTTGCGGGTCCGAAAGCACGCGAGGTTCTGGATGGTGCCTGTCCGGACATCAAATTCTCGGATGAAGCGATGCCGTTCATGGGCGTCCGCCAAGGCCATCTGCGGGTCGAAAGCGGGCAGGATATCCCTGTGATGACGGCGCGGCTGTCGTTTTCAGGTGAGCAGGCCTGGGAGGTCATGGCGCCCGCCGATTACTGTCCAGCGATGTTCCGTGCCCTGCTGACGCGTGTGCGCGCGGCAGGCGGTGTGCCTTACGGTCTGGAAGCGATGGACTGCATGCGGGTCGAGAAGGGCCATGTCACTGGCCGCGAGCTTGATGGGCGCACGACGGCTGCGGATATCGGGCTTGGCATGATGGCCTCGAAGAAGAAGCCCTACATTGGACGTGTTCTGGCTGGACGCCCCGATCTGGTGCGCGAGGACCGGCCGACGCTGGTCGGTCTTCTACCGGTCGAGAAGGGTACCCGGTTCAAGGCGGGCGCGATCCTGTTCCCGCAGAATGAATCGAAGGGACACGGGCTGGGCCACGTGTCGTCGATTGCGGACAGCCCCGAGCTTGGCTCGTGGATCGCTCTTGGCTTTGTGGCGGGAGGCCTTCCGAAATGGGAAGGCAAGGAGATCTCGGCCGAGAATCCGATCGACGGAGAGCCGACCAGGGTCCGGGTTGTCTCGCCACACTTCTTCGATCCGAAAGGGGAGCGGATGCATGGTTGAGCGCGCATCACCTTTCGCAGGCACTGTCCAGACGGGGCGTTCGAACATCGAGGTTTCTGCGCCGGAACGTGGCTCGTTGTGGCAGATTGCTTGCTGGCCCGAGACCTTTTCGAGCATTGAGACTGATCTGGCCCAGGCATGCGGATGCGCAGCTCCCGGTCCGGGAGAAGCCGTGAAGATCGCCGACGGGCGCTTTCTGATCCGGATCGAGCCCCTCAAATGGTGGGTGCTGGGTGAGGACGGTGCGGATTGCCCTTTGAAGCCCGAAGCCGATGCAGGTGCCTGGCTGGATATGAGCCACGATCAGGCAGCGATCGACTTGGGTGGTTCCCATGCGCGGGATCTGTTGAAACGGATGGTGTCGTTCGATCTGCGCGACACGGCTTTTCCGGATCTGAGATTTGGATCGACCACCTTGCACCATATGTTTCTGAAGGTGCTGCGACACGACGACGGTGGCGCACCGCGCTATCGATTGATGGTCATGCGCTCTTATGCCGATGATCTGAGCGAGATCGTGGCTCATCACATGCGGCATTTCGGCTGAACCAGCAGCTTCGGACTATCGTAGCGCCCGAACTGGCACAGGGTCGGGGACGCCGCGCACGGATTGCGGCTCGAGCGGGTCGAGCGCCTCCAGAATGCCTTCCTCGGAACCGCACTCCGACCGCGCGCGATCGATCAGATCCGCACTCGCCAGGAGGCGCGCGCCAAGGGGCCGTGTCAAAGCTTCGAGACGGCTCGCCACATTCACGGTGTTACCGATAACCGCGTACTCCAGGCGCTGTTCACCGCCGATGTCGCCAAGCACTGCGGGACCGTAGTGCACGCCGACGCTTGCTCGGATTTCCGGCTCGCCCGCTTCTGCCCGTTCTGCGTTCCACACCGTCATGGTGTCGATCATCGACCGTGCACACGCCAGTGCGTTTGCAGCATCGCGATCGCTCGTGACCGGTGTTCCGAACGTTGCCATCAACCCGTCGCCGAGAAATTTGTCGAGCGTGCCATTGTGCCGGAAAACCTCGTTCTCCATCCGTGCATGAAAGTCTCTCAGTACCTTGATGACGTCCTCCGGGCTGCGCTGCGCGGCGAAAGTCGTGAACCCGACAATGTCCACGAACAGCACGGCAATGTTCTGGGTCCTTACCTGCTTCAGCGGTTCGTCATTTCCCGACAATTGCTCGACGACGTTGGGTGAGAAGTACCGCGCCAAGTTCGTACGTTCACGCTCGGCAGTGGCTTGGGCCATAAGCAGGTGATTGAAGCGCCGGACCGAAATCCCAAGGATGAAGGCGCACATCAGGAAGACCACAGCCTCCTGAATTCTCTGGTCCCAGACCATGCGCGTGGGATCGAGAAAGGCCGCGTACACTTCTATGCCGCCGTAAAGCTCGAGCAGAGCGGCTTCAATTGCAGGATCGGGTGTCGAGTTGAACCAAATGATCACGGCGACCGATAGCCAAAGCATGGTTGTCCAGGTGCCGACCGCGAAGATTGTCCGCCAGGAATAGGCCAAAGTCGCCATCGCGAGCAAAACGAAGAAGTATTTGTGGATCTCGAACTGGAAATGGAAGGTTGCGGGCAGATCCTGAGCTGCGAAGGGATTTGGCACACCGGCGATGACTGTCATCAGCAACAGATCACAGAACAACAAGGCCAATTCGGCGCGGGATGTCCCGACCCGCGCGTAGCGTCGTTGCGCGAGCCCGATCAGGATGAACAGCACGACGAGGGCCTCGTAGTACAGCACATCGGGCCACGGTGTTAGAAACAGGACCATGATGCCAATCACGCTCATCGCAATGATCCGTGCACGGACCGCAAGCTCGACGCCGCGGCGTTTGTGCTCTTCCAGCGCTGCCGCGACGTGCTTGTTCTGAGCGATCAGGGTCTCGGCCCGGTCGTCAACGCGCGAAAACCAGTAGAACCGGGACAGAGTTTGCGGCAGCGGCGCTTCGGCCATGGTGTTCTCCTGTCCTTTCAATAAAGCTGGCCCAGACGGTCCGCGTGTTCAAGTCGTGACAGGCCGTATTGCCCTTTGCCGGGACTTCCCCTAAACCGCGCGAAAATCATCCCATTCCCGCCCGAGGCGCGGCGACACGATGCGTGTGGCCCGGTCTGGCGTGCCGGAGGATCGCGATGCCCAAGCGCACGGATATTCAGTCGATCATGATCATCGGGGCTGGCCCCATCGTCATCGGACAGGCCTGCGAGTTTGACTATTCAGGTGCACAGGCGTGCAAGGCGCTGCGCGAGGAAGGGTACCGGGTCATCCTGGTGAACTCGAACCCCGCGACCATCATGACCGATCCGGGGATGGCCGATGCCACTTACATCGAGCCGATCACTCCGGAGGTCGTCGCGCGGATCATCGAGAAGGAACGCCCTGACGCCTTGCTGCCCACGATGGGCGGGCAGACGGCGTTGA
Source organism: Paracoccaceae bacterium (assembly GCA_050043005.1). GTDB lineage: Bacteria > Pseudomonadota > Alphaproteobacteria > Rhodobacterales > Rhodobacteraceae > Thermohalobaculum. The sequence continues at coordinate 17,662 of JBHJIZ010000154.1, forward strand.
ACACGGCTCTGGCGGTGGATGACCTCGGGGTGCTTGAGAAGTTCGACGTCGAACTGATCGGCGCCAACCGGGAGGCGATCGAAAAGGCCGAGGACCGTAAGCTCTTCCGGGAAGCGATGGACCGGATCGGGCTGGAAAACCCGAAGGCGACGATCGCGGAATCGATTGAAGACTGCATGGACGCGTTGGACCATGTCGGGCTTCCGGCCATCATCCGGCCTGCCTTCACGCTGGGCGGGACCGGAGGTGGCGTTGCCTACAACCGCGAGGAATACGAAGCGATCTGCCGGGGCGGATTGGATGCCTCTCCCGTCAATCAGATCCTGATCGACGAGTCGCTGCTCGGCTGGAAAGAGTTCGAGATGGAGGTCGTCCGCGACACTGCGGACAACTGCATCATCATCTGCTCCATCGAAAACGTCGATCCGATGGGCGTGCACACGGGCGACTCCATAACCGTCGCACCGGCGCTGACGCTGACCGACAAGGAATACCAGATGCTGCGCAATGCGAGCATCGCGGTCCTGCGCGAGATCGGGGTCGAGACCGGGGGCTCGAACGTTCAGTTCGCGATCGAGCCCGAGACGGGCCGCATTGTCGTGATCGAAATGAACCCGCGCGTCTCGCGGTCTTCGGCCTTGGCGTCCAAGGCGACGGGCTTCCCGATCGCCAAGATCGCCGCGAAACTGGCGGTCGGCTACACGTTGGATGAGTTGGACAACGACATCACCGGCGTCACGCCCGCCTCGTTCGAGCCGACAATCGACTATGTCGTCACCAAGATACCTCGCTTCGCGTTCGAGAAATTCCCGGGCGCCAAGCCGGAACTGACCACTGCGATGAAATCGGTCGGCGAGGCCATGGCCATTGGCCGGACCTTCCACGAGTCGGTGCAGAAGGCTTTGCGGTCGATGGAGACCGGGCTCGACGGTTTCGACGAGATAGAGATTGAGGGCGTTACCAACGATCAGACCGAAGATGAGCGTCGTCGCGCGGTTGTTGCCGCATTGGCGCAGCAGACGCCGGACCGGATACGCGTGATCGCGCAGGCCATCCGCGAAGGATTGTCATTGGACGACATTCATGCGGCGACCAAGTTCGACCGCTGGTTCCTTGACCGGATCGATGACATTGTCAGTGTCGAGGCCGCATTGATCGAGAATGGCCTGCCGTCGGCGGCGCACGGGCTGCGGCACCTCAAGGCGATGGGGTTCTCCGATGCCCGTCTGGCCAGGTTGTGCAATCTGACCGAGGATGGCGTGCGCCGCATCCGGCAGGCGCATGGCGTCGAGGCGGTCTTCAAGCGCATCGATACATGTGCCGCCGAATTCGAGGCCCAGACGCCCTACATGTACTCGACTTATGAGGCGCCGGTCGATGGCGAGGCCGAGTGCGAAGCGCGCCCGACCGACAAGAAAAAGGTCGTCATCCTGGGCGGCGGTCCGAACCGGATCGGCCAGGGGATCGAATTCGATTACTGCTGTTGCCACGCGTGCTACGCGTTGACTGATGCGGGCTACGAGACGGTGATGATCAACTGCAACCCGGAGACGGTCAGCACCGATTACGACACCTCGGACCGGCTTTATTTCGAACCGCTGACCATGGAGACCGTGCTGGAGATCCTGCGGGGCGAGCAGGACAACGGTACGCTGCACGGTGTGATCGTTCAGTTCGGCGGACAGACGCCGCTGAAACTTGCGCGCGGGCTTGAAGCGGCAGGCATTCCCATCCTTGGCACGTCTCCGACAGCGATTGATCTGGCCGAGGACCGTGAGCAGTTCCAGCAATTGCTGCGGAGACTTGACCTGCGCCAGCCGAACAATGGGATTGCCAATTCAGGCGAGGAGGCGTTCGTCATTGCCGGGGAGGTCGGCTATCCGGTCGTCATCCGGCCGTCCTATGTACTGGGCGGGCGCGCGATGGAGATCGTGCGAAACGACTCGGAATTGCGCCGCTACATCACCGAAGCTGTTGTCGTGTCCGGCGACAGCCCGGTCCTGATCGACAGCTACCTCTCGGGGGCGGTCGAGGTTGATGTCGATGCGCTGTGCGATGGCGAGCGGGTTCACGTGGCCGGGATCATGGAACATATTGAGGAGGCTGGCGTCCATTCCGGCGACAGCGCATGCTCCTTACCGCCGCACTCGCTGAGCCCGGAGGTTATCTCGGAACTCGAGCGTCAGACGGAGGCAATGGCACTGGGTTTGGATGTGGTCGGTTTGATGAACGTCCAGTTCGCGATCAAGGGCACTGATATCTATGTGCTCGAGGTCAATCCAAGGGCGTCCCGTACCGTGCCTTTCGTCGCGAAAGCGGTTGGCTCGCCGATTGCTTCGATCGCGGCGCGTGTGATGGCCGGAGAGTCTTTGGATGCCTTTGATCTGAAGGACCCGAACACGGCGCATGTCTCGGTCAAGGAAGCGGTTCTGCCTTTTGCCCGGTTCCCGGGCGTCGATACGTTGCTTGGACCAGAGATGCGATCCACCGGCGAGGTGATGGGACTGGACACAGGCTTCGCGCGCGCCTTCCTGAAGAGTCAGCTTGGCGCGGGCGCTCCGCTTCCGGAAGGCGGAACAGCGTTCATCTCGGTCAAAGACATGGATAAGGACATTGTCCTGAAGGCGGCCCGCATTGTCTCGGATCTTGGCTTCACGATTGTCGCGACCGGAGGCACGCAGGCATTCCTCGCCGAACACGGTGTCCCGGCCGAGCGCGTCAACAAGGTGTACGAGGGGCGTCCGAACATCGTCGACCGCATGAAGGATGGTGGCATCACGCTCGTCTTCAACACGACCGAAGGCGCGCAATCCGTGCGGGACAGCTTTGACATTCGCGCAACTGCATTGCGCCAGAAGATCCCGTACTACACGACTGCCGCCGGCGCATACGCAGCCGCGCAGGCCATCGCGGACCGGCTGAAGGGCGAGCTTAGCGTTGCGCCGTTGCAAGATTACGCTGTGTAGGCCTGATCTGTCCGCCGCGCTGACGCGGACGCACGTATCGAAGGACTTGCTCGGACCGGGATTCCGCAATATTGTTTCGTTGTGATACGGGCGGCGAAGGAATTTCGCCGCCCTGTTTTTTGTGATTGTCTCAGCTTTTGTCGCTGAATGCGAATCGGAGGGATCCATGGAGAAGGTTCCGGTGACACGCCAGGGCTATGATGCCCTGAACGAAGAACTGAAGACGCTGAAAGAAGATGTTCGGCCTTCGGTGATCAAGGCGATTGCCGAGGCGCGTGAGCACGGCGATCTGTCGGAGAACGCCGAATATCACGCAGCGCGCGAGAAGCAGAGCTTCGTCGAGGGACGGATCAAGGAACTCGAAGGTCTGATCGGGCGTGCAGACGTGATCGATCCGACGAAGATGAGCGGCGACACCATCAAGTTCGGCGCGACGATCAAGATCGTCGACGAAGATACCGACGAAGAGAAGACGTATCAGATCGTTGGCGAGCCGGAAGCGGACATCGACAAAGGCAAGCTGAACATAAGATCCCCGATTGCCCGGGCCATGATCGGCAAGGAAGAGGGCGACTCGGTCGAGGTCAACACACCCGGTGGTGGACGCTCATACGAGATATTAAGTGTGAAATATATCTGATTGCAAAATCAGTGAAAAAATGAGATCTATCTACCATGGTAGATCACCGCGCCGATGATGATCGAAGCCTGCGTTCCCTGCTTGGTCAGGGAACGAAAGACGGCTGGGCTGGTGCGACGCTTATCACCCGGATCTCGGACTGGTTTGCTCGATTGTGGGGCGCGCCTGATCACCGCCAGGCGTCGACTGCCGCTTTCCACCGTCGTGGTCCTGATCAGTCATCCGCCAGCCGGCTGGCCCTTGTGGTTTCAGCGCTGTGGGTTGCCGCTTTGGTGGCCTACGGTGTTGGATACTTCACGCGGCTCGGCACCGGCGAAGGTGCTGTCCGGTCGCTGCCGACGCTGGATCTGATCTTCTTCGCATTCGCGATCATCGGCCCGGTCGCAATGCTGTGGGTCGTGGTCGCGCTTTTGAACAGGGCGGAACGCCTGTCGGACGCGATATCGGGCCAGTCAGAAAGCGCTCTCGCGCTCGCGTCCACGATCAACAATCTCAACGATAGCGTGGATGCGCTGGCATCGAACACGACTGGGCGTCTGGAGCAAGCCTGCGACCGCATGGAGCGTGAAGCGGCGGCGAGTGTCGTCGCGCTCGACAAGGCGCTCAAGGCATCGACGGAGAAGCTCGAGACCGCTTTGCTGGATGGCGTCATCCTGATGGACAGCAACATGCGCGAACGGTCCGAGCGGACGGGCGCGTCGCTGGAGCAACATCAGGACGAGGTCACGGCGGTCTTGAAGTCGGCGGTTGCGGCGCTTCAGACCGCAATGAAGGCGGAAGTCGAGCGTATCGGAACGGTTCGCGAGGGACTTGCGGAGGCCGTCGATGCAGGATCCGCCGAGGTTCGCGCGAAGATTGACAGCCTTCTTGGAGAGATCGCGACATCGCATTCCGAGGGCATCAAGACGGCGAACGCCGCCGTGCAGGCATCGGCTGAAACCGCCGCCGGTGATCTGGCGTCATCGGTTCAGGCACGGATCGACTCGATCGACGAACGGCTGAAGGCATCGAACGCCGAGATCGTGGCGGTCGCATCGGATACATCCGCGCCCGTTCGCAAGGACCTGACGGATGGTGTGCGCGCCCTGCGCGAGGATCTCGAGCAGGTAAAAGGAAGCGTCGCGGCACACCCGCCAGCCAGTGCCGAGGATCTTGCCGCACTTATGGGGGAAGCTGTCCATCGGATCGTCAGTCCCGAAAGGACTGCCTTGACCCAAAGTGTACTGCGCATCACGGCGCTCGAGGAGCAGGCGCGCACCTTGATCGAGAAGATCGACCGCAGTTCGCGTCTGGCTCCATGGATGGGCGAGGTTGCCAAGACTGCTCCGGTCGTCGCCTCGTATAGAGACCCCGCGCTCCCTCTGGGCGAGGTTCCGATCAGTGAAGAGCGCCGTGCGCTCAACTGGACCTCTGTCGTGCATGTTCTGGCGGGACTCGAGGCTGTTCCCGGAACGCAGGGCCTGATTGACGAGACACTGCGTGATCCTGACTTGGCCGCGTTGATCCGGTTGCGTGATCAGGTGATCGCCGGCTTGGGCGCTGACGGATTGTTCCCGGACGATGTCCTGCCAGAGCACGCCGACGCGGCGGTTTGGCAGGCCTTTGTGCGGCAGCAGAACGCAGAGGAAGTGGCAGCGCTCGCGGGGGTTAGCGACAACGTCGCCAACGCCATCGCGCGTGGTTGGTTGCGGCGCGATCCCGAGCACCAGCAGCTGGCGTTCCGGTTTGTCGAGGCCTACCGGGTGCTCATTGCGCGCGCGGTCGACGATGTCGGGGCAGACTCCCGACTGGTCGAATTGGCCGAGACATCGGCCGGCCGCTACTTCATTTTGCTTGGCGGACTGCTCGGCGTTTTCGGAGCGCCGCGCGAAACCGGGTGACATCGGCTGTCGCCTGAATATCCTCTCGCCAAGACGGGAGGGACATGCATGAACGACGCCAGCAAGACCGCAGCCACGACCTCGATGAAGGGCGGTGGCTACTACAGCCAATCGACGCGGGGCGCGAAGGACACCATAGACAACGCCAAGGGCATGTTGCTGGAGGCCGTCGCCGCACTGCCCGATGGCGGGTCCGGACCCGTGCGGATTGCCGATTTCGGTGCCGCCGATGGCGGGACGTCAAAGCAGGCGGTCCACAACACGATCCAGGCAGTCCGCGCCCGCTGGCCGGGCAGGCAGGTTCAGATAACCTACACCGATCTGGCGTCGAATGACTGGAGCCAGGTTTTCAAGATGGTTCAGGGGCTTGACGGATCGGACCACACCTATTGGGCGCCCGGCACGGGCGTGTTCGTGCAAGGGATCGGGATTGGATTCCACCACCAGCTTCTGCCGGATGCGACCCTCGATCTGGGTTTCTCGGCGACCGCGATGCACTATGTGTCCGAGCGTCCGTGCCTGATCCATGGTCATGTCCATCATGTCGGTGCGGTGGGCGAGGAATTGTCCGCGTTCGACCGGCAAGCAGCGCTGGATTGGGAGCGGATCCTGCTGGCCCGCGCGGCAGAGCTGCGGCCTGGCGGGCGTCTCGTGATCATCAGCTTCGGCAAGGACGAGCAGGGCCGCTATCTGGGTAACACCGGCGGGG
>JBHJIZ010000155.1:0-8151 GCA_050043005.1 Paracoccaceae bacterium
CCGCGTGCTGCGGCATGCTGGCGACAGCGGGTTTCCTGGGACTCCAATCCGTGGCCATCTTCTTCCTGGTTCCGCGAGGATACGCGGCAGTAGATTAGTGCTTTCGTTGAGTTCATACCGCCTCCTTGTCATCGCGCTTACTTTCGATGAATTGGGCATGTGCTGCGAGGACGGTCTCGATGAACCCGGTGTCAGGATCGGTCCGGCCGCATTCCAGCACTCTGATCATTGTCTGGGATGCGGAAGCGGACGCAATAAACTCAGTATCGTCGGTGTCGGTCATATCTAACTCCTTTCTAAAATGTTGAATCGAACTCAGGCCGCATCTTCGGTTTCCGGATCGATCGGATGTGGGCGGGCCGTGTCATCAGGCAAATTGCTGTGCTCAGATTGTACCACGGCAGACATCAGCGCGGCGGTCAGGTCGAGATTCTGTCCACAGGTTTTTTCGGAAGCTTCAGATGCTGCTTCAACATCCCATCCGAGATCGACGAAGGTCAGGACGATCGCCCAGACCGTCTCGATCAACTCGCGCTTTTGATCCTCAGACGCATCGGAGGCAGCCAGATAGGGCAGCCAGTCTCGCCAGTCGAATTGGACCTTCGGGCGTGCATTCGGTTCGCGCTCCGGTGGTGTTGGCGGGACAGGGTTTTGGTTCTGCATAGATGCCTCCTTTCTGATGATGCGTCCGGGGTTCAGATTCCCTTCGTTGTTGAACAAAAGAGGAACATATTGAACGCTAAGTGTATGGATTGCAAGGGATATTTCAATTCTGGGTTGTTTTCCTTCAAGCGCGTTGCTGGCTGCGGGTTTGCGTTTGCGACTGTGCATCGCGACCTTGTTCTGCTTCCCGAGCAGGCTTGTAGTAAAGCCGCTCGACTTCCTTGCAGTCGGCTGCAAGGTCTCTGTGGACCTTTGCGTGATAGGTCTCGGTCAGGAGCGTCTTGGCCGCGCGTTGCGTGATCTTGAACTCCGTTGCCAGCGTTGTGGCCGCACGGTCATAGGCCTTGTAAAACGGCTGAGTTGGCGGTGCCTGGATCAGCTCGCTGATCCCCATGGCACAGGTCAGCGCCCGCTCCCTCGCTGCGTCGGGCAGGTTCTCCGCTGAAGTGGCCAAGGTTTCGCGGGTCTGGTTCATCGTCTCGCCGAAGCGGCCCTTGTAGACATCGCGCAGGATGGTCTCACCGCGCAGCGAGTCGAACCGCTGCTCCCGTGCAAAGGCATGGGCATAGTCAGTGAGCGTATCCCGGAACGACCCAGTCGCATGGATCTTGGTGTTCAGGATGGCAGTGATCGCCCAGGCTTACTGGAACTGGCTTTCGGTTAAGCCTTTGCCTGAGTAGGAGTCCCGGGCAGCCTGCATCGGACTTTCAGCTGGGTTCGTTTTTATGTCGGACATGGGTGTCTCTCCTTTCATCGGGTTGGGCAGGAACGCGTCCGGGCGTTCGCCAGGTATGGCGAAAGCTGGTTGCTGAGGTTGAAGCGATCCCGGACATGGCCCTGGAGACTGTCGCGGGCGTGTGCCTCGCGGACCCCGCGTTCGCGGACTGTGGCACTGAGCCCGCGATAGCCATCGACCTCGTCCTGCCGGATCGCGGCGATGCGCTTCTCATGGTCGAACTGCACGCGGTTGATCGCCATGATGTCGATCCGCCCCGGGCGCGGCGGCGCTTTCTCAGTTCCCGTCGGTGTCGGGTAATCAAGCGTATGCTTACTCTGTTCGCGCAGGATGACCTGACGCGCTTCAGCCAGCCTGGTCTGGTAGTCATGCTTGAAGTCCGCCTTCTCGCCATCCACACGCTCTGCAGCTTTACGGACGATGGTGTTGAAGCGTGCCCATTCGTGTTCCGTGCCCAGGATGCGCGAGACCGACTGCTGCAGCGCCAGTCGATGGACTTCCTGTACGGCCTCTGTTGTGGATAAGCTCATGGGAAACCTCCGCAAATTTGCATCACAGAAGTCGTCTTTGATAGACTTCTTCTATGATTGACTTTGAAGACATTCAGGACATCGAGGAGTGGTTGGCGCCCATGGGGTACGTTGCGCTCTGGGAGGCGACAGCCCCCTGGGACGTGTTCACCGAAGACGATCGGGACCGGTGTGACGGTCTGATCGCCAAGGGAAAGATCGCCCAGGACGAGATCCTGTTCGGGCTGAAAGCCATGGTGCGGCTGGAACTGACCGCGCGCTTCGGCTTGAAGGACCGGATCCATGACCCGGTCGATCGGCAATATCTCATGCGCACGCATTAGCTCCGCTCCGCCTTGAAGAAGCGGACCCATGCGCAGGAGCCGAGCTCTGCGGGCATGGTGATCGCCCCGAGCGCGCCGTAGTACGTGCATTCGGTGTAGTACCGCTCGGCCAGCGGAGCGTAGCGGTTGCCATTGTCGTGGAAGCGGTACGACAACACGATGTGAGGCGAGCCCCAGATCACGAACGCCGCCCAGAGTGCTGCCGGGATCAGAACCCACATGAACATCCGAGCGAACAGGCTTGCTGTTGTCATATCAGTCTCCATCCAGACGTGCGCTTGGGGGTGGTCAGCCGGATCTTTGGCTCCGGCGGCAGACGGCTGCCTTCGCGTGGGTTGTCGCCGCTCAGGTGGCAATAGGGTGCGATCTCGTTCTGTGCGTTGGTGCGGGCGAGGAAGAAGCCAACGCCCTTGCTGTGACCGAGCTGCATCTCACGCGGTAGTGCCAGCAGTTCCGAGGCTGAGAGTACCCGCTGGCGGTTCAGGCTGAGGCTTTCCTGCGATTTTAACCCGTCAGTGTCGCCGCTGAGACCCGACGCGACCGCGTGCTCCTCACCGATGGCCTTCGAGACACGTTCTGCTTCTTCGAACGACGAGAATCCGAACCACTGCTTGACGATGGCGTTCTCTTCAATCGTCTGGGCGACCTTCTCGCCGAACTTACGAACAATCTCGGATCTCGATTGTCCGATCATGTGGATCTCGCCCCCATATGCGCGGAGTGTCGTCAGGGCTTCACCGATCAGGCTTTTGATTGGGGTGTTGGTAAACTCGTCTGCAATGACGCGGAGTTTGCCAGCGCCATGGTAGAGCGCATTGCAGAACGCCTGGATGTGAAGCGCATAGAACGCTGCCATGCGGTGAATTTGCGACTGATCGCCAATAAGGAAGATCACATAACCTTCTCGGATCAGGTCAGCATGGGTGGTTGTTGCGTCCCGTCCGGCCTCGTGGAGCCGTGTGCCGGGTGCAAACAGGCGCAGCGAGCGGCGTGCTTCCGAGAGATGCTGACCCCAATTCTCGCTGTCAGCCGCTTCGAGAATGGAACGCGCTTGTGCCCTGAGAGCCGGGGCGCCTTCTTCGGCCTCGATTGCTGCGAGGCTTCGCAGCATGTCCGCATCTGACAGTATGCTGGCAGCACCACCGGGCGTCGCGGTGCTCGCATCTCTAGACAGGAGCGTGCCGATACAGAATTCATCGAACTCCTGAGGAACATCCCGGAAATGTTTGTTCTTGTCGATCTCAGGAGGTTCCGGGATCAGGATCTTCGAGATGTTTTCGATCGGGAAGATCGCATCACGCGGATCGCGCTTGTAGGCTTCAACAGCCGCACCGAACGCGTTGAGATTGACGCGGTGGGGCGCGAGCACATCCCAGAGGTGCGTATCGTCGCTGATGGCGAACTTGATACCAAGCTTCAGAAGTGCGGGGAGCAGCTGGATCGCGATCTCCCCGTGCTTACTATCAAGGATAAGCGTCCCGGCACCTTCGGCGGTCGAGAGAAAGGAAAAGAGCCACGGAATTGCGCCGCATGTCGTTTTGCCTGAACCTGCCGACGCAAGCGCGAGACTATGGCCCTTGGGTGCGAAGATTGGTCTGCCGCTGTCCAGTGACAGACCGATCAGACGCTGACCCTCCGGGTTGAGCGCAGACGAACCGAGTAGTCTGCTCCAGACGCTCATCTCAGTATCCCCCGGCGACGGAGATCTTGCTCGTTCGCCATGCGATCCGCCTTAAGCGCGTTACCCTGCCGCCGATACTGCGCCCATTTGCGCTGACGCAGGAGCAGGCGGATCAGAGCGATCAGCGCGATGATTGCCTGCTTTATGACGCCCAGAGCGAAGATCGCTGCGAAGAAGATGAAGAGCTCCCAACCCGGCACCATGCTGGCATGCCAGAACAGCCATCCAAGCGCTCCAGCCGCAGCGGCGCGCAGGCACGCCGCATTGAACTTCCAGATGGCACTCGCACCCGAGGACTCGGTCATCACACACCCCCGAGCATGGCGCGAGGATCGACAACGACCCAGGCAGCGTTGGCAGATGCCTTAGATTGCAAAGTGGCCAAGAACCCGGATCCACCGTCAGCGGCCCCGGACAGGACATAACTTCGTCCCCAGGTCTCGGTGTCGATCGCGATGCGCAACTCGACCTGACTGCCCGCCTGTCCTCGGAACAGGTTGACCGCAATCGTGGTGGTGGAAAGATCGATTGGACCGGGCAGCGAGATCGTCTCCCAGCCCAAATCCAGCGATGCTGAAGAGGTGAAGTCCTTGAACAGGAAACCGTCACGGGTCTGAAGCCTCCGGAACGAGATCGGATCGCTGCCCTGGGGCTGCACGGCCAGATCGAAATCACAATCGCAGGTCCAGCGGATCGCGCTCTCGACATTCTGGGCTCGCATGACCTCCTGCGTGGCCGGGACCCGTTCGCTGAGTGCTCGGCGATAGATCGATCCGGCGGCCTCGGTATCCTGTACGGCGTCGGCCGCCTGATAGGTGATCATGGTCGGCGCATCGCCGGGCTTGAACGCATACTCGCCCACCGGCTTCGAGATCCCCGCCACGGCATTGCGCAGTGCCGTTGCGGGGTCGGTCGCGAAGGTCGCCAGCGCCGAGGCACCGCGCTCTGTGGCCGAAAGCGCCACGAAGCGCTGTAGGTGATGGGCATGGCGATCCGACAGGCTCCAACCTTCGCCATTTGTGCCCCAGTGCACGGTGTAATTGGAGAGCAGCGTTGCTTCCCGTGCAGCACCGTAGACGTTCTCGGCACGCGACGCGGCGATCGAGGCGTCATCCGGCACAGCGCCGTCCCTCATCGAAAGAGCGGGCATGCGCGGATCATGGGACAGCGGCGAGACGTTGTAGAGGATCAAGTCCCGTGCCACGTCCGCCGGGTAGTTCGCGCCCACGGCCCGCAGGAAGCCAGGCATGTCGATCTGACCCTCAAAGCTCTCGCCATCCGGTGCTTGCGCATTCTCCGCGAAGCGCTTCAGCTCCGCGAAGAAACCCGGCGCGTTGCGCATGCGCCTCTGCATGGATTTGGACTTCGCAGGGTCGGCTGAGATTGTGATCTCGGCGATTTGTTCCTGGGTCCATGCATTGACGATCCAACCGGTTTCGCCGGGCTGCAGTGTCTCGAGCAGATGGACGGCCACCGCCCGGATCTCGGCACTTTTCTGATCGACCGCGCCGAAGGGGGAAAGGCCGATCACGGCTTCCTTCGCGATTGCAGGCCCGGTGGTGACCAGGATGGCCAGCGGGACCAATGCAGTTTTCATCAGTTTCTTCAACATCGTGAACATCTCCATGTCAGGGAAGGGTGACGGGCTGTTAGAGCAGCCCGTCATGGGGTTTCTGGTTCATCTTCTGTCGGATGGCGGTGTCGACGAGGATCCGGGCGTTGTCGCGCAGGCCGTAGAACTGGCTCAGCTTGCCCTCGATCCCGCCAAGACGGGCGCTCAAGGCCTCGACCACCTCGATCTGTGCCGCCTTGGCCCGCTCAAGTGGCGGGCGTGCCGGGTTGTCGACCAGTTCGGTTGGCGCATACTTGCGCATGACCGAGCTCAGATGAGACCAGATCCCGGCAGCGATCAGCACCTCTGCGAAGATGTGACCAACATTGAAGCCCCAACCGAGGATGTGGTTCGGGTCCTTGAACGGATCAAAGACGCCCGAGAGGCCTTCGAACAACGCCGCGAACATTGGCACCCAGAAGAAGAAGGCTACCAGCCCGGTGCTCGCTACTCCTTTGCGGTACCGGTCCCGATTGGCGGGGTCGCTGAACACGTTGCCCGCGAGCTTGACGGCGAGACCTGCCACTGGAACCAGCGTTGCCAACATGAACGGCAGGTGCGCGTTATCGTCGACGATCGGCAGCTGCGCGTTGGTGAAGGTGGCGTGCACGCCGAAGTAAGACGCGATCGACAGCAGGATGATCGCGACGAGTGCCACAACGGCTTCGAGCTTGTCCAGCAACTGCCAATCTCGAGGGGGCACTTCCGTCTTCGGATCCGCCGGACCATCCACGCCACCATTCATCTGGGAGGCATGGATTTGCAGCGGCTCTCCTGCTAGCTGCGCGTCTATTCCGTCGAGCGCAGTTGTCTCGACCTTTACGCGCGACTGGACATGACCGCGTTCGCGCTCCAATGCGGCGACCTGATCGCCGTAGCTGATCTGGAACTCGGATTCGACATATGCTTCGCCAGAGGCAAGGGCAGGATCCTGATCTCCGATCTCGGTTGCGGCACCAACAAGGCCACGGTCGATGCCGAGGCGTTGGAGCCCGCCGGATCGTCGATCTTCGCGATCTGGAGGTGTCGCCGGAACCCAGTTGTTCTGTATCAAACGGTCTGGTGTTTGCAGTTTCATGTTGCTCCTCTTGGGTTTGGGGAACGGCACACGCCGATCCCGGGGTTGGTCGGGCAGTTAAGATCGGTCGATTTTGAAGTGCCCGGCGATCAACGCGCCGGAGATGTCGATGTTCGTGTCGATCCAGCGGGCAGGCAGGCCATGCCTCTGACAGGCATCGGCAACAATCTTCGGTAAGGCTGCGTAAAGCGCCTCGACGCGATCGAACGGTACCGTGACTTCAATCGCGATGCCGTCCGCGAGTTCAAACGGACCCTGATAGCGATCGAGATCACGCGCTCCGTCCGCAGCCCAAACACCTTTGATCTTCTTGATCGTTGCGCCACCCGAGATCGCCGAGATCGCTTCGGCCATGTCGTCACCTGCGGTATCGATCTTGCCCTTTGGCGCATTGCAGACGACCCGCACCTCGAAGCGGGCGCGACGTGTCGCGGTGTCGAACAGGAGATGCCTCATGCAAGCACCGCCGCCCGCTTCAGCGGAGCTTTGCAGGTACCGCACTCTAGCCGTGCCGTTGGTTTCGCCCAGGCGTTTAAACCGCAGGTCTGACAGGTGAACTTAATGCGATCCTTTTTTGCAGCTTTCTGCGGAGGCTCGCCTTTCGCTCTTGGTCGTACGATCCGATCACCCCAGTTGATCTGGAACCCGTCGTCGAGCAGAGCGCGACAAGCCTCGTCGAAGGCACCGCCGTCCTGGATGCGGTGCGACACGCGATAGCCGGTCATTTTGCCGTCAGGGCATCCAAGCGCGTACGGCACTAGACCGACCCGCAACATCTCTCTGGCCCAATGGAGATCGTGATACCCATTGGTGACGCGTTCGCCGTTTCGGTTCAGAGGGCCGAGGTAGTGGCGCCAGACATGCGCCATTTCGTGGACGAGTGTTGAAAGGCTGTCGCGATCGTCACGCGCTGCCAGATGACCGGCATGTAAGGCAAGTTCCGCGACCTCGACACCATCAATGCGGCGAAAGCGGTCTGGCGCGAAGTATCCGAGACAGCTTTTCCGGCGCGTGTAGACGATCATGCACGGCGGCAGGCGACCATCCCAATGGTAGTCATTGAAATATGTGTATGCGTGTTGGAGTTCGGCGCAGGCTTCGAGAGACGGTGCCAGCTCCTGACTGCCATCCTCGGTGTCATCCGTATCCGAGTTTGGGCGTTCGACCGAATTCAGAATTGCGGACGGCGCTAGCGATCGTTCGTAAATGCCCCTGCGCCGTGCAACCGCCGCATAGGCATATGAAATCGAAACGTCGCTTCCTGACGCTTCTGCCGCCAAGGTATCCACCGGGTCGCGGTAGTGAAACGGGTATGCCATGTTTCTGGTCCAAGCTGTTCAACCTCGGCCCGAGTTTCCGGCAACGTTTCTTGTACTGACCTTGTAGAATACAAGATCCTGCGAAAATTCTGAGCTCTCTTATCCAATTGAAAAATATAAACGATTTTGATGCAGTTTGCGATCTGAGCCCAGATCCTGATATCATCTAGTGTGCTTACAAGCGAATACAAGAAACAGTTTGTTGTGAC
>JBHJIZ010000156.1:0-13494 GCA_050043005.1 Paracoccaceae bacterium
ACTGGCGTGCTGGAAAGATGGCGATGGTCAACCACCAGACCGGCAAGGCGACCGATCTGCTCTGGAACAATTACAAGTTTCGGACCGGGCTGGGCGAGGGTGATTTCAACTCGCAGCGTCTGAAGTCGATCTCGCGCTGACACCTGATCCTCGGGACCTGATGCCCTGCAATCCGCACCCCCCGCCCCTTCTGGGCTTTGAATGGGATCGCAGCCCCGGTTGGGCCGCGAAGCCCGTGAAAAGGGGTGTCGCTACGGGCGGTAAGACACGGACGCCGCATCCATGACCATACGTTTGAAACTCGCGCTCGTCCTGCTGGCCATCGCACTGATCGTCGGCGTGAAATCCGCCAAAGCGCAATCCGTGGCGGCCGAGGCGCTGGGCGCGGACTATTTCGAGATCTTCGGCGAGGTGGAGTTGGAGGCGACCGGGTTCTTCTCCAACCCGCAGTTTGCCGGTCAGGACCGCGATGACTTCTCGATCGCGGCGGAGCCGACGGTTTTGGTCGAATGGCTCGGCGGTGATGTCGTCTTTCGGTTCACACCGTTTGCCCGGTTCTCGTCGCAGGATTCGCGCCGGACCCACGCGGACGTTCGCGAACTGAAGGTCGACGGGACGTTTGGCGATTTCTCGTTCACATTCGGCGCCGACACGGTGTTCTGGGGCAAGACCGAGGTCGTCCACCTCGTCGACATCATCAACCAGACCGATCAGGTCGAGGCGCTCGACGACGAAGCCCGCCTCGGCCAGCCGATGATCCGGCTTGGCTATCTCACCGAGTTCGGAGAGTTGTCGGCCTTCTACATGCCCTACTTCCGCGAGCGGACATTCCCCGGTGAAAGCGGGCGGTTGCGGTCGAACCCGGCGGTCGACACCGAGAGCCCGATCTATGACGCGGATGCCGAAGCCGAGGAATTCACACCGTCCTTTGCGCTGCGCTTTGCCGGGTCCTTCGGGGATATCGACCTCGGTGTCTCCGGTTTTCATGGTCTGGGCCGCGACCCGACGTTCGTGCCGTCGGCGACGGGGCTGCAACCGTTCTACGAGATCATCAATCAGGTCTGGATCGACGCCCAGTACACGTGGGAGGCGACGCTTTTCAAGTTCGAGGGGATCTGGCGCGAAGGGCAGCGCAACCTGGCCTTCGAGGAAGAAAACTTCGTCGCGGCGACGGGCGGGTTCGAACACACGCTGTTCGGCGTCGCCGACACCAATGCCGATCTGGGCATCATCGCTGAATATGCCTGGGACAGCCGGGGCAACGATTCGCTCTCGGCCTTTCAGGACGATCTTATCGGTGGGTTCCGCCTCGCCCTGAATGACGAGGAAGACACGACGCTGCTGCTGACAGGATCGATCGACACGAATGATGCTTCGATGACAACACGGCTTGAAGCCGAGACGCGCATTGGCGAGAACTGGAAGCTGCTGGCCGAGGGACAGGGCTTCTTCAATTCCGGCAGTGGCATCAACAAGTCACCGCTGGCTGATGATTCGTTCCTGCGGGTGAAGCTGAAATATTTCTTCGGGGGATGAGGGACCCATACGTGCGAACAGACGAAGCAACCGAGTTTGACAAGGCCGAGGCCGTAAAGGCCGAGATTGTCGATCGTGCGTCCGAACTGTTTTCGCATTACGGGTTCTGGAAAACCAATATCGGCGACATCGCCGAGTGTTGCGGCATGTCGCCCGGCAACCTGTATCGCTATTTCCGGAACAAGCAGGCGATCGGGCTGGCCGTGAGCTCGTGCTATTTCCAGATGGTGCAGACGGCGTTCGAGACGGTCGAGATGCTGCCTGGCGGCACGGCGGAAGAACGCGTGCGCAAATGGCTCGAGGCCGGGGTGACGCAGGCGATCGCCCAGGTGGCAAACCATCCGAAGATCGTCGAACTGGCCGAGTTTCTGATGGAAGACGAGGACGGGCTCAAGCTACTGCAGTCCCACATCGACTGGAAGCGCGAACATCTGGCGCGCGAGATTCGCAAGGGGATGGATGACGGCTCGCTCGAGCCTGGCGATGCGGTCCAGACAGCTGCGACGCTGTTGACCGCGCTCAAGGTGTTCTGGATGCCGACGACACTGGCAAAATGGCGCGATAAGGAGACGATCCTGCCCGAATTGCGCGCGATTCTGGATCTGTTCTTCCGGGGACTGCGCGCGCGGAGCTGAGATCGGTCCTATCAGCCTCCGGATTTCGTGATTTACGACCAAGGTCTGCTTGACGTCGCCCTTGAGTTGTTGGACCCTCGCATCACGTCTGTCAAAGCAGCGCGACTTAAGGAGGAAACGATGGCCTGGAACACACCCGAGATCGAAGAAGTGACCTGCGGCATGGAAATCAACATGTATTTCCCAGCCGAAGATGAAGGCGAACTGTTCTAAGCAGTTCTGAGGGGCGCGCTGGGCAATGGCTTTGCGCGCCCTCATTGTCGGTGCTGCGGCCGGGGGCGGCCTGCCCCAGTGGAACTGCAATGCACCGAACAGCGCCAGCTTCTGGCGGTCTGGTGCGCCACTTGCCGCGGCCACGCAATCATCCCTAGCCGTTTCGTCGGATGGGCAGTCCTGGGCGCTTCTGAACGCCTCGCCGGACATCCGCGCGCAGATCATGGCCCGGCCGCAGCTTCAGCCGCGCGATCCCGGCGAACATGGGCTGCGCGATACACCGATCTGCACCGTCCTGCTGACCAATGGAGACATCGATCACATCGCGGGGTTGCTGACGCTGCGCGAGAAGCAGCGCTTCGATCTGATCATGCCCGCCGGGATTGCCGAGGTTCTGGCGGCGAATCCGATCTTCGACGCGCTCGATCCGGAGTTCGTGACGCGGCGGACCGTTGCCCTGGAGACGCCGTTCGAGTTGGCGCCGGGGGTCACCGCCACCCTGTTCGCTGCCCCCGGAAAGGTGCCGCTCTACATGGAGGGCGCGCATGGCGGCGATGCGGTCCGGACCGACGTGATGGGCGAGCAAACCGTCGGTGTCGAGATCACCGACGGCGCCGAGACATTCTTCTACATCCCCGGCTGTGCGCGGATGGTGCCTGAACTCGTGGATCGCATCCGTGGTGCATCGCTCCTGCTGTTTGACGGCACGCTCTGGACCGATGACGAGATGGTAACCCAAGGCGTCGGCAAGAAAACCGGGCGACGCATGGGGCATATGTCGATCTCTGGATCTGATGGATCGATGGCCGCCCTTGCCGATCTCGGCATCTCGCGTAAGGTCTATGTCCATATAAACAACACGAACCCCGTTTGGCGCGATGGCCCGGAACGCGCCGAGGCCGAGGCCGCCGGATGGGAGATCGGGTATGACGGGATGGAAATCGACCTATGATCCGGACACCGGACCAGATGGAGGCTGCACTGCGCCAGATCGGCGAGGAGCAGTATCATCATCTTCACCCCTTCCATGAGCTTCTGCATTCGGGCGGCTGCACCAAGGATCAGGTGCGTGCCTGGGCGCTGAATCGCTTTTGTTATCAACGGATTATCCCGACTAAGGACGCAACGCTGCTGGCGCGCCTGACCTCGGTCGAGGACCGGCGCGAATGGCGACAGCGGATCGTCGCCCATGACGGCGAGATCGACGATCACCCAGAAGGCGGGTTGCGCCGGTGGCTCGCCCTGACCGACGGTTTGGGACTGGAGCGGGCGTATGTCACCTCGATGCGCGGGGCATTGCCAGCGACGACCTTTGCCTGCGATGCCTATGTTGCCTTTGTCCGGGACCGGACCGAACTGGAGGCGGTTGCGTCCAGTCTGACCGAGATGTTCTCGCCCATGATCATCGGCAAGCGTGTGTCCGGGATGCTGGCGAACTACCCGTTCGTGACCGAGGATATCCTGCGATATTTCGGCTACCGTCTGAGCCAGGCCCCCAAGGACGCGGATTGGGCGCTGGACTATGTGAAACGCCATGCGCTGACCGAGGATCAACAGGAGGCAGCACTGAACGCGCTGCGCTTCAAATGCGGGATGCTGTGGAGCCAACTGGACGCGCTCTACCATGTCTATGTCAGCGGCCATCCCTGCCCGGGCGCATGGCAGCCCGGTGAGGCCATAGTCTCCCAGGCGGCCTGAGTTATGCGCCTGTTTTCTCTTATCAAACGGCGTTCCGGGCCTGCGGCCCGTCACACGCGATGCCTGGCGGGCTCGCCCATCCGGGCTGCGCGCGCCGCGGGCGCCCGATGACCGAGATCGCGGAGACCGACGTGCCGTTCCTGCCACGTGGCGTTCGGGTGCATCACTGCGAGGTTCGCAAGGGCTGGTACCTCCTCGCGCCGGAGCGGGCCGTGAAAATGGATCAGATCGCCCATGCCATTCTGTCGGCAACGGACGGAGATCGGGACTTCTGTGGGATCGTCGACAAACTGGCGGTGGACTTCAGTGCACCGAAGGATCGGATAGCTCAGGATGCCCGTAAGTTCCTGACAGACCTGGTAAATCGCCGAATGGTGGAGATCCGGCCATGACCCAGCCCGTCGAGATGAAGCAGGCCTTGTCGGCAGTGCCGATCCCGATGGCCATGCTGGCGGAGCTGACGCATCGGTGTCCGCTGAAGTGTCCGTATTGCTCCAATCCGCTGGAGCTGGCCAAGGCCAAGGAAGAGCTGTCGACCGAGGAATGGATCGATGTGTTCCGGCAGGCGGCGAAACTGGGCGTCTTGCACGTGCATCTGTCGGGCGGAGAGCCGGCGTCGCGCCGGGATCTGGAAGTGTTGACCTCGGGCGCGCGCGAGGCAGGGCTTTACACCAATCTGATCACCTCGGGCGTGGGGCTGACCGAACGCCGCTTTGCCGAACTGGTCGAGCGCGGACTGGACCATGTGCAGCTTTCGATCCAGGGAACCGATGCCGCGACCGCCGACCGGATCGGCGGATACAAGCGCGGGTTCGACCAGAAAATGAAGGTGGCTGAGTGGGTTAAGACCTCGGGCGTGCCGTTGACCGTGAACGCGGTGATGCACCGGCAGAACCTGGATTATCTGGCCGAGACGGTGGACCTGGCGGTGCGGCTGGGGGCCCGGCGGCTCGAGGTCGCGAACACGCAGTACCACGGCTGGGCCTATCGCAACCGGTTCGCACTGATGCCAACGCCCGAGCAGGTCAAGCGCGGTGGCGAGATCGTGGCCGAGGCGCGCGAACGGCTGAAGGGCGTGCTGGTGATCGACTATGTGACGCCCGACCATCTGGCGACCTACCCGAAGCCCTGCATGGGCGGGTGGGCGCGCGTGGGCCTGTGCGTCACGCCGCGCGGAACGGTGCTGCCGTGCCATGCGGCGGAGACGATCACCTCGTTGACGTTCGAGAATGTTCGCGACAAGCCGTTGGCCAAGATCTGGGCCAGGGGCGAGGCGTTTACGGCCTATCGCGGGACGGATTGGATGACGGATCCGTGCGGGTCGTGCGACCGCCAGACCAAGGACTGGGGCGGCTGCCGCTGTCAGGCTTTTGCCTGGAACGGTGATGCGGCCACCGTGGATCCGGCGTGTTCGAAAGCGCCGAACCATGCCGAGCTGCGGGCGGCCGCAGAAGCAGAGGCGGCGCAGGCCACGGATGATTTCGAGTACAGGACGATGTGAACCCGGGAGGTGGGAGTCTTGCCCTGGGGAGATGGGCAAACGGCGGCGTCGCCACGTGATGATTTTCACGTAATTTTCCGTTAACCGGATATCGAGAGCGCCTGAGAGCCGATCGTGCGTGAGCTGGACCGGGCGTGTTGACCCGGTTTCGGGAGGTTTGACGGAGGACGGGGATACCAAGGCCGATGCGTGCGATTGAGTCTTCTATAAGACTGGGCATGGGCGCCCTTCTCGGA
Source organism: Paracoccaceae bacterium (assembly GCA_050043005.1). Taxonomy (GTDB): domain Bacteria; phylum Pseudomonadota; class Alphaproteobacteria; order Rhodobacterales; family Rhodobacteraceae; genus Thermohalobaculum. The sequence continues at coordinate 5,820 of JBHJIZ010000156.1, forward strand.
GCCTCTCGATGATCCTGATCGCCGGTGCCGGGATCGGCGGACTGACGCTGGCGCTGTCGCTGCATCAGATCGGGGTGCCATGCCGGGTGTTCGAGGCGGTTGACGCGCTCGCGCCGCTGGGCGTTGGCATCAATTTACAGCCGCATGCGATCAAGGAACTCGACGCGCTGGGGCTGGTGCCGGAGCTTGATCGGATTGGCGTGCGGACCGCCGAGGTCGCTTACTTCTCAGCGCATGGTTCGAAGATCTGGGTGGAGCCGCGCGGCGAGCGGGCCGGGTACAAGTGGCCCCAGTTCTCGATCCATCGCGGGCACCTGCAGATGCTGCTGTTCGAGGAGGTGCTTTCGCGGCTGGGGCCCGGTGCGATCCAGACGGGAAGCCGGGTCACCAGATGGGAGAGTCGCGCTGACGGGGTCGACGTGGCCCTGGCATCCGGCGAGACCTTGCGCGGCGATCTGTTCATCGCGGCGGACGGCATCCACTCGGCCGCGCGGGCGCATCTGTACCCGGACGAAGGTGCGCCGCTTTGGGCCGGTGTGCTGATGTGGCGGGGCACGACCTGGGGGAAACCCTTCCTGTCCGGTCGATCGATGGCCATGGCGGGCCACGGAGCGTTGAAATTCGTGACCTACCCGATCGGGGAGCGGGACGGTGCGAATGGGCCTGAGGTTCTGATCAACTGGGTCGCGGATGTGAAGTTCCCGGACGACCACGAATGGGCGCGCGAGGACTGGCGGCGCAAGGGCGATGTCGCCGATCTGGAGCCGTTGTTCGGGACCTGGCGCTTTCCGTGGCTGGACATCGCGCAGGTCATCGCGTCCACGCCCGAGGTGCTGGAATGGCCGATGGTCGACCGGGACCCTTTGCCCAAATGGACGCACGGGCGCATGACCCTGCTGGGGGACGCCGCGCATCCGATGTACCCGATCGGCTCGAACGGAGCGAGCCAGGCCATTCTGGATGCCAGGGTTCTGGTCCGCGAGATTCGCGACAAAGGGGCCATCCCGGCTGCGTTGCAGGCGTATGAGGCCGAGCGGTTGCCGGTCACGTCAAAGGTGGTTCTGGCCAATCGCGACGAGGGGCCTGACAAGGCGATGGACGTGGTGCACCAGCGTGCACCGGACGGGTTCGACCGGCTTGAGGACGTGATCAGCCAGGACGAGTTGGCAGAGATCGCCGCGCGTTACAAGGCGACCGCCGGGATGGATATCGAGCGTCTGAACGCGGCGCCTGCGATTCTGGAAGCCTAGAGCACCGGTTGATCTGAGTGCATCGGATCGCGTGCTCTATGTCGCTGTTGGTTCGCATGCTCGCGATGCCAGTCTGATGCAGATTGACTGGAGAGTGCTCTAGAACTTCTCGAGGAACGGAGCGACCACATCGCGGGTGTCCGCTGACGGGATCACGGGCACGATCTCGAAATGCGCGCCGAGGCCGCGAAAGCCCAGAACCCATTCCTGAAGCAGGCGGGCATCGTCGCACTCCATGATCTGGAAACAGCGCCGGAAGCCGGGCTCGATCCAGCTGTTCACGAAGGTCAGGCCGTCGGGAAGCTGGCGCCCGTGATCGCGGATGTGCTTGTAGATCGGCAGCATGTCGTCGCTGTCGAAGGTCTCGATCACCATGAACTGCATTGCGTGTTCTCCCCGCTAGACATATGTCGCCGGAACCCTCGGCCATCGAGGGCGCGTGATCAAGGACCGGACATGAGCTTCAGCGATACCGAACTCGAACGCTATGCGCGCCATATCGTGCTGCACGAGATCGGCGGGCCGGGGCAACAGAAGTTGAAGGCGGCGAAGGTGCTGGTGATCGGCGCCGGTGGGCTGGGATCGCCGGTTATCCTGTATCTGGCAGCGGCGGGCGTGGGGACGCTGACGGTGGTGGACGACGATGTGGTGTCGTTGTCGAACCTGCAACGCCAGGTGCTGCATGCGACGCCGGAGGTCGATCAGCCAAAGACCGAAAGTGCCGCGCGCGCGGTCGAGCGGATCAACCCGCATGTGCAGTTCGAAGCGGTCTCTGCGCGGATCGATGCCGCGAACGCGGAGGCGCTGATCGCGGGTCAGACCGTGGTTCTGGATGGCTGCGACAACTTCGAGACGCGCTATCTGGTGAACCGGGCCTGTGCGAAGGCCGGTGTGCCGCTGGTCTCCGCCGCGATCGGGCGCTGGGAGGGACAGCTTTCGGTGTTTCGGCCTGCACTGGGCGGGCCGTGTTACGCGTGCGTGTTCCCAGAGGCGCCCGCGCCGGGCACGGTGCCGGCCTGTGCCGAGGCCGGGGTCTTGGGCGCGATGGCCGGGATGATGGGCACGATGCAGGCGGTCGAGGCGGTGAAGGTGATCACCGGGGCGGGCGAGCCGCTGGACGGGCGGTTGTTCCTGTACGACGCCTTGCGGGCCGATACACGGACGATCCGGCTGTCGAAGCGCAAGGATTGTCCGGTATGTGGCACAACGTAACGGTGACTGCCGCAGTATCGAGGCGTCCTCGCGCACGGAGCGATCCAAGACAGACGACTGTCAGGAAAAACGCGAAAGGCTGTATGGCGCGTTGCACGCGAGGCATTCGGCCCGGCGTAGCCGGGCAGCGCCCGACCTCCCCACGGAGGGCGCTTTGTTGTTGTTTTCAAGGAGCTTACAGTCTGCGTTCACCGCGGTTGCGTTCGGCAAACCAAACACCACGACGCGCCCTCCAGGTCGGTCGCTGCCGTCGCTGCGCGCCTTCGCCTGAGGCTCAATCATACTAGTTTGGGCGGCCCGTCCGGTCGCGAAGCAGGGCAGGCGGGTGTAGATTGTGGAGCGCAAGTCAGTAGGCTGATCCGCTACTCCAACCCCTCGATCAGCGTGATCGTCGCGACGCTGACCGGTTCACGGTGCGCCTTGGCGGCCTGATAGGCGTCGGAGTGGTAGCAATTGAGCGCATCATCATAGCTGTCGAACTCGATGACGACGTGGCGTGAGCGGCCCAGCGCGCCTTCGACCTCGGAGTATGTGCCGCCGCGCGCCAGGAAGCGCGCGCCGTACTTTTCGAACGCGGCCTTCGCGCCATTCACGTAGTTGACGTAGGTGTCGGGGTTGTCGACTTTGACATGCGCGATCCAGTAGCCTTTTGGCATCCTTGCCTCCCTAGAGTTTTTTCACCAATCTGGACGAGTCCTGAGCCGGGAAAACGCGGCAAGCCGCTGCCTCAGAACAGCGACCCCTGGTCCCCGCTCCCTGCCTGTTTCCTGGCGGGTGTTCGTTTGGCCTTGCGCGGTGCCTGGGCCTGGGCCGGAGAATCGCCGTCGGCACGCACGCCGATCCGGGCATCCGAGAACTGCACTTCAAGGGCGTCTCCCGGGGCAATCCCCGTGGCGCGCGCAACCAGCATGCCGTCCGCATCACGGACGACGGCAAAGCCGCGATCCAGTGTGCGTTCATAACTGAAGACGCCAAGTGTCCGGCCCAAAGCGGCCAGACGGTCGCGATCGCGGCTCAGCGCGCGATCAAGCCCCGGGCGCAGACGCTGTGTGGGTTGGCCCAGCCGTTCCGCCGCCCGTTCAATCCGGACTTTCAGCGTGCGCCATTCAAGGCCGCGTGTCCGTTCGCTCAGCCGCAGGCGCGCCTGCTGCGCCCGGTCGCGCAGCGCCGGACCCAGGCCTTGCGCCGCGAGCTTCAGCGCCTGGCGGCGCCGGTCGAGCAAATCGGCCGGGCGTGGCAGCTTCAGCGAAATCTCAGTCAGGGCGGCGCGGCGCTGGCGCAGCAGCTCTGCCGGCGAGGCGAGGCGGGCCGAAGCGAGATCGAGCCGCTGGCGGCGTTCGGCCAGGATCTGTTCCGGTTTCGGCAGCGCACGCCCGACATCCGAAAGCCGCTGGCGCGCGCGGTCCATCGACCCGGTCATCGCGCGCAGGCGCCGGGCCTGCAGATCGGCGACGGTGGCGGCAAGCTCTCCTCGCACCGGCACGGCCAGTTCGGCCGCCGCAGTCGGGGTCGGCGCGCGAATGTCCGCGGCGTAGTCGATCAGCGTCGTATCGGTTTCGTGCCCGACCGCCGAGATCAACGGGATGGCACAGTCAGCGACCGCACGCACGACGATCTCTTCGTTGAAGCCCCACAGATCCTCGACCTACCCGCCGCCGCGCGCGACGATCAGCACGTCCGGGCGCGGCACGGCGCCCGACCCGTCGAGCGACGCGAAACCCCGGATCGCCGCCGCGACTTCCGGTGCGGATTTCTCGCCCTGCACGGCCACCGGCCAGACGAGGACGTGCACGGGAAAACGCTCGGCAACCCGGTGGAGGATGTCTCGGATCACGGCACCCGAGGGCGAGGTGACGACCCCGATCGTGTGCGGCAGGAACGGCAGGCGTTGCTTGCGCTCGGCCGCGAACAGGCCCTCGGCCGTCAACGCCTTGCGCCGTTTCTCCAGCATCGCCATCAGGGCACCGACACCGGCAGGCGCGATTTCCTCGATGACGATCTGGTATTTCGACTGTCCGGGGAAGGTCGTCAGCCGCCCGGTGGCGATGCCCTCCATGCCTTCCTCGGGCTGGTACGCGAGCCGCCCCGCGCCCCATTACCAGATGCCGCATGCCAGCCCGGCCCGGACGACATACAGGACGAGATAGATATGGCCCGAGCGAGGGCGCGAGACGCGGCCGACCTCGCCCCGCACACGGACATGGCCGAATTCGCCTTCGACCATGCGCTTGACGGCGCCCGACAGTTCCGAGACCGAGAACTCGGGCGTGTTGCCCGGGCCGGCGCCGGCATCGTCGTCGATCAACAGGCTCAAGGCGGCTCTCCCGATCCGTGCGCCACAGAGATTACTGGACGTTCACAATAGCACGGGTAAGACGGCGCAATGGCCGATGCAATGCCCATCCCTTATTCACCTTATGCCAGCGTCGAGGATCGCGCACTTTTGCGGCGGCTGGATCTGGCGCCGGGCACGCTGCCGGCGGGCGGCAACTGGTACCCGGAGGAGCGCACGCTGGAGGCGGTGGTCGACCTGATCGAGACCGAGGAACCGTCGCGGGTGCTGATGCTGAACGGCGGGTTGGCGGTCGCGGTCTTTGCACGGGCGCTGTAAGGGCGGGGCGAGATCCTGGTCGTCGATCATGATGCGCAGTCGATCCGGGTGACCGCGCATATGCTGTCCCAGGTGGGGGCGTGTGCGCCGGTCCGGATCCTCGAGGCCGAGCTGCAGGATTATGACAAGCACAACATGTGGTACGATCGGGTGCTGGTCTCGGAGCTGACGGGGACCTTCGATCTGATCTTCATCGACGGGCCGCCGCATTTCAGCGGGCGGATGCCGCGCTGGCCCGCCGGGGCTGAGTTGTTTCACCGGCTGGCGCCCGGCGGCATCGTGGTTCTGGACAAGGCGAAGCGTGTGAAAGAGAAGAAGGCGCTTCAGCGCTGGGCCGAGGCGCATCCGCACCTGTCCCAGTCACGTCTGAAGCGCGGCGGCGGGGCGGTTGTTCTGCGGGCCGCTTCGCAAGACTGAAGAAGCCGAGGTGCCATGAAGGTCCTGATCCTGGGGGGCGGTGGGCGCGAGCACGCGCTGGCCTGGAAAATCGCGCGGTCTCCGCTTGTGACAACGCTGTACTGTGCGCCGGGCAATGCCGGGATCGCCCAGGTTGCCAAATGCGTCGACGGGCTCGACATCGAGAGCGGCGGTGCTGTCGTCGCGTTCTGCAAGCGGATCGAGATCGGCTTCGTCGTGATCGGACCCGAAGCGCCTTTGGCGGCGGGTGTCGCCGATGCGCTGCGGGCAAACGGGATCGGCGTGTTCGGCCCAAGCAAGGCGGCGGCGCAACTGGAAGTCTCGAAGGCATTCACCAAGGAGATCTGCGATGCCTGCGGCGCGCCGACAGCGGCCTGGGGGCGGTTCTCGGAACAGGCACCCGCGCTGGCCTATGTCCGGGAGAAGGGCGCGCCGATCGTGATCAAGGCCGACGGGCTGGCCGCCGGCAAGGGCGTTGTCGTCGCACAGACGCTGGCCGAGGCGGAAGCGGCGATCAAGGACATGTTCGCGGGCGGTTTTGGCGATGCGGGCGCCGAGATCGTGATCGAGGAGTTCATGGAGGGCGAGGAAGCCTCGTTCTTCGTGCTGACCGATGGGCGGACCGTTCTGCCTCTGCCGACGGCTCAGGATCACAAGCGGGTCGGCGAGGGCGACACCGGGCCCAATACCGGCGGTATGGGGGCCTATTCACCGGCGCCGGTGATGACGTCCGACATGCAGCGCCGCGCGCTTGAGGAGATCGTGCACCCGATCCTGTCAGAGATGGCAAAGCGCGGGATGCGCTAGCAGGGTGTGCTTTATGCTGGGCTGATGATCGGCGCCGATGGTCCGCGTCTGGTCGAGATCAACGCCCGGTTCGGCGATCCGGAGTGCCAGGTGCTGATGCTGCGCCTGACGTCGGATCTGCTGCCCGCGCTGATGGCCTGCGATGGCAACACGTTGCCGCAAGTCCAGCTCGATTGGTCGCGTGATCCGGCGCTGACGGTGGTCATGGCCGCGAAAGGCTATCCAGGCAGCTACGAGAAGGGCGCGGTGATCGACGGCCTTGACGCTGCCGGGGATGTTGACGGTGTCACGGTGTTCCACGCAGGCACAAGGGTCGGGGACAAGGGCATCGAGGCTGCCGGTGGCCGGGTTCTGAACATCACGGCGATCGGATCGGACGTAGCACAGGCCCGGGACCGGGCCTATTCGGCAATCGATTGCATCGACTGGCCCGGCGGTTTCGTGCGCCGCGACATCGCGTGGCGCGTCCTGGACTAGAAATCCGGTGCTTCTGGACTTTCAGGTTTTGTCCGGCGAGGCAAACAATTCGTCCAGACTTTCGCGCAGGACGCTCAGGTCGCACCGGAAGCTCTGGTTCGAGATGATCACACCGCGACTGTCGCGGACGCAGGCCGTCGCCCGGCGCGCGGCCGGTGTGGTTGGAATGACCGCGGGCGCAGTCTTGGCGAGTGCGATGTCGCGTCTTCTGGCACGCTCGCGTTGCAGGCGCTGTTGTCGACGCTATTGCCACGTACGGTAGACCGTTCGCGACTTGCGCTCCAGAATGGTTAGCGTCTCAGGATCCAGATACCCCGTCCTCGGCAGGGCTTCACGTTCCTGAAGCGTGGCGATCGCGGTGCGTGTTGCGGGCCCGAAGATGCCGTCCACGCCCCTTGGATCATACCCCAAGAGCGTAAGACGAAGCTGCGCTGTGCGACGCGCCCGCGATGTCAGTGAAAGCCTGATCTCGGCATCCGCGCTGTTCGCATGATGCGGCAGGACGCCAATTCTCAGCGTTTCCGTGTCGGCAACAAGCGGTGTCGCGACGGTCATGATAGCGTCCGGGAAACTGCTCCCTTTCCGTTCCACTGTATCCAGACGGAGCGCATCCGACATCTCGTAGGCCCGCCCGCGCATCGCAACGAGGTCCGACGGGCGACCGCTGGAGACGTCCGGCTGCTTGCTGTGGGAAACGCCCGTGGCTGCATTCGGCGTCTCGGTCGCTGCCAGATCGATGCCGGTTCCCGGATCATGCGGTACCGGCTCGAACGGTGTTTCGGTCGCGACGTGCGGTGTGGCGTCTGCGTCGCCCTGGACATCGGCAAGCGCGCCATCCGCTGCAGCCGCCGGGCTGGGCACCGGTGCCTCGGCTGCGCGAATTTCAGGGCGGTCCGGCTTG
>JBHJIZ010000157.1:0-37348 GCA_050043005.1 Paracoccaceae bacterium
GTAAATGCCCCCATGATCGCGATGACAACGGCCGCGACCCACAACGAAGCGCGAAGACCCCAGAAGTGCAGCCCCAACCCTAAGATGATGCCGCCCGCGACGAACGAGAACTCGGGCTTGTAGCGCACGAGGACTTGCCCGAAAATCGATGCCCCCATGCCAAGCATGACGAACACAGTCGCCAGTCCCAGGACGAAGAACACCGCAGATATGAACACACGCCGTGTGATGGCCGGGTCGATCTCGCGATCATCGCCCGAGATCTGGTCGAGCGTCGTGCCACCCAGATAGGCCAGATAAGGCGGCGCTAGCGGCAGGACGCAGGGCGACAGGAAACTGATGATCCCCGCGAAGAACGCCGTGAATACGCCGATTTCCATCATTGGTCCTGCCTCTCGCCCGGTTCCCGCATATAGTCAGAACATGCCGCGGGCTTAAGTCACCATCCCGTTATGCGATCGTAACATCACTTCTGACGGGCAAGATACGCGACAATTGCTTCGATTTCCTCTGCGGTCAGGCGCGGTCCGCCGAATTCCGGATCCCTCTCGTCCTTGCGCTGTCCCAGTTCGTAATACCCCGGCATCGACGTCAGCGGGTTGATCAGCTTCGGCGCGATCAGCCACATCCGGATCTCGCCCACCTCCATCCGGCTGGCCAGTCCGGAAAGCCGGGGCGCCGACTGGCCATCGGCATTGGGCTGCGCACCCGGCCCGCCCGGCGAGCCATGGCAACCCGAACACCCGGTCAGCGTGCGATCGAAATAGAGCTTGCGTCCGGCCTCGGCATCACCGGGCCGTCCGGTCAGGCTGGCCGGGATCGTCCGGCCGTCGACAATCACATAGGACGCCACGGTCTGGGCAATCGCGACAGACGACCAGACCGCACCTGCCAGCAACGGGCCAGCTATTCCGGACATCCATGTCACCGGCCACATCGCCGACCTCATCTGCTCCCGCACTCAGGCCCGCTCTACTTGCAGGACCCGCACCGATGCAATAGGTCGCGCTGCATGACAGCCGAGGATCCCACGACCGAAGAACTCGACACGCGCGGCCTGCTGTGTCCGTTGCCGGTGCTCAAGGCCCGCAAGCGCCTGTTGTCACTGCCGGGCGGCGCGCGGTTGCGGGTTATCGCCGACGATCCCGCAGCACGGGTCGATGTGCCCCATTTCTGCACCGAACAGGGCCACACGCTGGCCGATCAGACGGATCTCGAGGACGGCGCGCTGGCGTTCGTGATCGTCAACAAAGGCGGCTGACGGCCTAGTGGTTCGATCGAGACGTTTGTATCCCGCGGCCGCATCCTCGTAAGCAAACGTCTCGATCAATAGAACCACTAGCAACTATATGTTTTCTAGTGGATTTTTCCGACTCAGACATTTGGATAAGAGAATGCGGCGAGTGGACACCAAATGTCTGAGTCAATCCACTAGTTCTTGCGCTTCTTGAACACGGCGCACGGGTCCTCGCGTTCGGCGGGCGGCACGAACCAGACAAAGTCATAAGGCAGGTCCGATCCGCCAACCGCCTCCGGCGCGATCCCGATATCTGCCTCCAGCAGTCCAACCGACAGGACCGACAAATCATTGCCCAGATACGTGCCGACGCCGCGATCCGTCCGCGTGTGACCGTTCCCGGCAATCACCGCGACCTGACCGGCCTTCGCCGCCCGCGCGCGCAGGACCGCCGATGCCAGGGCCGCATCGCGCAGGCGCTGCGCCTCGATCATGCCGGGCGCCATATCCTTGGGCAGCAGACCGCAATGGGCGACGGCCATCTCGTCCTCCCGCGCGGCCTGAATGTCCTCGGCCAGCGGTTCGTCCAAACGGTCCGCCATCGGCGGATCCAGCGGGATCGCGGCCGCGCCATCCGTCATCGACCGCCGCACCTCGTCGCGGTCCAGAGCTGCCCCCTTGATCAGACCCGGCGTGAAGTACTTGAAGACAGGCCGATAAAGATCCCAGGCAGGCCAGCCAAGCGTATCCCATGCCACAGCTTTGCCGATCCCGACCGTCTCGCCACCTTCGGCCAGATAGGCGTTCAGATCCGCCTCCCGCGCAATGGGGATCATCTCGACCGCCAGCGCCACAGGCTGCAGTAAGCGCACCAGCGCGCCCTGTGCCATGTGCGCATCTGCATTGTCGTGCACCTCGCCCAGCAGTGCCACATCCGCACCGGACAACGCCTCGACCAGTGCCGCGCGATCGATCTCCTGGCCCGTGCGCAGATCCCAGATCCGGTGCTCCAGAGCCGAGCCATAGCTTTCCGCGCGGGCCAGACCTGCGCTCAGAACCACCAAAATCACCGCAATCCAGCGCATTCCCGGCCCTCCAACAGCCATGTTTGCCACAACACCGTCATCGGCGCGCCAAACGCCCGACATGCCGTGCCGCTAGCGCAAGCGTTGCAAACGCATTATGTTGCGCCGCGTAACGATGGTCCGAAAAACCGGACCGGCAAGGCGAACGGGGACCACATGCAAGCATCCTGGATCGGCTGGGTGGCCTTCCTTGTGCTCGGCGCGCTCATCACGATGACCTCGTGCCAGGCCTATTTTGGTGCCGAAAGCCCACCCGCGCAAGGGAGCACGAACTGATGGCCCAACGGTTCGGCGGAAAGTACAGCCCGGGTGCAGGCAAGCCGACGGGCGAAGGACTGGCCAGTCCGCCCCCGCCCGCGAACCGGTTTCGCGGCCAAAGCGCGAGTTCCGTGGATGTCCGCGCGCTGGCGATGTTCGTCTTCCCGACGCCGCTCTTGTTCGCAGCACTCGGTGCCGTCGGCGACAACGCGATCCGCATGGCATCCTTCCTGCTGGCCTATGCCGTGCTGATGTTTGGCGCATTCCTGCTGCGCGAGGGCCAGAAAGCGCACGCCGCCTATGACGCACGGTCGATCGCCTAGGCCCCGGCGTTCCCGCGCAAGGGTTGTGCGGCCGTGCTCGCGGGATGCGGCGTGTTCCTCGCGACCTGGATGGCAGCGCCGCCGACTGCGGGAAATGCCCTCATCCAGGCGGCGGCCCTGGGCGGTAACCTGATCAATGCGCTCCTTTTCGGCGCGCTCACCACCGGCGCTCATCTGATGGCGTTCGGCATCGACCCGATGAAGAACAAGGGTGTCGAGGACGCCAACATCCACCAGGCCGAACTCGACCGCGTGACCGAGGCATTGGACAAGGCTGAGGCAAAGCTGAAATCGATCGAAGACCTTGCCCACAAGCTGCGCGACCGCGAGATCGACACCAAGGTCGGCGCACTGAACGCCACGGTGCGCCAGATGATCAAGCTGGTCGAAGAGGATCCCCGCGATCTGTCACGGGCCCGGCGCTATCTCGGCGTCTACCTCAAGGGTGCCGAGGACGCGACGCGCAAGTATGCCACCAACGCCGAGCGGCTGAACGACCCCAAGCTGCGCGACGACTACCTGGCGCTGCTGACCGATCTGGAAGCCGGTTTCCAGCGCGGCAAGGACAGCCTTCTGGTCGATGACCGCGCCGATCTGGAAGTCGAGATCGAAGTGCTGCGCGAGCGGCTGGAACAGGAAGGCGCCTGAACGCGCCCGGAACGGACGAACCCAACACCCAGGAGGAGTGAACCCATGGACGCTCAAGCAGAGAAGGCGACCAAACTGGCCGAAGAAGTGACGGCCGAGGTTGTCGAGGTGCTTCCCGATCCGGTCGCCGATGTGATTCCCTACGAGCAGGCCGACCCGGAACTGAAGGCCGAAATTGACCGCCGCGTCGGCGAGTTGGACATGACCAACACCCAGACGATCATCAAATTCGGCTCCGCCTCGCAGCAGGAGCTGACAGCCCTCAGCGACCAGATGCTCGACGGTGTGCGCAACAAGGACCTCGGCCCGGCGGGTGACGCGCTGCGCAATATGGTCGGCACGATCCGTGGCTTCGATACCTCGGAACTGGATCCTAACGCCAAGAAAAGCTGGTGGCAGCGCATCTTCGGCGGCGGTGCGGCAATCCACGACTTTGTCGCGAAGTACGAAGGCGTGCGCGGCCAGATCGACTCGATCACGGACAATCTGCTGGATCACGAGACGACGCTCCTCAAAGACGTCAAGATGCTCGACAAGCTCTACGAGCGCAGCCTGGACTTCTACAACGAACTGGGTCTCTACATCTCGGCGGGCGAGGCGAAGCTGCACACGCTCGATACGGTCGACATCCCAAAGGAAGAGGCCGACGTCGACAAGGAAGGCTCCGATGCGATCCTCGAGGCGCAAGAGGTCCGCGACCTGCGCTCTGCACGTGACGAGCTGGAACGCCGGGTCCATGACCTGAAGCTGACCCGCCAGGTCACCATGCAGTCCCTGCCCTCGCTCCGGCTGGTGCAGGAAAACGACAAGTCGCTGATCAACAAGATCAACTCGACGCTCGTCAACACCGTGCCGCTCTGGAAGAACCAGCTCTCGATCGCGCTGGCGACGTTCCGGTCGCGCGAGGCCGGCAAGGTCGTCAAGGAAGCCAGCGACCTGACCAACGATCTGCTGACCTCGAACTCCGAAATGCTGCGCCAGTCGAATGCCGAGGTACGCCAGCAGATCGAACGTGGTGTCTTCGACATCGAGGCGGTCAAGAAAGCGAACGCCGATGTCATCGCAACGATCGAGGACTCGCTGCGCATCGCGGACGAAGGCAAGGCCAAGCGCGCCGCCGCCGAGCAGGAACTGGTCAAGATGGAAGACGAGCTCAAGCAGACCCTCGCATCCGCTCGTGCACGCGAGCAGGCTCCGGCGGAACCGACGGCCTGACCTATTCGGCATCACCGCAGGCCCTGAACGATCGAAGACCCCGGCGCGGCAGACTGCCCGCGCCGGGGCTTTTCTTTGCGCGGGCTCGGATGCGGTCAAACCGTCCGGATATCCGGTTAATGTAGAATTACGTGATTTTTCTCATGTGCGAGATCACCTGAATTCGCAGGCGTTTATCCACGTTGGTTATGCTTGTGCGTGCTGGGATCTCAAAGACCCAGTCCCACCGGCTCGATCAACTCGGGCCCATTGTTCGAGACCTTGCCAACGGCCCGGTCAACTTCGTGAACCTGGACGCGCGAATCGGGGATCGGACGCATCAACTGGGCAAGATCGCCCTGCCCGTCCAGCCACAATTGCGCCTCTGCCGCGTCCAGCACGACGGGCGAGCGCGGGTGCAGGTGCTGCGTCGCCTCACCGGCTGCCGTGGTCAGAATTGTGCATGATGTCAGCGGGTTGCCGCCCGGTTTTGCCTCGGCCCATAAGCCCGCAAACCAGAAGCCCGGCGTATTGCTCCTCTGCGAAATGAACCACGGCGTCTTCGCGCCCTTCTTGCCAGACCACTCGTAGTAGCCGATCGCCGGGATCAGACAGCGCCGCCGCTTCCAGGCATCGCGGAACATCGGCTTTCCCGCAGCCTCCTCCGAGCGCGCGTTGAAGGTGGTCGCCTTGAACTCGGCCATAGGCTTCTGAAACCAGTGCGGCACCAACCCCCAACGGCCCACGCGGTGTCGCCATGCGCCCGAGGTGTTCTCGATGAATGCAACAGCTTGCGTCGGTGCAATGTTCCAGTTCGCGGTAGGCCAATCCGGTGGTGGCCAGCCCTGCTCAACCTCGATCGCCAGCCAATCGACCCAGTCAGATCCGGCAATATCTCCAATTGCAAAACGCCCGCACATTTTTTGCGAAATCTCCAGTCTTCTTTCGTGAGTTACGTTTGATTAAGCATAGAATTATAAATCGCTAAAGATGAACGGTCGTCTGGTGGGGAGTTTTAGACGATGAAGCATCTTTTTGCTTGGGCCACCGCACTCTCTGCCCGTGTTTGTTTGCTTGGTCTGATCGCTGTCCTCGCTGCCTGTGCGGGCAATATCACACCCGAAACATATCTGCGGCTCACTGAGAAGCTGCAATCGAAGGGCCATCTTCGGGTGGATACGGCACCGCGCGATGTCGTCTATGACGTCCGGGCGTTGGCAGAAAACTTTCAGGAAGTGGCCTTCAGCTACGAATTCCACTTTCAGGGCAAGCGCTTGATCAACAGGCGGCTCGAGAAACCGCTGAAGCGTTGGCGCGGCGTGATCCGTTACCGCATGGACGGGGACGGTGTCACGGATGCTGACCGGGCAGAGGTCGCGAAACTGACCAGTCGCCTGGGCGAACTGACTGGCCTTGCCTTCGTGCCGAGCGACGGTGCCCATGACATGCTAATCACAATCGCCAGTGCACCCGATCGGCGTCGAATCAGCAGGATGCTGTCGGAGCGCGGCTTGGCCACATACCGCGAAAGATACGACATCTGGCGCAGGAAACCCGGTTGGCTGTGCGGTGCTACGCTCTCGTCCAGCACGGAAGACCCAGCCCGTCTGGTCTTTGCCCACGTTTTCCTTGCCGCCGAGATTACCGGCGTGCTGCGCAAGTCCTGCCTGCACGAGGAAGTCACCCAAAGCCTCGGCCTGACGAACGACAGCGATACCGCCCGCCCGTCGATCTTCAACGCTGACCACGAGTTCGCGGTCCTGACGCAACACGACGAGACCCTGCTGCGTCTGCTCTACGATCCGCGGCTCAACCCGGGCATGTCAGCAGTCGCGGCCATGCCGATCGCGCGGCGCATTCTGGACGGTATGCGACCGGATCTGAGCGATCTGTAACCTCACGCAGCAAGTTTTCTGCGTGCCATAGCGATTGGCGTTTGAACGAGCCCGATCCAGTCATGGCGGCTGCCCCAGTGCCGTGAACACACAGACGCACGGCGCAAGCATCGCAACTCACGATTTTTGCTATATTTTCTTTGGTCGCAAAGGCATCATTGCATCGGCGGATTACGCCGTGTGGTTTGGTGTTGAAAAGGCGGTCTCACCCTCATGCTTCCACAGTTCCGGGCTCAGATCCGTAGGTCTTTCCTAGGCTTGCCGTGCGTTGCGGTCCTGTCAGCCTGCGCAATACCCCAGACGACCGAAACCGCGCCAACCGCTGCGAAGAGCGTTGCACCGTCCTGTGAACCGCGAGCGATTGATGAACAAAGCGCCGCACTCATCGAGATGTGGCGGTTCTACGAGGCCGAACAGCGAGCCGCCGGACGGCTGAGAACCGAGCGCGCGCCAGTGGATGCCCAGTTCTCGAATGAAGAGCTCTTGCGTGCGTTCCGCGAAGTCATGTTCTTTGACGAGGCCGTCGCCGAGGACGTGTCCTATCGGACGGGGCGAATCGAACGCACGCTCGAGAAACGCCGCGATCCCGTGCGCTACGCGATCTTCGGCGCTGGCGTGACACCCTGTGACCGGAACGATGTCGCCGAAGTGGCCGAGATTATTGCGAAAGCCACCGGTCTGACCTTGATCGAGGTCTCGTCCGAGGCCGAAATCGAAGTCATGCTCCTGAACCGCCAGGAACTGGCATCGCTCGCCGGCAAAGTTCGACAAGCCGGTGCCGAGGCAATGGCCAACGACCTCGCGAGCGGCATGGAAGGCCTAGTCTGCGCTGCCTACCTGTTTCCATCTGAAAAGAAACCCGGACTGGCCGACTACACGATCGTGATTCCCAACGAGGTCAGCGGCATCTTGCGAAAGTCCTGCATCGAAGAAGAGTTCGGCCAGGCCTTCGGCCCGTCGGCCGACTTCGATGGCGCGCGGCCATCGGTCTTCAACGATGACGAAGAGTTCGCGCTCTTCACGAAGCACGATGAATGGCTCTTCAGAATTCTATATGATCCCAGATTGGCCGACGGCATGACCCGCCAAGTCGCGATGCCGATCGCGCGCCAGATCCTGAGAGAGATAAGACCGGGCGTATGATGCGTCTCGCGCAACCGCTCTGAGCCATCGCCTCTTTTGATGCAAAGCATTCGCCCATCGGCAACACAGCTTATCAATGACACGATCGAAAACGGCATGGACGGGTTCGCCTTCATGCCCATCCTGCGCCGGGTTATCGCCCAATTGCAGCCTGACGGATGAATTCTGGTGTTCCTAGCTGGTGAATAACCAAACAGAATCCGATATGGGTTGCGAGACTTACGTGAGGACGGAGAGCGACATGATCTGGGACATGCTGAAGGGCGAATTCATCGATGTCATCGACTGGACCGATGATACGCGCGACACGATGGTGTATCGCTTCCAGCGCCGCGACAATGCGATCAAGTACGGCGCAAAGCTGACAGTACGCGAAGGACAGGCCGCGGTCTTTGTCCATGAAGGCCAACTGGCCGATGTGTTCCAGCCGGGTCTCTACCAGCTCGCAACCAACAACCTGCCCATCATGACCACGCTGCAAAGCTGGGATCATGGCTTTTCATCACCGTTCAAATCCGAGATCTACTTTGTCTCGACCCGCAGGTTCCAGGACCTGAAATGGGGCACCAAGAACCCGATCATGATGCGCGATCCCGAATTCGGGCCGGTGCGGATGCGGGCGTTCGGAACCTACTCGATCCGTGTGGCCGATCCCGGGCTGTTTCTGCAGGAGTTCGTCGGCACGGACGGCGAGTTCACCGTCGACGAAGTGCAGTTCCAACTGCGTAACGTCGTGGTGTCCCGGTTCTCCAACGCACTGGCCTCGTCCGGCATCCCGGTGCTCGACCTTGCGGCGAACACCGACCAGATGGCCGATTATCTTCAGAAGCGCATCGCGCCTGAAATCGCGGCATACGGTATCGAGATCCCATCGCTTTTCGTCGAGAACGTCTCTCTGCCCGAGGCTGTCGAGCAAGCGATGGACAAACGCACGTCGATGGGCGTGATCGGAGATCTCGGGAAGTACGCGCAGTTCCAGGCCGCCGAGTCGATGCGCGCCGCCGCCGAGAACCCTGGCGCCGGAGGCAACGGTATGGGCGCGGGCCTCGGTATGGGCATGGGCATGGCGATGGCCAACGCGATGGGCGGTGGATTTACGTCCCCCTGGGGGCAAGCGCCGCAGCAACCTCAACAACCCGCAGCCCCTGCGTCCGCAGCGGCGGCACCTCCGCCGCCGCCTCCACCGGCGGTCGAAGTCGTCTACCATATCGCCGAGAACGGTCAGACGACGGGCCCTTTCAGCTTGGCCCGGCTTGGTCGCATGGTCGGTGAAGGCACGTTCAGCCGCGAGACACTCGTCTGGTCAGCAGGCATGCAGGGCTGGACCGCGGCGGGCGAGGTTGATGCGTTGGCGCGCCTCTTCACGGTCGCGCCACCGCCGCCGCCACCACCCGCCTGACGCCAACCCTAATCAGCGTGACGGAGCGTGTTTCCTGTCCGTTACGCAAAGGGCAGATCCGAGCCGAACAATGGCGCAACCACCAAGTCTGCCCGCACTGCGGGTAGATCTCTTCCTCGGACCTTATGCCGGAGGGATCTTCGAAGGCGCTACGAGACGGAACCGTCAAACTCACGCATCCCGGCCAGCGGTCCTTATGCGCTCCCAGACGCCACCGTGCCAAAGCCATGGCGGCAATAACTGCTTGCGGGTCAATGGACGTTAGGAGAGTCCGGGTGCCCGACCTTGTCGAGTTCCTCACGATACTGCTTGCTGCGCTTGCTGCGCTTGCTGCGTTCCCGATCCTGCTGCTCGACGATCTCGGGGTGTTGAAGAGCAAGGACCTTCTCGGCCGGTGATGGGCGATCGGCACACCGTTCTCGCGTCGCACCGCATCTGGTGTCAGTCTCGCGAATCTGCCAGACTCAGTATTGAGCGATCGGGGCCGAGAGACCATGCCAGACACTGCCACCAACGAATTGCCGTGCCAGGAATGCGGCGCTCCCCTGACATTTCAGCCGGGCGCGGGCAAGCTGGTCTGCCAGTTCTGCGGCACCGAGAACGAGATCGAAGGCGCCAACCAACAGGTCTCGCCCTGGGGTGAGAAGACCGGCAAGGGTCCGGAGATCAAGGAACTCGACTATCACGCGGCCCTGAATGACGCGCTGGATGACGCCGAGATCGAGGAAGTCTCGACCATTCGGTGCCCGGGCTGCGGGGCCGAGGTCTCGCTCGACGCCTCGACCCTGGCCGATGACTGTCCGTTCTGCGCGACGCCGCTGGCGAAAGAGCCAAGCCATTCGCACAGGCACCCGACGCCGCAAGGGGTTTTGCCATTCGCCTTTGGCGAGCGCGATGCGCGGCAGAAGATGGCCGACTGGCTGGGCTCGCTCTGGTTCGCACCGAACAGTCTGAAGAAGTATGCCGAGGCCGGGCGGCCTTTGGCCGGTGTCTACCTGCCCCACTACACCTATGACGCTGTCGGGGACGCCGACTATCAGGGCCAGCGCGGAGATGCCTATTTCGTCACGCGCACCAGGACGGTGATGGTCGACGGGAAGCCACAACAACAGAGCTATCAGGAGCGCCGGATCCGCTGGAGGCCGGTCTCTGGCCACGTTCGCCACGTGTTCGATGACGTGCTTGTCCAAGCGTCGGATACCATGGGTCCGGCCAGCCAAACCGCCGAGTATGGTGGCCGATCCTGGGACCTCGCAGCACTCGAGCCTTACAGAACGGAGTATCTGGCCGGGTTTCGAGCGGAGGCTCCCGGCGTCGCGCTGGATGAGGGCTATGCCCGTGCCAATCAGGTGATGGAACAGATGCTGATCCGCGACATCAAGTTCGACATCGGCGGTGATGCGCAGCAGATCACATCGATGCGGGCGCACTATGCGGACATCACGTTCAAGCACGTGCTGCTTCCGGTCTGGCTGGCGAGTTACCGCTGGAACAACAAGCCATTCCGGGTTGTCGTGAACGGGCGCACGGGACAGGTGAGCGGTGAGCGCCCCTACAGCTGGTGGAAGATTGCGATCGCCGTGATCCTGGGACTGCTGGTCGCCGGAGCCGTCGGATATTTCGTCGCCATGAACCAGGGTATGGGCGGTTTCTGAGCCGCAATCGCGCTGTTGAAGGAAACGAACGCACTAAGCTGTGGATAACTAACGGAGCGTTAATCTTCTGTTGTGAGTCGCATCCGACCATCCAGCGGAGATGGGAGCACTCCGATGTCGATGCCGTTTATCGTTCACAGCCACATTCCGAAGACCGGCGGCAGCGCGCTGAACCGGCGTTTCCTGTTCAACCGCTTCGGCGAGGACGCCGTCTACCCGCTCTACCGCTATGTCTTCGAACGCGCCTCGCGCTTGCCCAGGCGCCATGTGGCGCGGGCCATGCGCAGCTACGCCGCGGCTGGGCACGTTCCATTCGGATTCTTTGACGAGGTTTATCCAGATGCTGTCTATATCTCGGTCTTCCGCGAACCCGTGTCCCGCTTTGTCAGCTTTCTCAACTTTGTTCTGTCCAACCCGAAACATGCAATGCGCGAGCGTTTGCCAGCGGAACTGTTCGAGAACGCCGCCGACAATCCCGATGCGCTGATTGCAGCGGTGCTGTCCGAGCCGCGCCTGACGGTGGTGCATTCGAACGCACAGACACGTCTGGCGAGTGGCGCCCCCCGCCTCGGCGACATGGCAATCACCGGCGACCATTTGCGCGCCGCGTTCCGAAACCTTGAGCAGGCACGCTACCTGACCGGCGTGCAAGAGGATCTACCCGACCTGCTGGTGCGTCTGCATGCCGAGTTTCCAATGACGGCGCAGTCGATCCCCATGCAAAAAAGCTCGGCGAACTTGGAGAAACGGCTTCCGCGTACGTTTAGCCTTGCCGATCTGACACCGCGCAGCCTCGATCGTATCGCGGCGGCGAATGATCTGGATCGGCGTCTGTACGCGTCGGTCATCGGCCAGCCCGGCGCGCAGGCGTCGCGCGCGGCCTGAGCTTTCGGCAAACGCGGCCAAGATCAATCCGCGACCGAACATCGCAACAATACGCTTCCGATCTGCGGAATTGTAAAGCCCACCTCAAAAATCGCTTTCGGATTCTTGCGTCTAGGCGGCGCGTAGCGTAATATAGTTGCCTGGGACAGGTCGGCCCCGCTTTCGATGGCGACAAGGCAGGTTGCATTTCAGGGGCAATCCATGCATTTACCGCGCCCGAGGCTGCTCGCAGCCAAGGTGCGAGTTGCCGCTGCTGATCCGATTGCGCCGGGACATCTGTCTCGACGGCGCTAAGTACGGGACGGCTCTCTCAGGCGAGCTTGCGAAGAGAATGCGGAGGAGAAAGGCCGATCATGCGCGACGAACACTTGACCGACCTCGAAACCCGGCGCGCGGACACGGATGCCCGCCCCCAACCGCTGTATGCAGGTTTGAAACGCGCCGAGGGGCTCTACAACCCTGCCAACGAACACGATGCCTGCGGCGTCGGAATGATCTGCTCGATTCGCAACGAGTCGAGCCGCCAGATCGTTCTGGATGGGCTCGAGATCCTGCGTAATCTCGAGCACCGGGGCGCCGTTGGCGCCGATCCAAAGGCAGGCGACGGCGCGGGGATCCTGCTCCAGATCCCGCATACTTTCTTCAAGGACGAGATGGCGAAGCAAGGCGTGGATCTGCCCGCCGCTGGCCAGTACGGTGTCGCACATCTTTTTATGCCGCATGACGAGACGCAGCGCAAAGCGATTGCGGCGGCGTACGAGGAAGCAGCGCAGGAGCACGGTCTCTCGATCCTGGGTTGGCGGAACGTGCCGGTTGACAATTCGGTGCTTGGCGAGAGCGTCAAACCGACCGAACCGGTGCAGCGGCAGGTGTTCATCGGCCGCTCAGGTCAGTTTGCCAGCGACGACATGTTCGAGCGTAAGCTTTACGTGGCGCGCAAAGTCGCCTCGAATATCGTCCGGGCGAATTTCCCGGACATGGCGGGTCAGTACTACCCGGTGTCCTGTTCCTCGCGGACCATCGTCTACAAGGGCCTGACCATGGCCGACGATCTTGCGCGGTACTATCTGGATCTGGCGGATGATAGGGTCGTCTCGGCGCTGGCCCTGGTTCACCAGCGGTTCTCGACGAACACCTTCCCAAGCTGGCCGCTCGCGCACCCCTACCGGATGATCTGCCACAATGGCGAGATCAACACGCTGCGCGGCAACTACAACTGGATGGCAGCGCGCCAGGCGACCATGTCCTCGCCGATCTTTGGCGACGACATGCAGAAACTCTGGCCGATCAGCTATGAAGGTCAGTCAGATTCTGCGTGCTTTGACAATGCGTTAGAGCTCCTTTTTCAGGGTGGATATTCACTCCATCACGCGATGATGATGCTGATCCCCGAGGCCTGGGCCGGCAACCCGCTGATGGACGAGACCCGTCGCGCCTTTTACGAGTACAACGCCGCCCTGATGGAGCCATGGGACGGCCCGGCGGCCATTGCCTTCACGGATGGCCGGACGATCGGCGCAACGCTCGACCGGAATGGTCTGCGCCCGGCCCGGTACCTCGAAACCGCCGATGGCCGCGTTTTGATGGCGTCTGAGATGGGCGTGCTGCCGATCGAAGAGTCGAACATCGTCCGCAAGTGGCGCTTGCAACCCGGCAAGATGCTGCTGATCGACCTTGAGAAAGGCCGCATCATCTCGGATGACGAGTTGAAGCAGCAACTCGCGACCTCGCATCCCTACAAGGAGTGGCTGGCCCGCACCCAGATCCGCGTCAAGGATCTGCCGGATGTCGAGCGTGATCCCCCGCGCTCCTCGGTGCCTTTGCTGAAAAAGCAGCAGGCGTTCGGCTACAGTCAGGAGGACATCAAGTTCCTGATGTCGCCCATGGCCCATACTGGGGCCGAGGCTGTTGGCGCGATGGGAACGGACACGCCGATTTCAGCGCTATCGTCGAAGTCGAAGCATCTGAGCAGCTATTTCAAGCAGCTTTTCGCTCAGGTCACGAACCCGCCGATCGATCCGATCCGCGAGGAAATCGTGATGTCGCTGGTCAGCTTCATCGGTCCGCGTCCGAACCTGCTGGATCTGGAGGGCACATCGTCGCTGAAACGGCTGGAGGTCATGCAGCCGATCCTTTCGAACGAGGGGCTCGAGAAGATCCGCACGATCGGAGACATCGCCGACAACCAGTTTCTGACGACGACGCTGGATATCACCTTCTCGCATGATCGCGGCACGGCGGGCATGGGGTCGGCGATCGATGCGCTTTGCGATCGCGCCGAGACGTCGGTCCAGCACGGCTACAACATCATCGTGCTCAGCGACCGGCTGGTTAGCGAGAGCCGGGTTGCCATTCCGTCTCTGCTGGCCTGCTCTGCCGTACACCATCACCTGATCCGCAAGGGACTGCGGACCTCGGTCGGTCTGATTGTCGAGACCGGCGAGGCGCGCGAGGTGCATCACTTCGCGACGCTCGCAGGCTACGGCGCTGAGGCGATCAATCCCTGGCTGGCCTTCGAGACGCTGGCCGATATGCGCGAGAAAATCGACCCCGATCTGGCGAAGTGGGAGATTAACAAGCGCTATACCAAGGCCGTGAACAAGGGCCTGCTCAAGGTGATGTCCAAGATGGGCATCTCGACCTACCAGTCCTATTGCGGCGCGCAGATCTTCGACGCGGTCGGCCTGTCGTCCGGGTTCGTGGCGAAGTACTTCACCGGCACCAACACCGCGGTCGAAGGTGTCGGTCTGGCCGAAGTTGCCGAGGAAACCCTGCGCCGCCATGCTGATGCCTTCGGCAACAAGCCGATCTACGCCAAACATCTGGACGTTGGCGGCGAGTATGCCTTCCGCATCCGGGGCGAAAACCATTCCTGGACGCCGGACTCGGTGGCCGACTTGCAGCACGCCGTACGCGGAGAGCTACCCGACAAGTACCGGTCCTATGCCGAGGCGATCAATAAGCAGTCCGAACATAAGATGACGCTGCGTGGCCTTTTCCGCCTGAAGATGGCGGGTGAAACCGGCAGAACGCCGGTGCCTTTGGACGAGGTGGAACCGGCATCGGACATCGTGAAGCGCTTCGCCACGGGGGCCATGTCGTTCGGCTCGATCAGCCGCGAGGCGCACACAAACCTTGCGGTCGCGATGAACCGGATCGGCGGCAGATCGAATACGGGCGAAGGCGGCGAGGAGCCGGATCGTTTTGTACCAAAGCCCGGTGGCGACAGCGAACGATCGGCGATCAAGCAGGTGGCGTCAGGCCGCTTCGGTGTGACGGCGGAATACCTCGTCAATTCGGACATGGTGCAGATCAAGATGGCCCAGGGTGCTAAGCCCGGCGAGGGCGGCCAGCTTCCCGGCCACAAGGTCGACGCGGTGATCGCGAAGGTTCGCCACTCGACCCCGGGCGTTGGCCTGATCAGCCCGCCGCCTCACCATGACATCTATTCGATCGAGGATCTGGCCCAGCTCATCTACGATCTGAAGAACGTGGCACCGCATTCGGATATCAGCGTCAAGCTGGTCTCGGAGATCGGGGTCGGCACGGTCGCGGCTGGTGTCTCGAAGGCGCGCGCCGATCACGTGACGATCTCGGGCTTCGAGGGCGGGACGGGTGCATCGCCGCTGACCTCGATCAAGCATGCAGGGTCGCCGTGGGAGATCGGTCTGGCCGAAACCCAGCAGACGCTGGTGATGAACGATCTGCGTGGGCGGATCAGCGTACAGGTCGATGGTGGCCTGCGGACGGGTCGCGACGTGATTGTCGGCGCGCTGCTGGGTGCCGACGAGTTCGGCTTTGCCACGGCACCCCTGATCGCGTCTGGCTGCATCATGATGCGCAAGTGTCATCTGAACACCTGCCCGGTCGGCATCGCCACGCAAGACCCCGAACTTCGCAAGAAGTTCACGGGCAAGCCCGAGCATGTTGTGAACTTCTTCTTCTATGTAGCTGAAGAAGTTCGAGAATTGATGGCTGAAATGGGCTTCCGCTCGATCGACGAGATGATCGGCCAGACCGATTGCCTGGACACCGAGGCGGCGGTCGATCACTGGAAAGCAAAGGGGCTCGACTTCTCCAAGCTATTCCACAAGCCCGAGGAAGCCAATCGCGTCGACGTCCACCGCACCATCGCGCAGAACCATCCGATCCACGAGATTTTGGACCGGAAGTTCATCGCGGACGCCGCAGCGGCGCTGGACAACAAGACCCCGGTCAAGCTGGAATACGCAATCGGCAACACCGACCGCTCTGCCGGCGCGATGCTGTCGGGCGAGATCGCCAAGCGTTACGGCCACGCAGGTCTGGAAGATGACACGATCCACGTCTCGCTGACGGGCGTTGCCGGGCAGAGCTTCGGCACATGGCTTGCCAAGGGCGTGACGCTGGATCTGGTCGGTGAGGCGAACGACTATGTCGGCAAGGGACTGTCGGGCGGCAAGCTGATTGTCCGGCCTGATCCCGAGAGCGGCATCACGCCGGACGAGAGCATGATCGTCGGCAACACGGTGCTCTACGGTGCGATCACGGGCGAGTGCTATTTCCGCGGCATCGCGGGCGAGCGCTTCGCGGTCCGCAACTCGGGCGCCATCGCGGTGGTCGAAGGCACGGGCGATCACGGCTGCGAATACATGACCGGCGGCATCGTTGTCGTCCTCGGCGAGACGGGACGCAACTTCGCCGCGGGCATGTCGGGCGGGATCGCGTATGTCCTTGACGAAGCAGGTGATTTCAAGCGTCGCTGTAATCTTTCGATGGTCGATCTTGAGCCGGTCGAGGCCGAGGAAGCCGTGATGGAAAAGATGCATCGCAGCGATATTGAAGCCCATGGAATGGTCGACATCCGGGCCAACATGACCCACTTCGACGCCGAGCGTTTGCACCAGCTGATCAGCAATCACGCGCGCTATACGAACTCGACGCGGGCGCAGCAGATCCTGGACAATTGGGACGACTACCAGTCGAAATTCGTCAAGGTCATGCCGGTCGAATACCGCCGCGCACTGCAGGAGATGCAGGCCGAGCAGACCGGCGACATGAACATCGGCATCCGGAGGGCATGATGGGGAAGGTCACCGGCTTTATCGAGATCGACCGGCAGGATCGGGCCTACAAGCCCGCCGCCGATCGTATCCGCCACTTCAAGGAATTCACGATCGATCTGGATCAGCGCGATGTCGAACGCCAGGCCGCGCGCTGCATGGATTGCGGGATTCCGTTCTGTCACAACGGCTGTCCGGTCAACAACCAGATCCCCGACTGGAACGATCTGGTCTATAACTCGGATTGGGAGGAAGCGTCCGCTAACCTCCACTCAACAAACAATTTTCCCGAGTTCACGGGGCGGATCTGCCCGGCCCCGTGCGAGGCTTCGTGCACGCTGAACATCGATGACAACCCGGTGACGATCAAGACGATTGAATGTGCCATCGTCGACAAGGCCTGGGAAAACGGCTGGATAACGCCGCAGGTTCCAGCGACCAAGACAGGCAAAAAGATAGCCGTTGTCGGGTCAGGTCCGGCGGGCATGGCCGCAGCGCAGCAACTCGCGCGCGCCGGACATGACGTGGATCTGTTCGAAAAGTACGAAGCGATCGGTGGCCTGTTGCGGCTCGGCATTCCTGATTTCAAGATGGAAAAGCACATCATCGACCGGCGCATGGCGCAGATGGAAGCCGAGGGTGTAACCTTTCACACCGGCGTCCACATTGGCGTCGACCGGCCAGTGAAAGAGCTTGTAGATCAATACGATGCGGTGCTTTTGTCAGGTGGCTCGGAGAAGCCGCGCGACCTGCCCGTGCCGGGGCGTGAGCTGGACGGCGTGCACTTTGCAATGAATTTCCTGCCCCAGCAGCACCGGCGCGTGGCTGGCCGCAACTGGGAGGGCGAAGGTGAGCCGATCCTGGCGCAGGGCAAGCATGTCATCGTCATCGGCGGTGGTGATACCGGGTCCGATTGCATCGGGACGTCGCTCCGCCAAGGCGCGCTGAGCGTCACGCAGCTCGAGATCATGCCAGCGCCGCCAGAGCACGAGGACAAGGGTCTGACGTGGCCGCACTGGCCGGTGAAGATGCGGACCTCGACCAGTCAGGCCGAAGGTGCTGAACGCGATTTCGCCGTTATGACTCAATCATTTGAGGGCGAGAACGGACACATCAAGCAGCTCAACTGCGTGCGCGTCGGGCCGGATTTCAAGCCGATTGCAGGCACGGAATTCCCGTTGAAGGCAGATCTGGTGCTGCTCGCCATGGGCTTCGTTCATCCGGTCGCCGAAGGCATGTTGGACGAATTGGGTATCGACAAGGATGCGCGCCAGAACGTGAAGGCAAACGTGCTCGATTATCAGACCTCGGCCGCCAAGGTCTTCGCGGCAGGCGATATGCGCCGTGGCCAGTCGCTGGTCGTCTGGGCGATCCGCGAGGGGCGTCAAGCGGCGCATTCGATCGACAAGTTCCTGATGGGCACGACGGAACTGCCCCGGTGACGCTGAGTTTAGCGGGTCGGGTTCACCGATCCGTTAAATCTGCCTCTAATTTGGCTGAAAATACGCTGTTTTTGCGGATGCAGGGGCGGAATTGGAGTGATTATCGTCAGTATCAGTCCGCAGCGGCGCCGTTAACCAGATTGGCGCTGTTGCCTTGGGCATACCGGTTGATAAAGAAACGGTAGTCAATCGTAGTGCAAACGTCATCCTTTGATATCGCGTTGGTAACAACGCGGAGTTGATCCACGCGCGTTAACCCGGGGTTCTTCGCCTGAAGCGCGCCGTTTCGGATGCGTCGGGGTCGGAAAAACCATCAACGTCCGGGCCTCATGTCCGAAGCGTGACTGAGTATAATATAAGACTTCGAGTGCCTGTCAGCGGTGGGCGGGCGTTGTGCGAACGCGGCTCACCGACTGCGCTGGTTGCGAGAAAGCCGGAGATCCTGATCCCACTATGAATGACCAAGCGTGGCGCGGTCCGCGGGATCTTGAAGATCATCAGCCAGCCCATGAGCAGTCCCGGGTCTGCGGAGCAGCATTCCATGCTGCACCGCGCACGGGACAAGGCGCATCAAGCGGCGCGGTCCGTGCTCAGGTCTGCTCATCCTCCTCGATCGGATCGCGGGTCACCTGCTGATCGGTCGGTGAGGTGCGCAGGACAATCAGGACCAGTGCCACCGTCACCACCAGCAGCACGATCAGAAACGGATTGAAATCCCGCACATGCATTCGGTCCAGTCCGGCCACCCAGCCAGCGCCGACAAGGAGCGCGACCAGCAGCCAATGGATCGGCTTGCCGAGGAAGATCTTGCTCATCGTTGGGCCTCCGGTGCTGTGCTGCGGGCATCCGTGAAGCGCGGAGCGATCACGATGGCGGTGAGGACGGCGCCGATACCGGAGACGAGCCAGCCATCGAGGCCGAACAGCGCGTGGGTCGGCGGGTAGAGCAGTAGGAATGAGGCGACCAGCAGGGCCATCCGGCGGCTTGCATCCAGAGCGCCGCGATACCAGCCTTCCAGCGCCATCGACAGCACCCAGCGCCCGGCGAGCGCCAACAGCGACGAGACGACGGTCATCCAGAGCGGCCCGACAAACAGCAGCGACGGGTTGTAGACGAAGATCAGCGGTGCCAGGTACTTGGCGATGCCGACGCGCGTGGCCTCGACCGCCGTGGCCATCGGCGGTGTCTTGGCGATTGCCGCCCCCGCGAAGGCCGCCAGTGCCACGGGCGGCGTGATGGTCGAGACGACGCCGAAGTAGAAGGCGAACATGTGGGCGGCGATGGGCTCGATCCCGATCTTGACGAGGGCCGGCACGATCAGGGCCGCGACCGTGATGTAGACCGCCGTGGTGGTGATCCCCATGCCAAGGATGATCGAGGCCACCCCGGTCAGCGCCAGCAGGATCAGCAGATTGCCGTCGGCGATCTCGATCACCGATTGGGTGAACTTGAGGCCGAGACCCGAGACGAAGACCGACCCGATGATCACGCCCGCGCAGGCACAGGCGACCGAGACGGGGACCGTGGCGCGCACGCCTGCCTCCAACGCCGCGAGCAGATCGACTGGGCTCATCCGCGTGGTCGGGTTGATGAAGCTGAGAGCGACCAGGGCTGACAGCCCAAAGAAGGCGGATTTCATCGGCGTGTAGCCATAGAGCAGGAAGGCGATCAGGATCAGCAGCGCGATCAGTAGGTGCCAGCCGCGGCGCAGCACGTCCCAGGTGCGGGGCAGTTCCTCCTTGGGAATAGACCCGATGCCGTTCTTGTCGGCTTCGAGGTGCACCATGAAGTAGACCGTGGCGAAGTAGAGGACCGCCGGGATGATCGCGGCGATGATGATCTCGACATACGGCACGGCCAGGAACTCGGCCATGATGAAGGCGGCAGCCCCCATGATCGGAGGGGTGATCTGGCCGCCCGAGGAGGCGCAGGCCTCGACCGCGGCAGCAAACTTCGGCCGATAGCCGACGCGCTTCATCAATGGGATGGTGAAGGAGCCGGTGGTGACGACGTTGGCGACGGCCGAGCCGGAGACGGTCCCCATGAAACCGGATGCGACGGCCGAGGCCTTGGCCGGGCCACCGATCTTGTGCCCGGTCAGCGAGACGGCGAGGTCGATGAAGAACTTGCCAGCACCCGAGCGGATCAGCACGGCTCCAAAGATGATGAAGAGGATGATATAGGTCGCGCAGACGTGCAGCGGGATGCCGAAGATCCCGTCCGAGGACATGAACAGCGTGTCGACGAATTTGCCCCAGCGCACCGGCGGGCCGTAGAAAAAGCCGAAGAATTTCTCGGCGTTCAGCGCGTGGAACATGAAGAAGCCGGTGATGATCACCATGGCCCAGCCAACGGCGCGGCGTGTCGCCTCGAACACCAGGAAGATCAGGATGCCGCCGACGATCAGGTCGGGCGGGTCCTTTTCGCCATAGCGCATGTGGAAGGCGTCGATGTCCCAGAGCGTCCAGAGCTGGACAAACAGCACAAGCCCGACAAGGACGAGGGCGATGCCAAGGCCCAGCGCGCGGAGCGCGTTCCCCGGGTCGCCGGGGACCAGCACCGCATCGCGCATCGACTTGCGGAAGAGCGGGTACATCAGGATGGCGAGCGTCAGGATCACCGTCAGGTGGACCGAGCGGAACGAGCGGCCCTCGGGCGTGCCCCAGACCGCGGCGAAGAGGTGGAAGATCGCCAGCGCGATCGAGATCACCGCACAGAAGAACAGCAGCCCGTTGGCGAACGTGACACGCCGGTCGATCAGAAGGCGTTCCAGGAACCCGAGTTCCTGTTTCTCGTGGTAGTCAAGCAGACTGGTATTGGTGTCGGCGCTGGACATCGGCTCACCCCCGTTGTGCCCCGCCCCCGGCTGGGGAAGGGGCTGTGTTACACTGGTGAGACGGGATCAGGACGCTTTTGCGACGCCCAGTTCGTCGTAGCACTTCTGCGCACCGGGGTGGACCGGAATGGCCACGCCGTCGAGCGCCTTGGCCTGCTCGACGCGGTTCCAGACCGACTTCACCTCGGCGAAGGTGCCGTGGTTGGCCCAGAAGACCTTGCACATGTTGTAGACCAGATCGTCCGGCAGATCCTTGTGCACGACCATGTTCACGACGATGCCGAGCGAGTTCAGGTCCTTGTCGAGCGACTGGTAGACGCCGGCGGGCATTACGCCTTCGATGTAGCCCGGATTGGCGGCAATGATCGCCTGCTGGTCTTCCTTGGGCAGGCCGATGAAGCGGATGCCGGGGGATTGTTCCAGCTCGAGGAAGCTGGCCTGCGGCATGTTGGTGGCGGCCATGAAGACGTCGATATGGCCGTCCTTCATCAGGGCGACGGACTCCGTGTAGTTGACATGGTGCACCGTGCCGCCGTTCGCCTTGATGTCGTCAAAGCTGATGCCGTAGTGCTTCAGGATCGACTCGGCAAAGGCGGTGCCGGTCCACTTGGCTTTGCCCGGGCTGATGTTCTTGTCTTTCAGGTCGGCAAAGCTTTGGATGTCGCTGTCTTCGCGCACGGCGACCTGAAACATGGAACCGTAGAGCGTCGCGAAGTGGCGCACATCGGGTTGTTCCTTCGAGAACTTGCCGACGCCGTTGAAGCCGTTCGCGGTCGTGTGGGCATAGGAGAAGCCGACCTCGGCATCGCCGCCATTGACCGAGAGCACGTTCGAGATGCCGCCGCCGGACGTGTTCGACGTGGCGATGCCGTCGATGTTTTCTTCCAGCACCTGCATGATCTTGGCGCCGAGCGGATACCACGAGCCGCCCGAAGGGCCCGAGACCATGCGTACGAACTGGTCGGCATTGGCCACCGACGCGGTGAGGGTGAGCGCTGCGAAGCTGGAGACAAGCAGCCGTGTTGTATGTTTCATGTCGTCCTCCCTGGGTTATCGTGATCGTTACCTTATCCGGGTGCGACAGGCTGTCCAGCACTGCGTGAGCGTTGATTTTGCCGGAATCGGCATCATCCGACTGGCGATGATGTGGCCGATTTTCCAGCGCGATCTCTGGTGGCCAGGCTGCAGGACACCAGCGGCTTTCGCTGCTGCGGCGGCTCACGGTGTTCGGCATGGGTGTTAGTGCTGCGGGAAACTGCGGTCACCGGACCCATCCGGTCGGGCGATCACGTGAGGGTCCCGCGCGTGCAGCCTCAAGTTTCACATCGTTAATCATAGCTAACAGTTTCTTAACATCTGTCGCCGAGTTTCCGCGCCAAAACCGGTTTGGAGATGCGCCATGCAATCAGCGATCTGGGACTTCTTGTCGAACGAGGGCTTTCAACCGCACGGCATGTGCCTGCTTTGGCGCGCCGATGTGTTCTGGGCGCACATCCTGTCCGATATTCTCATCGCCGTGTCCTATTTCAGCATCCCGATCGCGCTGATTTTCTTTGCGCTGAACCGCCCGGATTTCAACTATCGCTGGGTGCTGTTCCTGTTCGGCGGGTTCATCGTCGCGTGCGGCGTCACCCACGCCTTCGGAATCTGGACGATGTGGGTGCCGGACTATGGCCTGCAGGCCATCGTGAAGATGATAACCGCCCTGGTTTCCGTGGCGACAGCGATCGCCCTGTGGCCCTTGATGCCAAAACTCCTTGCCCTGCCGAGCACCAGCGACCTTGCCGAAAAGAACGCCGCGCTAGCCCGGGAGGCCGAGACACGCGAGCAGGCAAAACAGGAGCTTCGCGAACTCAACAACGAACTCGAAGAGCGGGTCGCGAAGCGCACATCCCAACTTGAGAGGACCAACGCCGATCTGATCGAGGCCCGGCTGGCGGCGGAAAAGTCGAATGCCGCCAAGTCCGAATTTCTCGCCGCCATGAGCCATGAAGTGCGCACGCCCATGAACGGCGTTCTGGGTATGCTCGGTCTGCTGAAGCCCGAGATGCTGAACGACGATCAGAAAGAGGTCATCGGACGCGCGAAGGAAGCGGCGGATGGACTGCTGGAGGTAATCAACGACATCCTCGACTATTCGAAGCTCGAGGCGGGCTCAGTCGAGCTTTCGCACCAACCGTTCTCGCCGAACGCTGTCGTGCACAGTGTGGCGAGCTTGTTTGAAGAACGGGCCCGCGCCAAGGGTCTGGAGCTTCGCTGTGAAATCGACGGCTGCGAGTCCGATTCTGTGATTGGCGATGCGCGGCGGTTCCGGCAGATTATGGTGAACCTTGTCGGCAACGCCGTGAAGTTCACGCAGAGTGGCTCGGTCGTCATTCGAAAGACCTGTGGACTGGACGCTTCGGGGGATGCAACCGTGATGGTCAGGGTCGCGGACACCGGCATCGGGATCGACGACCAGATCAAGGACAACCTGTTCGAGCGGTTCTACCAGGGCGACCCGGGGATCGCGCGCCGCTTTGGCGGAACTGGCCTGGGGCTGGCGATCTCGAAGGAACTCGTCGAGTTGATGCGGGGAGAGATCTGGCTCGAAAGCACCGTAGGCCAAGGATCGACATTCACGTTCCTCGCGCAATTCGAGAACTGTACGGAAGAGGTTGCCGCCGCGCATTCAGCGCATGCGACAGACAGCGCCGCGTCGGATCACGCCTTGGCAATCCTGCTTGCCGAGGACAACGAAACGAACCGCTATCATCTGAGCCGGTTGCTGACCGAAGCCGGTCACACCGTCTTCACCGCAAAGAATGGGGCCGAGGCCGTGGCGATGGCTGAGGAACGCCAATACGACATCATTCTGATGGACATCTACATGCCGGAGATGGATGGAACGGTGGCTGCGCGGGTCATTCGCACCTTGAACGGGCCGTCCGCGCGCACGCCCATCGTTGCCCTGACGGCGAATGCGATGGTCGGCGACCGGCAGCATTACCTGTCTAAGGGTATGGACGAGTACGTCTCAAAACCCGTCGATCCGAATGCCCTGTTCTCGGCGATCTGGAAGGTCGTTCAGCCTCAGCGGGTGGTGACTGCCACGGGCTGAGGCGACGGGCCTTTCGCCCAGCGGCGCCGGATTCGCGCTCGGCGCTGTCCATAGTCGGCGGCCCATATCTGGCGTTCCAAATCTGGTTGTGTCGCTGCCGTGGCGCGTGATCGCACCCAGGGCCCGGTGCGGCGCTGCGTGCGTGTCAGCCACCTGCCCGGCACGCTGTCGTTCCGTTTCAACGATACGCTATCCAAGTTCGCGCTCGGCGGGCTTTGCCGGATGTGTTTCACGCAGGCCCTCCGCGCCCGGTCCGATGTGAGAGCAAGCCAAACTGTATTAAACCAGTTGATTAATTAACAGAATGGTTTAATACTGCACTGATGACTCAGGATGACGAACTGGACGCTGCATTCTCGGCTTTGGCGCACCCGGCGCGCCGCGCGATCCTGGCGCGTCTGGCAGAGGGCAAAGCGACCGTGAACACCCTGGCGGAACCGTTCGATATGTCGCTGCCAGCGGTGTCAAAGCACATCCGGGTTCTCGAAAACGCAGGGTTGGTCAAACGCGAAGTCAACGCGCAGTACCGCACCTGCACGCTGGACACCGCACCGATAGAAGCCGTCGCCAATTGGACCGAGAAATACCGCCACATCTGGAACGCCCGGTTCGATGTGATGGGACACCTGCTGAACGGCATGAAGGATCGATCGTCATGAATGATCAAAGCAATTGGGTGAGGATCGAAAGAGAGTTCGACGCGCCGATCGACGCGGTGTGGCAGATGTGGACCGACGCCGAGCTCTTCAAACAGTGGTACGGCCCCAATGGAATGTCGGTTCCCGTCGCGGAAATGGACGTCAGGGTCGGTGGCACCCGCAAGGTCTGCATGGCAATGCAATCGCCTGAACGGTCGATGTCGATGTGGTTCACCGGCATCTACAAGGAGGTGAGCGCACCGCACCGTCTGGTCTATACAGAAAGCATGTGCGACGCGGAAGGCACCATAATCACGCCGCAGGCCATGGGGATGCCCGACGGCTTTCCCGACATCACCGAAGTGCATGTGGACCTGAGCGAGACGGACAGCGGAACCAGGATGATCATGACCCATGTCGGTGTCGAATCCGGTACGGCAGGGGCAGGCGGCTGGGCCCAAGCCTTTGACAAGCTCGCCGCATTCGCGAAGTCGCAGGCACGCGCGGGCATGTAACATGCGGGAGCTGGCGATCCTGGTCTTTGTGTCGCTGGATGGCGTGATGCAGGCGCCTGGCTCCGCCACGGAGGATCCCTCGGGCGGATTCGACATGGGCGGATGGGCAGCACCTTTCTGGGACGGGGTAATGCCGCATGTGGAACGGACGGCCATGTCTGAACCCTATGATGTCGTGTTCGGGCGCAGGACCTATGATCTGTTTGCATCGTACTGGCCGAACGCAACCAAGTCAGTCGCGTCCGACCGGCTCAACACCGCGGAGAAGTTCGTGGCAACGTCCACGCCGCTTGAGGTTCATTGGCAGAATTCGCGCGCACTGACCGGCGATGTCATGCAAGAGATCCGGCGGCTGAAGTCGCAGGATGCACCGCTGCTTCAGGTCCACGGCAGCGCGCGGCTGATCCAGTCGCTGTTAGAGCATGACCTGATCGACGAGTTTCGCATCTGGACGTTCCCGGTCTTGCTTGGCGAGGGAAAGCGGTTGTTCGGTGGAACTTCTTCGCCTGCGAACCTCCGGCTCACCGCCGCCGAGGAGCTTCCGAACGGCGTTCTATCGAGCGTTTATCGCCGGCGCACATGAGAAAGACCTGCAAGGGGTTTGGCCCCCTGCGATCAAAGCACCGTGCACCTCATGGTACGGGTCGGTCGTTCGACGCGATCATGTACTCTGGGCGCAGAGGCTTGGTCGGGGTCAAGTACGGCGAGAAAAACGGTCGATTTCCCTGTCAAAAATGCGACAACGTCCGCGCCATGACCGAAGCCCGTCCAACGCACGTGACCTTCCTGCTGATCGAAGCGTTCTCGATGCTGAGCGTAGCGTCCGCGCTGGAGCCATTGCGCCAGGCCAACCGGCTACTGGGGCGCGAGGCCTATGCGTGGAACCTGATCAGCCATGACGGCGCGCCGCTGGCGGCCTCGAACGGGATGCGGGTGGCGGCCGAAGGCGCGTTGACGGACGAGGGGAAGCCGGATTTCTTGTTTGTCTGCGCGGGGCTCGAGGCTGACCCGCCGTACCGCGCACGGCTGAACGCGGGTCTGCAGAAACTGGCTCGCCAAGGTGTGGTGCTGGGCTCGCTGTCAGCGGGCACGTTCATTCTGGCGCGTGCCGGGCTGCTGAACGGGTACGAGTCCACGGTGCATTGGGAATTCCAGCCAGCCTTTCAGGAGGAGTTTCCCGATCTGGTGTCCTCTCCGGGCGTCTATGTGGTCGATCGCGACCGGTGGACAGGCTCGGGCGGGATCACCGGCATGGACATGATGCTCGGCCTGATCGAGCGTGATCATGGCGAGACGCTGAGCCGCTCTGTTGGCAACCAGTTCCAGATCGACCAGATCCGCAATTCCGCCGTGCATCAGCGGCCCGGACATCTGGAGCGGCTCGAGACGCTGCCCGAAGTCGTGCAGCAGATCGTCAACCTGATGCTGTCGAACATCGAAGAGCCGTTGCGCATGGATGAGTTGGCCGAGATCGCCGGGCTGAACCTGCGGCGGATGGAGCGGCTGTTCAACGCCAATCTGGGCTGCGCCCCGGCACAGTTCTATCGCCAATTGCGGCTGGAGAAGGCACGGGATCTGCTGTTGCACACCAACCTGCCGACATTGGAGATCGCGTGCCTGACCGGGTTTTCGTCGAGCTCGCATTTTGCCATGGCCTATCAGCGGCAGTTCGCGATGCGCCCATCCGAGACGCGGCGCAGCCGCAAGGGCTGAGAGGGTCGTCAGCGTCGATCAAACCCGCTGACGTTCAGGTGTTGCGGGTGGACAGCGCCATGCGCATGCCATAGCGAGACCGCATCCACGATCACAGAATCCAAATGACCTCCCGCAGCGTCTCCATCGCCGTCCTGATCCTCAGCCAGATCGCTGTGCTGTCGGTCTGGTTTTCGTCCTCGGCGGTGCTGGTCGAGATGTCGGCGGAGGCAGGATTGACCACGGTCGACCTGGCCTGGTTGTCGACGGCCACGCAGGTCGGATTTGCCCTGGGCGCCATCGTGTTCGGCCTGGCGGGCTGGGCAGACCGATACGATCCGCGCGCGGTTTTCGCGATATCGGCGGTCCTGTCGGCCAGTGCCAATGCCTTGTTGCTGGTTGCTCCGATCGGCGGCTGGGAGGCCGTGACCATGCGTGCCCTGACCGGCGCCTTTCTGGCTGGTGTTTATCCGGTTGGCATGAAGGTGGCGGTCGGGTGGACCATCCGGAACCGGGGTCTGCTGGTCGGCTCACTGGTCGGTGCCCTGCCGCTGGGGTCGGCAGCCCCGCATCTGATCGCCTTCTCGGGCGGAGCGGATTGGCGGGTGACCATCTCGATCTCGAGCGCGGTCGCCGCAAGCGGTGGTCTGGCAATGCTGCTGGTCGGCCTGGGTCCGTACCATGCGCGGGCGCCGCGTCTGGATCTGTCGGCGATCTCGCTGGCCTGGACCAATCCACGCATTCGCTATGCGATCCTGGGATACATCGGGCACATGTGGGAGCTTTATGCGCTCTGGGCCTGGGTCGGCGTGATCGCGGCGACCTCGTTTGCGGTCACGGGCGCGGATCCTGACGGGTCGCTTGCCAAGCTGACGGCCTTTCTGGCGATCGCGCTGGGCGGTTTCATCTGCATCCCGGCGGGCGGTCTGGCGGACAAGTTCGGCAAGGCCGAGGTCGCGGCGATCGTGATGGTTCTGTCGACCGGTTCGGCGCTGGCCGCCGCGCTGTTCTATGGCGGCCCCGCCTGGCTGATGATCGCGATCCTGATCGTCTGGGGTCTGACCGTGATCCCGGATTCGGCGCTTTTCTCGGCCCTTGTCGCGGATGCGGCCCCGCCAGAGCGCGTCGGCTCGTTGATGACACTTCAGACAGCGCTGGGCTTCATGCTGACCGCATTCACGGTGCAGATCACGCCGGTCGCGGCCCAGGCCCTTGGCTGGCCGGTCGTTCTGGCAATCATGGGCGTAGGACCGGCGCTGGGCGTCGCGGCGCTGCGCGCGTTGATGCGCCTCAAGCAGCCTTCCACTTGATCGAGCAACCCATCGAGGGCGTCTGATCGGCCGGTCCCTGTTCGGATTGCGCGACCTGGGTCATCGCCTCGACCAGCTCCCGCCGGGCGCCGGGCACATCGCGGCGACCTCCTTCATCCAGGCGGCCGCGGTATTGCAGGCCCAGATCCGTGTCGAAGCCAAAGAAATCCGGCGTGCAGACGGCATCGTAGGCCCGCGCGACCGACTGGGTTTCGTCATGAAGGTATGGGAACGGGAATCCATGTGCTTTGGCGAAGCTTACCATGCGGTCGAAGCTGTCGGCGGGATAGGTGCGCGCGTCGTTCGAGCAGATGGCGGCAACACCGATCCCCTGGCCCCGCAGCGCCTGTGCGTCGCGCACGATCCGGTCGATGGCCGAGGTGACATACGGGCAATGATTACAGATGAACATGATCAGCGTTCCACTCGGCCCGCGAATGTCGTCCAAAGAGTATGTCCGGCCATCGGTGCCGGGCAGCGAGAAGGCCGGCGCAAGCCAGCCGAAGTCGCAGATAGGGGGCGTTGCGGCCATGGTCCGGTCTCCCTCATTGAGTGCGTCTATGATAGCTGACCCGGCCCGCTGGACAAGGCGCCCGTGTTGGAGAACTCTCGCGGAAAAGGGAGGATCACATGGCACGAAACATCGTCATCACGGGTGCGGGCGGGGGAATCGGACGCGCCCTGATCCCGATGCTCTCGGGGGACAGCCTGCTGCTGATCGACCGCGCCGAGTCCGGCGTGATCGATCTTGCTGCCGAAACCGGCGCGCAGGCCGTGGCCGCAACCCCGTTGAGCGTGGCCGAGTGCCGTCAGGCTCTGGCCGGTATCGACGGGACGATTGACGGGCTGGTTCACCTGGCAGGCACGTTCGAGCCGGATCCGGATCTGGGGGATGACCCGGTGATCTACGAACGCACGATGCAGAACGGGTTGGAGAACGCCTATAACTTCGCGACGGCAGTGCAGGACCGGCTGCCCACGGACCAGAGCGGGCGGGTGGTGTTCATCTCGTCCCTGGCCTTTCGGCGCGGCGGCGGGGACCACGTGGCCTATTCCGCCTCGAAAGGTGGATTGGTCGGCCTGACGCGGGCGCTGGCCCGGCGCTTTGCCAAGCGTGCAACAGTGAACGCCTTGGCCCCCGGGATTATCACCACGTCGATGCCTGCGAAGATCATCGAACAACGCGGAGATGCCTTGCTGGCGTCGACGCCGATGGGTCGGTTCGGCGCGCCCGAGGAAGTCGCCTCGGTCATCGCATTTCTGCTGAGCGCGGGGTCGAGCTATGTCACAGGCCAGACAATCAATGTGGATGGCGGCACGTCGATGGACTAAGTGCCGGTGGCGCAATACCGCCCGCGACAAATTCCGGAGACCTGCCGAATGACCGAAGACCCGCGCTCGATCGTGCGCCGCCAATCCGTGCCGCACTCTGTCTCGCGCCCCGTCGTGACGCCGATCTATCCCTCGGTGGTCTACCGCTCGACCGATGCGGACGAACTGGATTCGCAATACGAGGGGCGGGCTTCGGGCTACACCTATGCGCGCGAGGGGCATCCCAATGCCAGCGTGCTGGCCGAGAAGATCGACTGGCTCGAAGGCATGGATCCGGCCTGGGGCAAGGGCACTGTCATGGGCTCGGGCATGGGGGCGATTTCGGCGATGCTGCTGGGGATCTTGCAGGCGGGCGATCACATCGTGGCGGGCGACCAGCTTTACGGGCGGTCACTGCGGCTGATGACCAAGGACCTGCCACGCCTGGGCTATGAGATCACGCTGGCCGATCCGACCGCTGCCGGGGCGATTGCCGCCGCGATCCGGCCCGAGACGCGAATGATCCTGGTCGAGGTCGTCTCGAACCCAACCCTGCGCGTTGCCGATATGGAGGGGATCGCGCGCGTGGCCCGCGAGCACGACGTGCTACTGGTGGTCGACAACACCTTCACTACGCCGCGTGCCTTCCGCCCGTTCGAGCATGGCGCGGACATCGTCATACACTCGATCACCAAGCTGTTGGCCGGGCACTCGGACGTCACACTGGGCTGGGCGGCGGGACGCACGCCTGAACTGAACACGGCGATCTACGACGCCGCTGTGACCTGGGGCATGACCGGCAGCCCGTTCGATTGCTGGCTGGCCGAGCGCGGATTGCACACGTTCGAGCTGCGCTATGACCGGGCACAGGCCAATGCGCCAGCACTGGCCGAGGCACTGGTTTCAACCCAAGGGGTCGCGAGCGTATTGTACCCCACCCGGCCCGATCACCCGGACCACAACCGCGCCAAGGCTTTGCTGGGAGACCAGGGTGCGAACATGGTCAGTTTCCGGCTGGACGGCGGGCGGGAGACCGTGAACCAGTTCCTGCACGCGGCCGAGCACATCGCCTTTGCACCAACGCTCGGCGATATCGGGACGACGCTTTCTCATCCGGCCTCGTCCTCGCATCGCGGGCTGACCGAGGCGGGGAGCCTGGCGCAGGGCATCACGGAAGGCTTCATCCGCACATCGGTCGGCTGTGAGGATCCAGATCAATTGATTGGCGAGATCACGAAAGCCATCGCGAAAGCCGTCTGAGGTCTGCGGGCATTCTCCGTTGACGCTCGACGCGTGGCTGCCTAAGCGCTTGGGAAGGTGGATGAGGGGAAGTGGACAGTGTTTCGAACAATTGGAAAGCTTACAGGGGCGTTCTGCGTATTGCTCACCCTGCAAGGCTGTGTCGTCGCGTTGGGTTATGCCATCAGCGAAGTGGTCGATGCCGAGGAACAGCGTTTGGCAGGAATCTCGAGCTGGGAAGCCGAGATGGCCGCCATGGACTGCGAACAGCTGACGGCAGCGCACGGCAAGCTGGTCGAGAACAAGGACGCATACGCCGTTGATTTCGACCAGCGCGAGGACGCCGTGCGCGACAAGCTGAACGAGAAGAGTTGTGCATTGCCTGCGTCCTTGCAGGGCTGAGACCACCTCCGCTCCATCGCAGTGCGTGCCAGTGACGTTCCGCGCGAATGTGCAGGGAGGCTGAGCATGAAGAACGGTCCGCAAACCTTGGAAAAGTGGGGCATCAACAACGATTATGCCAAGCTGACCGATGTGCTGCTGGGCAAGCCGGAGTTCTATCGCTGGGTCGAGGCGGGTCCGCTGATCGGTCGCACCCTGGCGAACGCCGACAAGACCGGGCACCGGTTCGATCTTCAGCTCGCGATGAAGCAGCATTCCGAGATGGTGGCGATCTACGAGGAGAACGGCGTCACCTGCCACTACCTTGCACCCGACGCGGTGTTGCACCGGAACTTCTTCGCCCGCGACAGTTCGGCGATGACCCCCTGGGGTCCGCTGATCTGCCACATGCAGCTGAAGTGCCGCCGGGCGGACTATGTGACCGTGATCAGGTTCTATCAGGACCACGGCATCCCGATCTGGAAGTTCGCGACTGCCGGGCACTTCGAGGGCGGGGATTTCAACATCATCGAACCGGGCCGGGTGCTGATCGGCTATTGCGGGGAACGGTCCGAGAAGGACGGCAGCGAACAGGTCGCAGAATTTGTCCGCGCGGAAGGTTGGGAGGCAGTCGTTGCCCCGATCAGCCGCGAGTTCGTGCACATGGACGGATTGATCGTGCCACTTGCGGAGAAGATGGCAGTCGCCTGTGTGGACGCAATGGAACCGTGGCTGGTCGACATCGTGCGCGGTTGGGGGATCGAGATCGTCGACGTGGGCTATCGCGAAGCCAAGAACCTGGGCGTCAACCTTGTGGCTTTGGGCAATGACAAGGTGCTGTCGATGGCCGGGGCCGAGGATCTGAACGCCAAGATGCGCGCGCTGGGGTTCGAGGTCTACGATCCCGACATGTCGATGTTCACGCTGGGCGGGGGCGGTGTCCACTGTCTGAGCCAGGCTTTGTGCCGCGAGGACGCCTGAGCCGAGCCCGTGTGACCGGGGCCGTCTTGCGTGATCCGTCGAATCCACCTATATCCTGCGGCGAGAGGTTGGCGCGGGTGAGCGCCTCGCCAACCCGGTCAGATCCGGAAGGAAGCAGCCGTAACGAGCCCCGCTTGGGTCGTTGTCCAGCCTCTCACCCTTTTCCTTTCAGATAGCTGTTCAGGAAGACACTGACGGAGTCTTCGATCAGACGCGTCATCTGAGCTTCATCGAGCAACTCGCCCGAGAAGATCACGGGCCAGAACCCGGTTGCCTTAATCAGGCCCAGGAACTGTTCTGCCGCCCGCGCGACATCGTCGATTGCCAGTGCTCCTGCCCGCGCGGCATCGCCGATGAACTCCTCGAACACGGCAATCCGGGCCATCTTGTCGTTCATCTCGGCCGCCAGATCCGGATCGCGCATGGTCTCGCCCACAACCATCCGGGCCAGCTTCATGAAATCGGGATCGATCAGCAGACGTCCCTCGGCCCAGCCAAGCTCGATCAGCTGCGGCTGGATCGGGCGCGCGGGATCATAGGTGATTTCGAAGGACCGGTTCGCCTGGGATGCCATAATGTCCAGGATCGCGCGGAACAGGGCCTCTTTGTTCTCGAAGTGATTGTAGACCGTACGCTTGGAGACCTGGGCCCGCGCCGACACCCGGTCCATCGAAACACCGCTGAAGCCGCGCTCGCGGAACTCAGCGACCGCCGCGTCGATGATCTGGGCGTGCTTGTCCTCGGCCAGCGCCATTGTGCGTTCCCTCGCCGGCCTTACGCCAGTCTCGTTTCCCGCCGCACGGATGCACTGAAATCGCAGGAATTGCAATCGGTGCGGGCGACCAGTTCGGCGTCAAGGTACCCGGAGCGGTGGCAGGCTGCACGCTCCGATGCGTCCCGGGCTTGACCCGGGATGCTTCGGCAATGGACGTCGATGCCAGTGCTAAATCATCGAGGTTCAGTGATCCTTCATGCGTGCGCCACTCGGATCAAAGACCGCGCCATCATTGACCGTACCGCTGAAACGCTGCGCCGCGATCTGGGTCTCGACCACCGTCCCGGCCGATGGGACCTGCCCATCGGCGAACATCACCAGCGCGACAGGGCGCCCGACCCTGTGCCCGAACGCGGCGGAGGTTGTCTTGCCGATGATCTTGCCGTCCAACAGCACAGGTTCATCCCCGATCGGGCAGGCGGCGGAGTCATCGAACAGCACGGACATCAGCCGGTTTGCCGCGCCGTTCTCCTGTCGGCGAACCAACGCCTCACGCCCGATGAAGTCCGTGTCCCATCCAACGGCGAAACCAAGACCGACATCCAACGGCGTCGTATCGGTGTCCATGTCATGGCCGTGGGATAGAAACCGCTTCTCGATCCGCATCGACGTCTGAGCATAGAGCCCGGCAGGCTCCGCGCCCTGGCCGCGCAGCATGTCCCAGAGTTGCCCGGCAGCCGGCACAGCACAGGACAATTCCCAGCCAAGCTCACCGACAAAGGACAAGCGTGTGCCGCGCACTGCGACACCGTCGACCAGATCGTCCACACTTTGGAAGTAACGCAAGGCGACCAGATCCGTGGCGCCCAGGCGTTCCAGGATTGCCGCACTGTCCGGTCCCATCAGGCCAATCGTGGATACCTCGGCCGTGCGATCCCGGATTGTGACGTCGAAGTCCGCAGCGTGCCGGTTCAGCCATGCGATGTCGCGCAGCACAGCCGACGTGCCGACCGACAGCCGGTAGTGGGTGTCCGAGATCCGAACCGCTGTCAGATCGCTCTCGATGCCGCCGCGCGCATTCAACATCTGCGTGTAGATCGCGCGCCCCGGCCCACGGTCCATCCGGTTTGCACAAACCCGATCGAGGAGACGGCAGGCATCCGGCCCCTCGACATCCAGCGTCCCGAACGTCGACAGATCGAACAGCGCGGCCCTGTTGTGCGCGGCCTCGACCTCCGCTGCGACCTGATCGAACCAGGGTGGGCGCCCAAACGCCAAAGGCGCGTGCGGCGCATCGCCAAAGACGACCGGGCGTTCCCAGCCGTAAACCTGGCCGAACACGGCACCTGATCGCCTGAACTGGTCCGCCAGAGGATGCGCCCGAAGATCGCGTGCTGTCGACCAGTGCCGACCAGGATAGGTGATCTCGTAATGCTTGCCGAGCACCTCCGGCGCGCGGGCGGTCAAGGCCTCCGTCGTGAACACCTCTGGCGGGAACCGCGCCGGGTGCGCTTCGCCCAGATCGAACGGGGCCTGCCCGTCTACGATGGTCCGCGCCAGTGCCATCCCTGCCCCGCCACCGGTCGCGACCCCGACCGAGTTCATGCCGCAGCCCAGGTAGAGCCCCGGCACCAACGGCGCCTCACCCAGAACAAAGCTCCCGTCCGGCGTGAAGGATTCCGGCCCGTTCAGCAGCATCTTGACCTCGGCCTGCTCCAGCACCGGCAGCCGATGCAGCGCGTTGGTCATCATCGGTTCGAAATGGTCCCAGTCCTCGGGCAGCAGTTGAAACGCGAAATCCGGCCCGATGCGATCCGGATCGATCGGCTTGCCCATCGGCTCGAAGCACCCGACCAGCAGCCCGCCGGAATCGTCGCGTATGTAGAGATGCCCGTCATGGTCCGAAAGCGTCGGCAGATTGCCCTCGGCCCCTGGCACGGGCTTGGTGAGCAGATAGAAGTGCTCACACGGCCAGACCGGCAGATCGACATGCGCCATCAACCCGGCCTCGCGCGACCAGAGCCCGGTGCACAGCACCAGCGCATCGCACTGGATGACGCCGCGTGCGGTCTCGACCGCCGCGATCCTGCGGTCCCGCGTCAGGATCCCGGTGATCCCGGTGTTCTCGAAGATCCGGGCGCCGCGCGCCTTGGCGCCCTTTACCAGTGCGGCACACAGATCGGATGGGCTGACCCGCCCGTCGCCCGGCGACCAGACCGCGCCGAGGACATCATCACCGTTCATCAGCGGCCAGCGTTCCCGCGCGTCGCCACGACCGATCACATCGGCCTCAACCCCGAACAGATGTGCAAGCGCT
The DNA here is from genome assembly GCA_050043005.1 of Paracoccaceae bacterium. Classification (GTDB taxonomy): domain Bacteria; phylum Pseudomonadota; class Alphaproteobacteria; order Rhodobacterales; family Rhodobacteraceae; genus Thermohalobaculum. The sequence continues at coordinate 35,242 of JBHJIZ010000157.1, forward strand.
GCCTGCCGTTCGATATGCACCAGCCGGTCCTGGGTCGTCGCGATCGATAGGGACCCCTTGTTGATCCAGCCCGTCGCCTGCCCGGTCTCGGCCTCCAACTCGGAATAGAGCGCGATGGAGTACCGGATCAGCTCGGTCAGGTTGCGCGAGGATCTCAGTGCCCGCACCTGCGCCGCAGAATGCCACGTGGTCCCGGAGGTCACCTGGTTACGCTCGAGCAGGACCGCGTCCGTCACCCCGAACTTCGCCAGATGATAGAGCGTCGAACACCCCATCACCCCGCCCCCGACAACGATCACAGAAGCCTGGGACGGCAAATCGGCAGGGGACATGGCGGCTTCCACGTTGACGCGCTCACGGGGCTGTGATCCTCTTTCGCGCGTTTGCGCGGAGCTGTCGAGGCGTCTTGGCCCGGCCTTTCCGCGATCAGGCTACACGGCTCGGGCAGCACGCCCGGCAACAGGGAGAGACTGATGTTCAAGACACTGACAGCGACGCTCGGCGGGCTCACCGTCGCGGCTTTGATGGGTTCGGCGGCCTTCGCCGACAACCACACCTGCACGAACGACACCTGGAAGAAGGTGATGGAGCGCGGCAAGATCGTGATCGGCGTGAAGGCCGACTACAAGCCGTGGGGCTTCCGCGATGAAAGCGGCGCGCTCGTTGGCATGGAAATCGACATGGCCATGGACGTCGCCGCCAAGATGGGCGTCGAGGCCGAGCTGGTCCCCGTGCAATCCTCGAACCGCATGCAGTTCCTGGAACAGGGCAAGGTCGACATGTTCATCGCGACGATGTCCGACCGCGCCGACCGCCGCGAGATTGTCGGCATTCCGGGCCCGAACTACTACACCTCGGGCACCAACGTCATGGCACCTAAGGCATTGAGCTTCTCGAAGTGGGAAGACCTGAGCGGCAAGAAGGTCTGCGGCAAGCAGGGCGCGTTCTACAACAAGATCGTGGAAGAGCGTTACGGCGTTGAAATCGTTGCGTTTACGGGCAATGCCGAAGCCAAGCAGGCGCTGCGCGACCGCAAGTGCGTCGCCTGGGTCTACGACGATTCTTCAATCGGCTCGGACCTCGCGTCCGGCAATTGGGACGATTTCGAGATGCCGCTGAGCTCGGAGGACGACAACCCCTGGGGTCTCGCAGTGCCGTTGGCCGAGCAGTCCTGCGTCTTCGGAAACTTCATGTCGGGTGTGCAGTACAACTGGCACCGCAGCGGCGACCTGATCGCGCTGGAAGCGAAGTGGGGCATCAAGCCAACGGCCTATCTGAAGGCTCAGGCCGAGAAGTACGGTGACTGGATCAAATAACGCATGACCGGGGTGGGCGATGCGCCCACCCTACTCTCGGATCATCTTCGGTTCGGCAGCCTATCGACCGATAGACAGGGAGCAAATCGACCCTACCTTCTGATAGATAGCTGCTCTACGCCATGACCAATGGCCAAAGAGATGCGACCAGCAACACCGCCATTGTGATGTTGAAAGCACGCAAGCGGGCAGGTTTGCGCAAGATGCCCGACATCGCCTCGCCCAACAGAGTCCACGACCCGACCGCAGGCAGATTGATTGCGCCGAACACGATTGCGACCAGCAGGATCGTAGCCAGCTCCCGATCGGGTGAGTACGCGGTCACGGCGGTTAACGCCATGGCCCAGGCTTTCGGATTAACCCATTGAAATGCTGCGGCTTCCAGAAACGTCATGGGCCGCGCCGCTGATCCGGCCTCGATGCGGCGGACCGGCTGTGTGGCGATCCTCCAGGCCAGCCACAACAGATAGACCGTGCTGACAATCTTCAGGATGTCGTGCGCCACGGGCCAGCTTTGAAACATGCCGGCAAGCCCGGACCCAACGCCGAGAACCATGACAACGAACCCGATCCCGACGCCCAGCATATGCGGGATGGTTCGGTAGAACCCGAAATTCACGCCCGAAGTCATCAACATGATGTTGTTCGGTCCCGGCGTGATCGAGGTGACAAAGGCGAACACGGCAAGCGCGATGTAGAGGTCATATGTCATGCCGCAGGATGTGCCACCGAACAGGCGCAAAGTGCTTGCGTTTACTGCGCGGATTGCGCGAACTTTGCAATGAATGCCG
>JBHJIZ010000158.1:0-6298 GCA_050043005.1 Paracoccaceae bacterium
TCTCTCGAACGAACAGATCGACGAACTGCTCAGCATTTGCTGCGCGAAAGAAATGGAGAAACGCGCCGAGCAGATGAACAGTCAAAGCGCGATCGAGCATTGCGTGGCGAAGGTCAAACCCGATGGACAGATCACCTTCAAACCGTGGGAGCCCAGCAGCCCGATCTAGCGTTTGCACCGCTTGCCGCGCGCGGCTTCGGCAAAGGCGCGCGTCTCAGTGCTCTGGGTTGGCGCGTGGACTTTTCGCTTGAACACATCCGATCCCCCGTGACAGCAATACCTCCGGGAACGTTTCCAGGGAGGATCGAATGAAAAAGCTTACACTGGCGGCTGCGGCGCTCGCACTGACCGCCACGCAGGCCATCGCTGCGGATCTCAAGGTCGGCATGATCACCACGCTTTCGGGTGGGGGTGCAGCCCTCGGCATCGATGTGCGCGACGGCTTCATGCTCGCGGTTCAGCAATCCGGCATGGATATCGACGTCACCATCGAGGACGACCAGCGCAAGCCGGATGTCGCAGTGCAACTGGCCGACAAGATGATCCAGTCCGACAAGGTCGACGTGCTGACCGGCATCATCTGGTCGAACCTGCTGATCCCCGTGGCGTCTTCGTCCACGCGTCAAGGCGTGTTCTACCTCTCGCCAAACGCCGGAGCTTCGGCGCTCGCGGGCAAGGGGTGTCACGAGAACTACTTCAACGTCTCGTGGCAGAACGACGATCTTCCGGAAGCCTCGGGCGAGCTGGCGAATGCCGATGGCCGCAAGAAAGCCTTCCTGATGGCGCCGAACTACCCGGCCGGCAAGGACATGGCCAAGGGATACCAGCGCACCTATGAGGGCGAGGTTGTCGGCGAGGTCTACACCAAACTCGGCCAGAAAGACTATGCGGCCGAGATCGCGCAGATCCGGGCGTCCGGCGCTGATCACGTGTTTTACTTCCTGCCAGGTGGTATGGGCATCGCCTTCCTGAAGCAGTACGCAAATTCCGGTGTTGACGTGACGCTGACAGGGACCGCGTTCAATTTCGACCAGGGCATCCTGCAGGCGGTGGGAGAGGCCGCCGTCGGCATCCGCAACACCTCGCAGTGGTCGCCGGATCTGGATAACGCCGCCAACCAGGGCTTCGTTGCCACGATCAAGGAGGCTTACGGCCGGCTCCCGTCGCTCTATGCATCGCAGGGCTTCGACACGGCGAACCTGCTGATCTCCGCGCTGAAGACGGCCAAGCCATCGGACAAGGACGCCTTCCGCGACGCAATCCGGGCGGCTGACTTTGACGCCGTTCGGGGTGACTTCGAGTTTACGTCGAACCACCACCCGAAGCAGGACATCTATGTTCGCGAAGTCGTCAAGGATGGGGACGTCTACACGAACAAAGTCGTTGCCGTCGCCAAGGAAGACCACATCAACGCCTATGTCGGCGACTGCAAGATGTGACTGGATGACGATTTGATCAAATCGGGGGCCGTTCGCGGCCCCTTTTTCTTTCCGCTTGCCTCGGTTTTGATGCGCTTCTATTGATTAACGGAGTGTTACTGTTTTTGAGGAGTACCGTCCATGCCGACGCGTGTGCGCGAGGACACCGAGGACCTCTATACCTGGTCCTCGATCGAGGAAACTTTCGAGAACGTCGCGGATTATGAGTTCGTAACTCGCCGAGTCACCGTCTTCGATGATGGGACGGTCCGGGATGACGCCTTTGACGAAGTTCTCCGCAGCCGGGTGCTCAGGGATAACCCACCAGACGGCCCTGGTGTTTATCTCTGGAATACCATCACTTTCGAATATGACGTGACTGGCGCAGAGACTCGCCGAACCGTTGAATACGATGACGGCGTGACCGAGTTTTTCAGTTTCACGGACGGCATCCGAAGTCTTTTCCAACAGTTCGACGGCAACCCAAGCGACGTCCTCCAAGGTCAAGCCGACGCTGGTGCACGTGACTGGAGCAGCATCTTCACCGAGTACGACCAAGCCTCTGGCCTGATCAGCTATCGGGGTACGAAGTACGACGACGGGGTGGTCAACTATGAGTACTTCACCAACGGCGTCAGAACCGTTGTTGATCAGTACGACGGTGACCCGCGCGACGTTGACACGGATCGAGCTGGCCCCGGTGCACGTATCTGGAGCAGCATTACGACCCAGTACGACCAATCGACGGGGGCAGCGGCGACACGCGAAACTGTTTACGACAATGGCCTCGTTCAACTGGAAAGCTTTTCAGGCGCTGATTTGTCAGAGCTTGTTTTGTACGATGGCGATCCGGGTGAACTCGCTGCTGGAACAGCGGGGCCAGGTCAAAAACTGTGGACTTCAATCAGTAGCACTTATGGTGCGGCTGGGCTGGAGCGCCGCGAAATCGTTCACGACAACGGACTGCAGTCGGTCGACACATTCACATTTGGTCGGCTGACGCGGGCCGAACTTTATGACGGTGATCCGGACGCGATCCGGGAAGGGCTCGCGGATCCGGGGGGCAGGGATTGGACGTCGATCATCACCGACTTTGTCCCGAATTTGGATGAGCCAGGTCGAATTAGCCGGAAAGTTATCCTGTACGATGATGGAACAAAGCGCAGTGAAGACTATGAAACTGTCGTCGTTTCAGGCGAGGATGCGGTGCAGAGAACCGTCAATCTGAAAGACACCGCCTCAGTCGTCCATGACTGGCAGACCCTGACAACCGTCTTCATTGCCGATCAGATCCAGCAACGTGTGACCGAGTTCGATACCGGGCTCACGCGGGTCGAGACCTTTTCCAGCGGACGTCTGGAGTCGATCTTCGACACAGCACCCGTCTTCGATGCCTCGGCTCCGACCGCCTGTAGCTTCTCGGGCAACCCAGACTGTCAATCGCAACCGCTCCCGGACCCGGGTCTTTTCGATTTTCTCGAACGGGAAACGCATTTGGACGAAAGTGGCGCGGTCTCGCTGCGCCGCGTCCTGCTTGAGAATGGAGATCAGAGAGCGGCGCTGTTCCAGAATGGAGTTATGCGCGAGCAACACATTGTTGACGGTGATGGCGATCAGGCGTGGGTGGCCCAAAAGGTCCTCTACGACGCGGACGGGCGCGCGTATGACACGATCGAGTTTTACTCCGAAGATGATGTTCCGGGCGATTTCATTCAGATACCCGCGTCGGTGCCGGATCCGGGCGACGTTACTGGCGGCGCCAGCGTCCCTTCGGTGGACGACTTCACGAACGGTGGAGGCGGGGGCGGCGGCAGCGTCCCTTCGCAAGACGACTTTGCGAACGGTGGAGGCGGGGGCGGCGGCAGCGCCCCGACGCAAGACGACTTTGCGAACGGTGGAAGCAGCGGCGGCGGCAACGCCCCAACGCAGGACGATTTCTCTGACGGTGGCGGTGGTAGCGTCCCGGCAGTTGGCGACTTTGCGCCCATTGGCGGCTCTGACTCGACGCAGAACAGAGTTGCGTCGAGCGATGCACTCGACGAAGCGCCGAGCGTGTTCGACTTCGTGTAAGGCCCCGCGCCGTCAAGCATACGAAGAGCAACTTCGATATCTTCGCTCTGGTGAGGACCATCCACGGGCGGGTTCACCTGCGCCGAAGCACGGCTGACTTGATCTCTTCTCTGAGCTCGTCCAACTCTCCGGCGCGTTTGATCGCATCATGCTCCAGAATGCAGAACGCCTGACCCGAGCGCGCCAATGACACACGCAAGTCCGCGTCCTCGATCAGCTTGGACAGGCCATCCGCGATCGTATGCGGTGTGATCGGATCGATATAGAGCGCATGATCGGCGCTTGCCTCACGCAATCCTCCGGTCCCGGAAGACAGGACAGCGCAACCCGCCGAATGTGCCTCGATGGCCGCAAGCCCAAATGGCTCAAACCATTTTGACGGGACGGCTGCAATGGCTGCGCGCTTCAGGAGTGACTGCACACTGGTAAGCGGTTGAGCTGTTTCGAGTTGGAACCGCCGTTCGAACCGACGCAACGGTGTAACAGCGGTCTCTGCGAAGCTGCCATGCGTCGTCCAGGCGTTCGAACAAATTCCAACGGACCAGTCAGGGTGACGCTCCAGCACGACCTCCAACGCGGCGCACAATTCTGCAAAGCCTTTCTCCGGCGCCGCCCGCCCGGCATAGGCGATAAGCTTCTCCTTGCCCTCGACCTCAGCCCGCCATGGCGCGGGATCGATCCCGTTTGGAACGGCATGTGCCCGGTCTGCAAAGACTGGAAACGCTGCGGCAAAGGCGGCGCGGGTCGCTTCGCTCACGAAGATATGCCCGTCGAAGTCGCGGTTACGGCGTGTCTGCCGCCAACGCTGGCTCGCTCCCTTGGGAGCCTTCAGGAAATTATGCCGGTACCACGCGTTCGGAATATCCTTCAACGCGCGGGCGATCCTGCGAGCCGTAGGCGCGTGCTGGTGCAGCTCCAGAAAGTCCGGCTTCAGGTCGCGCAGTATGGCGATCGCCCGATCCGTGCGCGGCCAGCGCCCGCCCTTGGTCGCGACCTCGCTCACGTCGACCGGCCCGTGATCCTTGGCGCCCTCATCGGCCAGGATCGTGATCCTGTGTCGGCTATGCGGCGCCAGCGTCCGCACGACGGTCTCGATCGAGTTCGGCTCCTGCAAGTCGAACCGGAAGCCGGTGGGAAGAACGATGGCCGTGTGCATTTGGTCGGGCCGGGCTGAAGCCTCAGACCTTGCCCTCAAGCTGCTGACTCACCCAGCCGTGAACCCCCTCGAATGTCTCGGCCACGGTGACGCGCAGACCATCGATCGTCGCCACATATTCGGTCAGCGGCTTCTCGGTTGCCGGAACGCGCGCGATAATCTGTGGATGCAACAGGTAAAGCGAGATCATGACCGACGCGATGATCGCGACCAGCAGGAAGCCGGTCAAGAACGCACCCGATCCGGCGGTGCCTTGCCGCATCCGGCGCTTCGCACGGCGTTCATGGGTCCGCCGCAGGCGTTTGACATCCGTTGGTCTGGCTGACGTCTTGTTCGACGTGTCGTGCATCTCCATCCGGCGGCGCAGCGGATCGACGTCATCGTCATCATCGTCTTCCGGCAAGCTGGCATCGTAGTCGCCGCCGGGTGCCTCGGGCTGTTCCGGAGCAGCACGTGTGGCGTCGCGAAACGTATTCGGCGTCGTCGAACTCGATGGGCGATCGTCCATTGCCGCCGCGAACCCTGCCGCTGGCGCCACCAGCGTCGGCTCGGATTGCATCGGTGCGCGCTGATCCGAACGTGCCGCCGCCGCGCGGTCTTCCGACTGCACCTCGGCCAGCATTTCTCGGATCTCGGCGAGCTGTTCGCTCCGGTTCACGGCGCTGCGTGATTTGGCAGGTGCCGCAGCCGCAGGCGCTGCGTCCGTCATTCCGGGAATCGACGGCCGCGCCGGCAGTGCCGTTGGCGGGCTTGGCATCGCTTCCGGATCGCGCCACTGCATCCCCGCCGCTGGCGACACCGCCGCTTCCTCGGCGCCCAGAACCAGCGGCGGATAGGCGTGCCAGCCGTGCCCGCAGTTCATACACGACACCTGGCGGCCCTTTTCTCCGATCGAGCCGTCAGGTATTGCGTAGCGCGCCTCGCAGGACGGGCAGATCAGTTACATTTGGGCCCCCGGGTCTTCGGCAATCTGAAGTTCGGGGCACTCTATACCGCGATTTCGGCGCCGCCAAGGCGTCGCTCTCTTGATGCGCAGGGCTGGCTCTGCGATTGTCCCACCCAACGAGCAGAAGCAAACGGGCAAAGCGGTGATCCAACTCGACAAGGTCTCGTTCGGATACGACGGGCGCGAGACGCTGACCGAGCTGACCGCAGATATCGAACCCGGGTCCTTCCACTTCCTCACCGGACCGTCCGGTGCGGGAAAAACGAACCTGATGAAACTTCTCTATCTAGAACTCGTACCGTCTCGCGGCAGGTTCACACTCTTCGAAAACGATCCATCGCGTCTGCCGCCGCCCAAGATCGCACAACTGCGCAGACGCATCGGCATTGTCTTTCAGGACTTCCGGCTCCTCGAACATCTCGACGTCCTGCAAAACATCGCGCTGCCGCTTCGTGCCTCGGGTCAGGACGTGACCGGGCACGCCGAGGACATCATGGACCTCGTCAGGTGGGTCGGGCTCGAACATCGTGCACATGCCCTGCCGCCGCAGCTTTCTGCCGTAGAGAAACAACGCGCCGCAATCGCGCGGGCCGTGATCAACGCGCCGGACCTGATCCTCGCCGACGAGCCGACCGGCAATATCGACCCTGAATTGGGTGCACGTATCCTGCGGCTGCTGATCGAGTTGAACCGGCTGGGCAAGACCGT